>JAFTPJ010000148.1 GCA_017463405.1 Clostridia bacterium
ATGTCTGGTTGGACGGCGTACACCAAGATCGATCAGCTGGTGCTGTTGCCGATGCAGTCAATCGCGCTGTCGTCCACGACCTTTGTGGCACAGAATCTGGGCAGTGGGCAGACCGTGCGCGCCAAGCGCGGCGTTCGGATGGCGCTGATACTCGGTATTTCGTCGACGTTGATTCTGATGCTTCCTGTGATGCTGTTTGCTCCGGGGTTGGTGTCGTTCTTTAACGGCAAGGCGTCGGTCATTGAGATTGGTGCGCTGTTTTTACGTTTCAATACACCGTTCTACTTGCTTTGCTGTTTCAATCAGATTTACGCGGGTGCGCTTCGCGGAAGCGGAAACAGCCGCGCACCGATGATTATCATGCTGTCCTCCTTTGTGGTGTTTCGCCAGGCGGTGCTGTATCTGGTCAGCACGTTTCTCATTCCGTATCTGACGAGTGTTATGACGGTTACCGAGCACGCGCGCATGGTGATCACGGGCTTGGCGTATCCCGCCGGATGGCTGCTGGCGACGGTATTACTGACCGTTTATTATCATCGTGTCGGCTTTTCCAGGGGGCGCCTTGTCGAGCGTGCAGAGGAGAATTGAGCAGAAAAAACTTGGGAGAGGAGAAACTGTTGAAAAGTTCTCCTCTCTCCTCATTTCATGGGGAACAGAGACATACCGACGAGCGATGGTCTCACCTACCCGAGATTATTTGATAGATGTCGGCGCTCTTTTATGGCGCTCTATGGGGAGTGAAGGCGGCAAGCTGCCGTGAGATTGCCTGAGGCAAGTCGACGGATGTCAGATTGTTTTGCGAGCCTGCCTCCTTAATCAAGCATCCCTCCGTGAGGGAGAAAAAATAGCCTCCTGCCTTCCCTCATCTGACCTATGATTCGTGGAGGTAGTCAATACTTGTTCTGTAAAAGTTTTGAAGAGGGCTTGGGAGAACTTTTTTCAAAAAGTTTCTCCCAAAAAACAAAACTTTCGCAAGTATCTTGTCAAACGTTCATTTGTGTGTTATAATATAAAATAATCATTTTATTTTCATTCCGAAAGGACGTAAGAAATGAAAATCGTACTGGATCATCTGACAAAGAAATTCCCGAATAGAAACAAAAAATCGGACCAAGATGTCGTTGCGGTCAACAGCTTTACCTTCGAGTTCCCCGACGGCAAGTTGATCGGTTTGCTCGGTCCCTCCGGATGCGGCAAGAGTACCACGCTCAATCTTATCAGCGGTCTTGCCGCGCCCACCGAGGGAAAGATTTACTTCGGTGACGAGGACGTGACGAATCTCGCACCGGAACATCGCGGTGTGGGGTTGGTATTCCAGAATTATGCGCTCTATCCGCATCTGACCGTGCTGCAGAATATCACCTTTCCGCTGGAAAACCTCAAGGGGAAGGAAAAGCTGTCGCGCAAGGAGCGCGAACGACGAGCGTACGAGATTGCGCATCTGGTGCAGATCGACGGACTGATGGATCGCAAGCCTTCCGAGCTTTCGGGCGGTCAGCAGCAGCGCGTTGCGATCGCAAGAGCGCTGGTCAAGATGCCACGCGTGTTGCTTCTTGACGAGCCGCTGTCCAATCTGGACGCGAGACTCCGCTTACAGACGCGCGAGGAGATCAAGCGCATTCAGAAGGAAACGGGTATTACCACCGTATTCGTCACGCACGACCAGGACGAGGCTATGAGCATTTCGGACATGATCGTCGTGATGAAGGATGGCGTCGTACAGCAGATCGGCGCGCCGCAGGAGGTATACGACGAGCCCGCCAACCTGTTCGTCGCGAAGTTCCTCGGAACGCCTCCGATCAACGTCTTTGAGGGGACGGTCAGAGGTGGCAAGCTTTCCATCGGCGGCGAGGAGATTATGGCCGTCGACGGTGCTTGCGACGGCGATGTATACGTCGGTGTTCGCCCCGAAGGCTTTATCCCGGACGAGCACGGTACGCTTTCCTGTGCCCTGTCGGGCGTGGAGATTATGGGACGTGACGTGAGCATCGTTTCCGCTCATCCGTCCTCGCAGAATGCCACGGTGCGTGCGATCGTCAGTGCCGAGACAAGGCTTGATATCTCCGCGCAAAGTGTGTGCTTCTCACTCAAGCCCTCCAAGACCTTCTTGTTCGACCGCAGAAGCGAGCAGAGCATTCCCTTTACCAAGGATGCAACAGGGCTGTTTCGCCGAGCGGTAGAAAAGAAACTGTCGGAGTGAACACGGAGGCTTTGCTATGGAGAAAAAGAATTTAAAGGGATGGCTGTATCTGTTGCCCGCAATCCTGTTTCTGGGCGTGTTCATGGTGTATCCTCTGATCGACGTGTTTATCTACTCCTTTGAGGAGGGCTATAACTCGGCATCCGGTACATCCTTTGGCATCGGTCTTTACAATTACGAGTACGTTCTGCACGATCCGTATTTTTTGCAGGCGCTCAAAAACACCCTGATTTTAGTATTCATCACCGTGCCGCTGTCCACACTACTGGCACTCGGCATCTCCGTGGGGCTTGCATCGATCAAAAAGCTCCGCAATCTGTTCCAGACCGTCTATTTTCTGCCGTACGTTACCAATACGTTGGCGGTCGGTATCGTTTTTATGATTCTGTTCAAGCCGACGGCGTACACCGATGGACTGGTCAACATTTTTCTGGGGATGTTCGGTATCTCGCCGATCGACTTCATCGGCGGACCGTATTGGGCAAAGATGCTGGTGCTGTGCATCTACACGGTATGGGTGGTTATGCCGTTCAAGATTCTCGTGCTGACGGGAGCTCTGGCGTCGGTCAGAGAGGACTACTACAACGCAGCACGTCTGGATGGCACATCTTCCTTTCGCATCTTTCGCAAAATCACGCTTCCGATGATCTCGCCGACACTCTTTTATCTCGTTATCACGGGCTTTATCGGTGCATTCAAGGCGTATAATGATGCTGTGGCGCTGTTCGGTACCGAGCTAAACGTTGCCGAAATGAATACCATCGTCGGTTATATTTACGACCGTCTGTACGGCGAAGGTGGGGGATACCCCTCCTATGCCTCTGCGGCGGCGATCATTCTGTTTGCGATCGTGCTGACCATCACCTGCATCAACCTGCTGGTCAGCCGCAAGCACGTGCATTATTGAGGAGGGGAGTGCCATGGATAAGCAATTGGATTTTGCCAAGGCGGAGGCGCGGTTGAAGCGCAGACACACCGTCAGAAACATGCTGGTGTACGGCATGCTGACGCTGTGGGGGGTGCTCGTGCTGTTCCCATTCTACTGGATGATTCTCACCTCGCTCAAGGAATACGGCGCGTACAACGCCGAGAGCGTGCCGAGCTTCATTGTAACCAATCCCACCGTGCAGAACTTTATTGACGCCTTTTCCAAGGTGCCGCTGGCGGACTATTTTGTGAACACGCTGATCTTCACGCTCGCCACGACGGCGATCATGCTCGTGGTGATCATCCCCGCGGCGTATGCTTTTGCGCGCATTGATTTTAAGGGAAAGAATCTCGTGTTCACGCTGTTTCTTGCGCTGATGATGATCCCGAACGAGCTGGTGATTATCACCAATTACGTCACCGTTACCAATCTCGACATGCGCAATACCTTTATGGGACTGATTTTGCCGTCGGTGATGTCGGTGTTCTACGTGTATCTGTTGAAGGAGAATTTTTCGCAGGTGCCCGAGGAGCTGTATCTTGCCGCAAAGGTGGACGGCACGTCAGATTTCAAGTACATGTGGAAGGTTATGCTTCCGATCTGCAAGCCCACCGTCATCACCATCACGATCCTCAAGGTCATCGAGTGCTGGAACTCCTACGTCTGGCCGCGATTGATTACCGATGAGGAGGCGTACTATCTGGTGTCCAACGGGATTCAGGCGATCCGCGAGAGCGGCTTCGGACGTGAGAATATCCCCGCGATGATGGCGGCGGTTGTTGTTATTTCCGCACCGCTTGTCTTGCTGTTCCTCGTGTTCCGAAAAAAGATTATGGCGGGTGTTGCAAGAGGAGGTACCAAGGGATGAATGTTTGCAAAAGACTTCTTTCGGTATGTCTTCTGCTTGCGCTGACGCTCCTGCCGCTGGTATCCTGCCATGCAAGCGTTTCGCACGAGGCTTTCGAGGTGCCGACGGATTTTGATACCTCCAAGGAGTACGAGATCACGTTCTGGGCAAAGAACGATACCAACGACGTGCAGATCGCCGTTTATCATCAGGCGATCGAGGACTTCGAGGAGATTTATCCGAATATTCACGTCAACCTCAAGCTGTATAACGATTACGGGCGTATTTACCGCGACGTTATTACCAATTTGCAGACCAATACCACACCGAACGTCTGTATCACCTATCCCGACCATATTGCCACCTATAAGGAGGGCAAGAATACCGTCGTGGGGCTTGATGTGCTGATGGCAGATGAAAAATACGGACTTGGCGGCAGTGAGATCGCATTCGATGCACCGACTGTCGACGAGATTGTTCCCGAATTTCTCGCGGAGGGCAAGATCGGTGATGTGCAGTACGCGCTCCCATTCATGCGATCCACCGAGGCGTGTTATATTAATCAAACATACGTCGAAAAGTTAGGCTACACGGTCCCCGATGTACTGACTTGGGACTTCATCTTCGAAGTTTCGAAGAAGGCGGCAGAAAAGGACGCGGACGGCAAGTATAAAGTTAACGGGCAGGAGGTTATGATCCCGTTCATCTACAAGTCGACCGACAATATGATGATTCAAATGTTAAAACAAAGGGGAGCGGAATATTCCACCGATGAGGGTGAGGTGCTGATTTTCAACGACGACACCGAGGATATTCTGTACACGGTTGCCGACGCGGTGAGTGCGGATGCCTTTTCTACCTTTAAAATTGAAAGCTATCCCGCAAATTACCTTAATGCGGGGCAGTGTATCTTTGCAATCGACTCCACCGCGGGTGCGGGATGGATGGGAGCGGATGCGCCCTTTTCGGATATTGACGGGAGCAAGATCGTTGAATTTGAAACGGTCGTTCGCGCGATTCCGCAGTACGATACCGAAAAACCGAAAATGATTTCGCAGGGTCCATCGGTCTGTCTCTTTGCAAAGGAGGACGAAGGCGAGGTGCTGGCGTCGTGGATTTTCATGCAGTTCCTTCTGACCGACAGCGTCCAGCTCGGTTACGCGCAGAGTGAGGGGTATGTTCCCGTGACGACCAAGGCACAGCAGTCGGCGGTATATCTCGACTATCTCTCCCGTAGCGGCGAGGATAACGATCTGTACTACCGTGTCAAGCTCGAAGCGACACAGCTGATGCTGGACAATATCGAAAATACCTTTATCACTCCCGTTTTCAACGGCTCGGCAAACCTTCGCAACGCCGCGGGGCAGATGATCGAGGAGGTCACCAAGTCGATTCAAAGAGAGCAAACCGTGGACGACGCATACATGGAGCAGCTGTATGGGAAGATGGTTTCGCTGTACAATCTGGATTCCGCGACCTCCGGAACGGTGGGGACAGGGAAGAAGGTATTCGGCGCGTTGCCTGCCGAAAGTGTCGTGCTGTTGTGTGCTTTGGGAGGCATATGGGTGCTTATCGGCATGTATTTTGGTGTTGAATTGATAAAAAAACGAAAAAAATAGCGCGGAAGTATTGACATTTGGAAAAAAATGAGTATAATAGTGAGTGTAAGTCAATAACTCAAAAAAAGGAGACAAAAAAATGAAAAAATTATTGGCAATTGTGTTGGCTTTGACGTTCGTGCTCGGTATGGTCGCATGTACCCAGCCTGAGGAACAGGTTGATCCCAACAAAAAATCCGATGGTGTTATGACCTATGCGCAGTATGACGCTGCAAAGAAGGGTGATGCCGTTGTGATCGAGGGCTTTGTTCAGGCAAAGCAGTCTTGGTGGGACAACAAGGCAACCGTGTATCTGCAGGACGGTGACGGTGCATACTTCCTTTACGAGATGACCTGCTCCGAGGCAGACTACGAAAAGCTGACCGTTGGTACCAAGATCAAGGTGACCGGTAACAAGACCGAATGGGCAGGCGAGATCGAGGTTGACTCCGGTTCTACCTTCGAGATCGTTGACACCACCGACAAGTGGGTGGCAACCGCTATGGATGCAACCTCTCTGCTTGGCACCGATGATCTGATCAAGCATCAGAACAAGCTGGTGAAGTTCACCGATATGACCGTTGTTTCCATCGAGTACAAGAACGGTCAGCCCGGTGATGATATCTATGTCAAGCTGTCCAAGGGCGAGGCAGAGTACGACTTCTGTGTTGAGTACTACCTGACCGGCGACGATACAGATGTTTACAAGGCTGTCGGCGAGCTCAAGGCTGGCGACGTGATCGACGTTGAGGGCTTCCTGTACTGGTACAATGCTGTTAACACGCACATCACTGCTGTTACCAAGAAGTGATTGTTTGAAGTGAATGATGTTTTGGGGCTGCGTCATTGACGCAGCCCCTGCGTAAAAAAGCGGCAATAGGCTTTTTTGCGCGTGGGAATTGCTGCTTTTTCCTGTTTTACAGGCAAAATTGCGGTGTTTTTTTTTGGCTGTATGGTCGTGAAATCTCCCGAAAAACGCTTCACGTATTGAAAAAAGAGGGGAAATGCCCCCTCTTTTTTGCATATGCGGTATCGATTTTCAGCTTTCCAATTGCCGTCCGAGAAAACCTGCGGCGGTCAGAATGAGTTTGCTTTCCACCTCGCCCGACGGGACGTCACGACGAGCGTCGAGCGGTTGCTCGGACACCGATGCTACGCATCCTGCAATGTCGCCCTCACTGATGATGGGCATGGCACAGGTGACAAAATGAGCGCCGCCCTCGGATAGGACGGGAATCGGTGTCTCGCCGTCGCGGTGGACGTAGAGCGAGCGGCTTTCGATAATCTGCTCCAATTCCTGCGACAAAGTCTTATCTGCATAGTCACGGCGGGGAAGACCCGCGCAGGCGATCACTGCGTCACGGTCGCAGATTACGACCGACAGGGAGCAGGTTTTGTGGAGTGTTTCGGCGTACTGTGCAGCAAATGCGGCGAGCTCGCCGATGGGGGAGTATTTTTTGAAAATGACCTCTCCCTCACGGTCGGTATAGATTTCAAGAGGGTCGCCCTCGCGGATGCGCATGGTGCGTCGGATCTCCTTCGGGATCACCACGCGTCCGAGATCGTCGATTCTTCTTACAATTCCTGTGGCTTTCATATATAGAAATCTCCTTGGCTTTTTGATTTGTGATGTTAGTATTTGTCGGTTTAAGAAAATTATACTGCAAGCGCTTTACTTTTGTATGTTTGTTTAAAGACTGCTTGGATATTACAGAAAAATTTATGTAAATACATAAAGCAGGAGCAGGGGATTTTGAGCTTGCTCTTGCCCTGTTTATCACTATAAAATCAATCAATGAGGTCAGCGTCGGGATTGCGTGATGATTATTAATCTGCTCTTTTTGGTCCGCTCGGCCGGATGGAAAAAGGCGGGAATTTTGGAATTTACAGTGTGCCGAACGCGCGCCTTGCATGTTTTTTCCTACTTTTTATTTTAGAAAGGGATTGACAAAATTACATATATATGATATACTATTAAAGTAAAATCTATTATTATGTCGATTTATGGATTTTTTTGGAATGACGGAGTGAAGTATAATGGATCGATTGTTGATTTTGGGTGCGGGGCAGTACAGCCGCATTGTACGTGAGATCGCCGAGGAATCGGCGCGCTTTGAGCGCATTGATTTTCTGGACGATCGCGGCGGTGACGGTACGGTCGGCGTGCTTGCCGATTATTCTCGTCTGGCAGGAACGTACACCCATGCCACGGTGGCGCTTGGCAACTCTGAACTTCGATTGCGCTTACTCGGTGAATTGGAGGTGTGCGGATACTGCATTGCCTCAATCATTTCCGCGCGTGCGTGCGTGTCGCGCGAGGCGACGCTCGACGTCGGTTGCATTGTTGAACCGATGGCGGTGATCCAGACGGGCTGCAAGCTCGGTCGGGGATGCCTCGTTTCCGCCGGCGCGATCCTGCGACATCACGCCGTGCTGGGGGATGGCTGTCATGCCGATTGCAACAGTGTTATTGACACCGATGCTATCATCTCACCCGGGTTACATATCCCTTGCGGGACATTTTATCAAGGAAACGGAGATTGAGCATATGTACAAGCATTTTTTTAAACGGGTTCTCGATCTGGTGCTGTCCTTTCTGGGAATCATCGTGCTCGCCAGTCCGATGCTGATTATTGCCATCGCTATCAAAATCGATTCCAAGGGACCCGTGTTTTTTAAGCAAAAACGGGTGGGATATCACAAAAAGCATTTTTACATCCTGAAATTCAGAACCATGCGAACAGATACACCTCACGACGCGCCGACCCATGAATTGAGTGATCCCAAAAAATGGATCACAAGGGTGGGCGGATTTTTGCGCAAGACGAGCTTGGACGAGCTCCCCCAGCTGTTCAATATCTTTAGCGGAAAGATGAGCATCATCGGTCCGCGCCCAGCGCTCTGGAATCAGTACGACCTGATTGAGGAGCGTGACAAGTACGGCGCGAACGACGTTGTTCCCGGCTTGACGGGGTGGGCACAGATCAACGGACGCGACGAGCTGGAGATTGCGGTCAAGGCAAGGCTCGACGGTGAGTACGTGGAGCGCATGGGCTTTTTGTTTGATTGCAAGTGCTTTTTCGGCACCTTCCTCTCGGTGCTCAAATCCGACGGCGTCGTCGAGGGCGGAACAGGGGAGATGAAAAAGCAGGAGGCGCAAAAGAGCGCAGAGAGTAAAGAGGAGCAAAAAATCGAAAAATGAAGCGGATTCTGATTACGGGTGCCGACAGCTATATCGGTACGTCGTTTGAAGCATACATCAAGAAAAACTACCCCGACAGTTACACGGTCGATACCGTGGATATGATCGACGGCACGTGGCGCGAGAAAAGCTTTACGGGCTACGATGCGATCTTCCACGTCGCGGGCATTGCGCATTCCGATAACGGCAAGATCAGTGCCGAGCGGGAAAAGCTGTATTACGCGGTCAATACCGATCTGACGGCAGAGACAGCGAGTAAGGCGAAGACGGACGGCGTCGGACAGTTCATTTTTATGAGCTCGGCGATCGTATACGGCGACAGCGCGCCGATCGGCAAGCAAAAGCGCATCACCGCCGATACGCCCGTCTCTCCCGCCAATTGCTACGGTGACAGCAAGGTACAGGCAGAGAAGAGGATTCTTCCCTTGCAGGATGACAACTTTTGCGTGACCGTTCTCCGCCCGCCGATGATCTACGGAAAGGGAAGCCGCGGCAATTATCCGACACTCTCTAAAATGGCGAGGCGGATGCCGGTTTTTCCGCGGGTGAAGAACGAGCGCTCGATGCTCTATATTGGCAATCTGTGCGAGTTCGTTCGCCTGATGATCGAAAATCGGGAGGCGGGTGTGTTCTATCCGCAAAACGCCGAGTACAGCAACACCTCGGAGCTTGTACACATGATCGCCGAGGCGAACGGCAAGCGCGTGCGCTTGATCGGCGGTTTTGGCTGGGCGCTGAAGCTGATGAGCGTGGCGACGGGCTTGGTCAACAAGGCGTTCGGAAGCCTGTCGTACGATATGAGTTTGAGTGAGTACAAAGAGAATTACAGAAAATACACGTTGGAAGAATCGATTAAGGAGACAGAGAAATGATTGACGCAACCGCCATTATCATGACGAAGAACGAGGAGAAAAATATCGTCGATTGCCTTTTGTCAATGAAGGACTTTGCCAAGCGATGCGTGGTGATCGACTGCGGTAGCACCGACCGCACCGTGGAGCTGGCACGTGAAAACGGCGCGGACGTTTATTTCCATGAATTTGAATATTACGCGAAGCAGTTCAACTGGGGCATCGACAATTGCGATATCGATACCGAATGGATCATCCGTCTTGACGCGGACGAGCGTTTTCCGAAGGAGTTGAACGCGGAGATCGAGGGCTTGATCGAAAAGCACAAGGACGAGGAGATGAACGGCATCACCATCGAGGCGAATTTCTTTTTCCTCGGCAGATGCATGAAGCACGGACTGCGCAACAAACGAAAGATGATGATGTTCAAGCGCTCCTGCGGCAGAATCGAGGATCGCAGACGCGATGCGCACAGTGTGATCTCCGAGGGCTTCTCGGTCAGCACGAAGCATAAGTTTTTGCACTACGATTTCAAGGATCTGGACAGCTACATCAAGCGCTACAACTGGTACGCCACGCGCGAGATGCAGGATTACATCGACTTTACGCGCGGTGCCTCTACCGATATCAATACCGATGAGGCGATTCTGAAGCAGAGAAAAAAGAAGTTCGGCTTTTACTACAAATGTCCGAGATATTTACGTGCATGGGCGTGGTTCCTTTACAATTACATCTTCCGCGGCGGTTTTCTTGATGGCAAGGAAGGGCTTGTTTTTTGCTTCCTCGAGTGCTACTGGTACCGTTTCCTCGTAGACGCGAAAATTTACGAGTACGAGAAGAACGGCGGTGGAGAATTTGAGAAATTGAAGGCGATTGATTGATTGTTATAATGGAGGAATAGGATGTATTCTTTAACGGTATTTACACCGACCTATAATCGAGCGGAATATTTAAAAAAATGCTATCAAAGCCTGGTTGCACAAAGCAATACAGATTTTGTGTGGCAAATTGTGGATGATGGCTCTACCGATGGGACTAAAGAACTGATCGAATCCTATATCAACGAAAAGAAAATTGCAATCGCTTACCGCAGGAAAGAGAATGGTGGCAAGGCATCTGCAATCAATTTGGGCTTGGAAACGCTTTGCACACCGTTTTGGGTTTGTCTTGATTCCGATGATTATTTGTTCGAGGATGCCGTGGATATCATATTGCGGGAATGTGAGGGGATTCTTGATCGCCCCGATGTGTGCGGTGTATTTGCTGTACGCTCCGATACGAGTGGACTGCCGATGAAGGGGAAAGACGTTCCGTATGGAGTTGATTACGCCACGCAAACTGATATTCGTTATAAATACGGTGTGGAGCCGGAGTATGTGCAGGTGTATAAATCCGAGATTATCAAGACCTATCGATTCCCGACATACGAAGGGGAGAAATTTGTTACCGAAAGCTGGCTTCAGGATCAGCTGGACTGCAAATACGTGTTTAAGGTGTTCCGTTATCCTGTTATGGCTTGCGAATATTTGCAGGATGGCTTGACGCATAATTATTACCGCTTGATTCGTAAAAATCCAAAAGGCTTTTTGGATTTTTACGGTCAACGCACCGAGCTTTGCAGGCGGATTAAGCCCCGTGTGACGGCAGCGATTATGTATAATGCGGTATATGCATATATGAAAGATAGGACATATCCCAAAAAGAAAAATGCAGTGATCCGTTTGGCATGGATACCGGGGCTTTTAATGAAGCGAAAACTTGGAAAAGGAGATTGATGTATGGCAAAGCAGTATGTGCGCGGAAGAGATAAATTTCAAAAACTGAAATGGGCGTTCCGTTTTTTGGGTGTGGTTGTTCGTGTCTTCCCAAAGGGGATGCGTATTAAAATGTTAACCAAACGCAAAAAAGGTGAGGGACTTTTCAGTGTGGGGATGCGATATGTCCTGTTGAAGTCGGTGGCACAATCCTGCGGTGAGGCGGTTGCTGTTTATTCAAATGTATATTTGCGCAATCCGCAGAATTTGCGGGTTGGATCCAATGTGACCTTCCAGCCGATGTCTTATATTGAAGCTTCCGGCGGCGTTACGATCGGGGACGATTGCTCTATTGCACACGGCGTCAGTATTATGTCCGAATCACACGTAACGACGGATAGAGACATCCCATTCAAGTGTCAAGGAATGTTCTATAAACCTGTTACTATCGGGGAGGATACATGGGTTGGCGCAAAGGCGACAATTCTTGCGGGCGTTACGATTGGTAAAAAAGTGATCATCGGTGCCAATGCCGTTGTGACGAAAGACATACCCGATTATGCGGTTGTTGCAGGTGCACCTGCACGCATCATAAAGTACAGAGGCGAGGATTCGGGTCGTTGATCGACTTTGTTTTTAAGGAGATTTGTTTTGCTGGGTTATTTTTTGATTTTGTTTCTGACGGTATTCACCGGTTTGAATTCCTATCAGATCAACCGAAATGAAAAAAACAAAAAATATTTCGTCTATTTTATCTTCGGGATGATGCTTCTCTTTGCGGTGCTGCGCGGATATAGTGTGGCGATCGACTATGGAAACCGCGTTGAACAGATGGAGGACTACATTTTTAAAATGTCCTTCTCGGAGATGATCGAATATACGGGTGAGGTGCAGGACGAAGAGTATCTGTATACGACGTTTATCTGGCTCGTCGCACAGCTTTTCCCCGCGCCGTGGCTGATCAATGGCATGATGGATATTTTCGTGCTGCTGACGTTTGCCTGGTTCTTCTGCAAGTATTCCAAGGATGTCACCTTCTCGGTTTTGATGTTCGTCGCCTTCGTTTTCTGTGCGGAGATGAACATTACGCGTCAGTATATCGCGGCGGCGTTCTTCCTGATCGCATTGCATCTGATGCTGAAGAAGAAGCCGTTCCATGCGCTGATTCCGATGTTCGCGGCGGTGCTGGTGCACGTCAGCTCTGTCCTTTTGTTTGCGGTTTATTTCCTTTACGTAATTGGATTTAAAATCAACCGTAAAAAGCTGTTTTTGATGTTGATCGTGGTGGTTGGAGCGTTCTTCGCATTCGAATTCATGATCGATATCTTCATTGGCTTCTTCCCGCAGTACAACTACATTCTGCATACGTGGGCGGTCGGTGACGAGGAATTTTCGGTGCTGTGGCTGTTGATCTATTCGTTCATGTTCATCTGTATGTTCGTCTCGCTCCCGTCCTCCAAGGCAAAAACCGACGCCGGAGAATTGGAGGTGTCCGGCTTGATCATGATCAGCTTCATGCTGTATGCGGTGGTTAACCTTCTGCAGTCGCAGATCTGGTTCGTCAGCCGAATCAATGCATATTTCATCTTTGGATACTGCATGGTTATCCCCGAAATTCTGGATCGCCTGCAGTTGGAGAAGAAAACCAAGACCGTAGTAACGCTTTTGTTGAAGGTTGGTATTGCCGCGTGGGCAATTTTGATGTTCTTGCAGGACGGTCACGGAATCCTGCCCTATGAATTTATTTGGGAGACAACACTTTGATCAGGAGTGAAATGATTTAAAAATGTGTAAGCAGGAAATTATGGTGAGCGTCGTTTGTCTTGCCTACAATCATGAAAAATATATCACCAAAGCGCTTGACGGCTTTGTCTCGCAAAAGACCGATTTTGCCTACCGTATCATCGTTCACGACGATGCATCAACAGACGGTACCGCAGCGATCATACGCGAATACGCAGAGCGCTATCCGGGGCTGATCTGCCCGATCTACCAGACCGAAAATCAGTACTCAAAAAAGATTCCGATTCATAAAACGCACGTTGTTCCGCATCTTGCGGGCAAGTACGTAGCGCTGTGCGAGGGGGACGATTATTGGACAGATCCTCTCAAGCTGCAAAAGCAGTTCGATGCCATGGAGGCGCATCCCGAATGCTCGATGTGCACGCATACGGTGCGTGAGATCACCGAGGCAGGGGAGGAAACCGATGCCTTTCGTCCGCGCACAACGCTTTCCGAAGGGGCATACGGTACACAGCAGTTTTTGGATATCAAGCGCAACTATCCTTTCCAGACAGCATGCTATTTTATGAGAGCGGAGCTTTGGAAATCGCTTGTGCAGGATCCTCCCGCTTTCCGTCGTGTCGCTCTCGTTGGGGACGAGCCGCTGCTCCTGTTTATGGCGGCGCACGGTCCGATCTACTATCTGCCCGAATGTATGTCGGTCTACCGTGTGTGCAGCATCGGAAGCTGGAGCTATCGCAACCAACAGGATCCCCAGAGAAGAATCGTGCAGATGCGGAAAAACTATGAGATGATGTGTCTGTATGATGAATATACCGAGCATCACTTTGACTGTCACTTGGTATTATATCGCGGCCGAATGCTTTTGTATGAAAAGAATTTCAAGGAGCTTGCGAAAAAGGAAAATCGCGAATACGTCAAGCAACTCGGCTTTGCAAAACGCGTGTTTGTTCGTTTGGCGGCGATCCTTCCGTTCGTTGGAAAATTGATGAAATAATACAGGTCGAAAATGAGTAACGAAAAAAACATTTCAAACAGTTTTTTGTGGAAGCTTCTCGAGCGCTTCGGTGTACAGGGAAGTCAGTTTATCCTTCAAATTATATTGGCGCGTTTGCTCGATCCTGCGCACTACGGTGTGCTGTCGATTATGATCGTATTTACGACGCTTGCAAACGTGTTTATCCAAGGTGGCTTGAATACCGCCCTGATTCAGAATAAGGATGTGGACGAGGATGATTATTCGACCGTATTCTGGGTTTCGCTCACGCTCGCGGGTGTACTCTATGCGGTGATCTTTTTCACAGCTCCACTGATCGGCGCGTTCTATGAAATGCCCGATCTGGTGTCCCCATTGCGTGTTTTGGCGCTCATGCTTTTCCCGGGTGCATTCAATTCGGTACAGCTTGCAAAGGTCAGCCGCGAGATGCAGTTCCGCAAGATCTTCGTCAGCAACGTCGGTGCAATCGTTGTTTCCGGCGGTGTCGGTATTGCGATCGCCTTGCTCGGCGGCGGACTTTGGGCATTGGTCGCGCAGAGTATGCTGAACGTGTTCGTCGCATGCGTTATCATGCGCTTTACGGTGCGCCTGCGTCTGCGTCTGTTCTGTAATTTCAAAAGATTGCGCGTGCTGTTTGCGTTTGGATGGAAGCTGCTTGTATCCAATCTGATCGACACGCTGTATCAGGATATCCGCAGTCTTGTCATCGGCAAAAAGTATGACAGTGCGACGCTTGGCTACTACAATCGCGGAAAGCAATTTCCGCAGCTGATCATCAATTCGATCAACAGTGCCGTGCAGAGCGTGATGCTTCCCGCCATGTCCTCGGAGCAGGACGACCGCGAAAAGGTCAAGGCGATGATGCGAAATTCGATCACATTGAGTGCGTACGTCATTTTCCCGATGATGGCGGGGCTTGCCGGTGTGGCAACACCGCTGGTCCGCCTGCTTCTGACCGATAAATGGTTGCCGTGCGTACCGTATATGCAGATTTATTGCTTTATCCTAGCGTTTTATCCCGTGCACTCCTGCAATTTGCAGGCGATCAATGCAATGGGAAGAAGCGATATCTTCCTTAAGCTGGAACTTATCAAAAAGAGCATGGGCCTGGTGATGCTGGTGATTGCCGTGTTCTGCTTCGATTCTCCGATTGTGATTGCGTTGAGCGGTGTGATTACGACGCTGATCAATTGCTTCGTGAATGCGTACCCGAACAAAAAGCTGATAGGGTATTCCTATTTCGAGCAAATGCGTGATATTCTTCCGTCGCTGGCGGCGTCTCTGTTGATGCTGTGCGCAGTGTTGGTGGTTGGTTTGTTGCCGTTGCACTCCGCCATTGTTCTGGTACTCCAGATCATCACGGGGGGCGCTGTTTATGTCGCGGTTTCCGTCATTTCCAAGATGAGTTCCTTTATGACGATTCTGACAATGGTAAAAAGAATGTTGAATAGAAAAAAGAGGTCATGATCTTGCGATATAAAAAGAAAATACTGTTGCTGGGAGGTTCGGCACAGCAAATCGTTGCCATCGAAACAGCCAAGCGATTGGGCTACGAAACGGTTTTGTGCGATTATCTTCCCGACAATCCGGGACAACATTATGCCGATCGCTTTTATCTTGTCAGCACAACCGACAAGGAGTCTGTTTTGCAGGTCGCACGCGAGGAGGGGATTGACGGCATTCTGGCGTATGCCTCCGATCCCGCGGCACCAACCGCGGCTTACGTAGCCGAGCAGCTCGGACTGCCGACGAATCCCGCCGAATCCGTTGAAATTTTGTGTAATAAAGATCGCTTCCGCGCATTTTTACGCTCCGAGGGCTTTCGTACGCCCGTGGCGCGCGGATATACTTCGGTTGACGATGCCATGCGGGAAACGAATTGCTTTCAGCTTCCCGTAATTGTCAAGCCTGTCGATTCTTCCGGAAGCAAGGGAGCGACGGTTCTGCACTCCTGGGAGCACCTGGAGCAGGCGCTTTCTTTTGCGTTTTCCTATTCCAGAGGAAATCGTATCATTGTCGAGGAATTTATTGAAAAAAAGCATCCATATCTCATCGGTGGGGATATCTTCGTGATCGACGGAAGGATCGTTCTGTGGGGACTTCTCAACTGTCATCGCGATGGCAACGTGAATCCGTTGGTGCCGGTCGGAAAGAGTTATCCTCTGCTATTGGAGGAGGCGGACGAGCAGGCGGTTCACGAGACGCTACAGCGAATGGTAGACCGTTTGGGCATCCGCAACGGTGCGATGAACGTGGAATTGGTTGTGGATCACAAAAACGGTGTATTTCCGATTGACGTCGGCCCTCGCAACGGCGGCAATATGATTCCGGATCTGCTTGGTATGATATTCGGGGTAGACGTGGTGGAGCTGTCCGTAAAAACGGCAATGGGGGATCGCACGGATCTGTTGCCCTCTTTCCCGCATTGCTTTTATGCGACGCACAATTTGCACAGTGACCGCGACGGCATTTTTGAGGACGTATTCATCTCCCCCGAACTTGCGCAGAATATTGTAAAGAAATGCATTTATAAGAAGCCCGGTGACCGTGTGGAATACTTTGACAATGCGTCCAAGGCACTGGGAATCGTTTTCATGAAATTTGATTCCCAAGAGGAAATGATGAAAAAGCTGGAGCATATCAACAGCTTGATTCAAATTGTGTTAAAGGAAAGTTAAACTGTTCATGAAAGAAATCGGCGGATATCTTGAATTGGAGCAATTCGTCGGAAAGCCGTATTATTCCGATCTGATTGCTGTGAACAATGCGCGGTGTGCATTGCTGTATTTGCTACGCGCACGAAGCATCAAGAAACTCTATATTCCATATTTTCTCTGTCATTCGGTTTCGGGAATCTGTGACCGTGAAGGATATGCCTATGAGTACTACCACGTCGGCGCGGATTTTCTTCCGATCTTCGATAAGACGCTCGGAACGGATGAATATTTGTACGTTGTCAATTACTACGGACAGGTCTCCGACGAGGCATTGTTGCGGCTGAAGGACCGTCACGGACGCATTATTTTCGATAACGTACAGGCGTTTTTCCGCCGTCCGTTGCGGGGAATTGATACCGTGTATTCCTGCCGCAAATTTTTCGGCGTACCCGATGGTGGGTATCTTTCGACCGATGTGCGTCTATTCGATACGCTACCGCAGGATGAATCGCGTGACCGTATGAAGCACATTCTCGGTCGTTTTGAGGGAAGTGCGTCGGACTATTATGCGGATTTTCGCGCAAACGATCGGTCGTTTGTTGCGTTGGAGCTACGGGAAATGTCCCGTCTGACGCAGAATCTGCTCGGTGCGATCGACTACGAGGCGGTCAGACAGAAAAGAAACGAAAATTACACGACGCTGGAGCGCTTGCTCGGCTCGTATAACCGATTGCCGCTCACTTCGCCTGACGGTGCGTATGCCTATCCGTTCTACTGTGAAAACGGTGCGACGGTGAGAAAAAAGCTTGCCGCGGAGAAGATCTTTGTGGCGACGCTGTGGCCGGAGCTTCCCGATGCAACGGGGGAGACAGAGCGGGATTATGCCGAAAATATATTACCCCTGCCATGCGATCAGCGCTATGGTGTGGAGGACATGAATCGAATGGTGGCAGAGGTGATGAAATGTTTAAGTTGAGAGAATTACAACGTTCCGATCTTGATAAGATCAACAAATGGAGAAATGACCCGCATCTGATCGCGTGTCTGGGAGCGCCGTATCGGTATATCAATGGAGATGTGGATGAGGCGTGGTACGAGAAGTATCTGAATACCAGAACGCAATCGGTGCGATGCGCGATTGTTGACGACGAGCGGGAAGAAAATATTCTGGGACTGATCAGCCTGATGGACATCAATTACGTCAACCGAAGTGCGGAGTTGCACATTATGATCGGAAGCTCGGAAAACAGAGGGCGCGGCATTGGAACCTTTGCCGTGCACGCAATGGTCACACATGCTTTCGACAACATGAATTTGCGCCGTATTGAGCTTGGCGTGCTGGAAACCAATCATGCGGCAATTCACGTATACGAAAAGGTGGGATTCGTAACGGAAGGTGTCAAGCGCGAGTCCAACTATAAAAACGGAAAGTATGTCAGCATGATCATGATGGGATTGCTGAAGGAAGAATATTTGAAGAAAACAGAGGAATCAATTCATGTATGAAAATTTGAAGGGTAAAAGACTGCTTTTTCTGGGCGCGATACGCGCGCTTTGTGAGGTTGTAGAATATGCGAAGGAAATGGGTATTTATACGATTGTAATCGATTATCTTCCAGATTCCCCTGCGAAAAAGGTTGCCGATAAGGCGTATCTGATCAGTACGACGGATGTGGAAGCAGTTGTCGAGCTTTGCAAAAAGGAGCGTGTTGACGGTGTCTTTACTGCGTTTATCGATTCGATGCTTCCGTATGCAAGAGAAATCTGCGATCGTTTGGGATTGCCTTTCTATGCTTCCAAGGAGCAGATTCGGATGTCGTTGAATAAAAGCTTTTTTAAGGAGACTTGCAGACAGTACAGTGTACCTGTTCCGCGGGACTATTCCATGGCGATTACGGAAAACGGGATCGATGAGAGTAAAATCAAGCTTCCCGTGATCGTAAAGCCGATTGACAGCAGCGGAGGACGAGGCATCCGTATTTGCCGCACGGTCGAGGATTTGAAGGAGGCGTATGCATATGCGCTGTCTGTTTCACCGAGCAAGCATGTATTGGTTGAGGAATACGTGATCGGCGATGAGGTTACAGCAACCTATACGATGAAGGATGGAGAAGTGTCTTTTTCATGCTTTAAAGATAAGCTTTTGTCAAAGGATCATGAAAATATCACCTCCCAAACGGATGTTTTAATTTGTCCCTCCCGTTATTTGCCGCTTTATAAAAATGCCGTGAATCCGTATGTGATTGATATGCTAAAGGGAATGAAGGCAACCGACGGATGTGTGTTCTTTCAAGGCGTTGCGACGGATGATCGGATTGTTCTTTTCGAATGCGGTTATCGACCGAACGGAGGTCATGATTACCGACTGATTGATTCTGTTAACGGCATCAACTATATGAAGATGATGCTTTCGCACGCTCTGACGGGGTCGATGGCGGATGATCCGGTAAAGGACAATCCCGATTTCCCCGAATATATTTTAACGTTCAATCTTTTTGCACACGGCGGTACGATCGGTTCACTGTCCGGGCTGGAAGAAGTAAAATGCATGGGTGGTGTGCTTGTTGCGGAATATATGCACGATGTCGGAGAGAAGATCGTTGATAACAATACGCTTTTTCAGCGTGTTTTCCGCACGGTGATCAAGGGAAAGAACGTCAACAAGATTGCGGATACGATTCGGCAAATTCAATCCACCGTTCAGGTGAAAGACATCAACGGTGAGAATATGCTGTATTCTCCGTTTGATGTAAACCGTTTAATTGAAAGGTATCAGAACAAATGACTCCAGCTGTGATTAGCCTGATTATTTTGGCAGTATGTATTGTTTTGTTTATTACCCGTGTGATTCCGAATGCGGTTACCGCATGCTTGGGATGCTTGCTTTTTGCACTGACGGGTGTTTGTACATTTGAAAAAGCATTTTCCGGTTTTTCAAATTCCACGCTACTTCTGATGTTTGGAATGATGGTGGTCGGTATCGCCATGATGGATACCGGTGTTGCACGTATCATTGGAAGGTATGTATCCAAGGTTTCGGGCGGAAATGAACGGTTCTTTATTTTGCTGGCGGGACTTGCATCGATTATCCTGTCTACCTTTTTGTCTAATACTGCCGTTATATCCATTTTTCTTCCGATTATTTCCAGTGTTGTACAATCCAATCAAAAAATGAATCGCAAAAATTTAACGCTCCCCGTTACAATGGGTGCAATGTTCGGAGGCGTTTGTACACTGGTCGGCTCCACCCCGCAGCTTACCGCAGACGGTATTTTGTATGAAACGACGGGGATTCACCTCGGTATGTTTGATTTTTTGCTTCCCGGGCTTGTTGTTTGCGGTGTTTATCTGTTATATGTTTTGACGATCGGACATCGCATCGGATGCCATGTATGGGGGGAGGAAGTGATTGCAGACGATTCTGTGACGGATTCCGCACCTGCGACGCAGGAAGAGACCGATGCTCCTGTCAATAAGATCAGAATTGCTATTATGCTTTCTATTTTTGCTTTCACTGTTGTAATGTTTATCGGCGGCTGGATTTCAACTGCGATGACTGCGGTGATAGCGGCAATTTTATGTATTAGTACAAAATGTACGTCCTGGAAGACTGTTGTAAAAAAGATGGATTGGTCGGTTGTATTTATCTTGGCAGGCTGCCTCGGTATTGCAGCTGGACTTACCAGCGGAGGCGCAGGGGAATTGATGTCGGAGGTGCTGTCGTACGTTCTTAATCCCGATATCAATCCTATCATCATATTTGCGATATTTGTTTTTGCAACAATGCTGATCAGTAATTTTATTACAAATTCTACGGCAGTGGTGATTGTATTGCCGATCGCGCTTGCTTGTTGCAGCTCGATGTCCCTGAATCCGGTTACGTTTACACTGGGAGTGGTGTATGCAGCCAATCTTACCTTCAGCACTCCTTTGGCGAATGCGCAGACCGCCATGACATTGGTTGCAGGCTATAAATTTTCGGACTATATCAGATATACATGGTTACTGGATATTTTGGTATATCTCGCAATTGTGATTTCTGTTCCGTTATTCTTCCCACTGTAATTTCAATTTGCACAAAGGAGTAATGATTACTTATGCCCATCAACGTCACCCGTTCCTCGATGCCCGATTTTGAGGAATATTGCAATGAAATCAGGGAGCTGTGGGACAGCCGTTGGCTGACCAACATGGGGGTCAAGCACAAGGAACTGCAGGCAAAGCTCGAGCAATATCTCGGCGTGCGCCACGTTACGCTCTATACCAACGGACACCTGGCACTGGAGAATGTGATTGCCGCGATGAATTTTCCGAAGGGAAGTGAGGTCATCACCACGCCCTTCACCTTCGCATCCACCACGCACGCCATCGTGCGTTCCGGACTGATCCCCGTCTTCTGCGATGTCAACGACGTGGATTACACGATGGATGTGTCGAAAATTGAGGCGCTTATCACCGATAAGACCGTCGCGATTGTTCCCGTCCACGTGTACGGCAATCTGTGTGACGTGGATGCGATCAAGTTGATTGCCGACCGCCACGGGCTTAAGGTTATCTACGACGCGGCGCATGCCTTCGGTGTGACGAAAAACGGCGTCAGTGCGGCGTGCTTCGGAAACGCGTCGATGTTCAGCTTCCATGCGACGAAGGTGTTCAACACCATCGAAGGGGGAGCTGTGACGTATGCCGACGATGCTCTGGTGCAGGTGCTGGATGACAGAAAGAATTTTGGACTCCATACGCCGGAGGAGGGACTCTATGCCGCGGGAAACGCGAAAATGAGTGAGTTCCAGGCGGCAATGGGTATCTGTAATCTGCGACACCTGGACGGCGAGATCGCCAAGCGCGGCGTTGCAGTTGCGCGCTACCGTGAGCGGCTTTGTGGCGTGGATGGCATTCAAATCTGCCCCGAACAAAGGGACGTTACCTCTAATTACGCATATTTTCCCGTTGTGTTTGACGGTTACAAATACACACGTGATGAGGTTTTCGAGCGCCTGCGCGCCGAGGACATCATCGCACGCAAATATTTCGCTCCGCTGACCAACAGCTTCGAATGTTACCGTACACTCCCGACTGCGGGTGCGGACAAGACCCCCGTGGCACAGCATCTTGCAGAACGGGTGCTGACGTTGCCGCTTTTTGCCGACTTGACAGTCGGGGATGTGGATCGCATCTGTGACATCATTTTGATTTGAAACGAAGGAGGAAACCGACGATGAAAGGAATTATTCTTGCAGGAGGGAAGGGCACGCGTCTCTATCCCATGACCAAAGCGGTATCGAAGCAACTGCTTCCCATTTATGACAAGCCGCTGATCTATTATCCGTTATCAGTCCTGATGCTGGGAGGCATCCGCGAGATTTTGATCATCTCTACTCCCGAGGACACACCTGTGTATGAAAAGCTCCTCAGTGACGGCGAGCAGATCGGTCTTTCCATTTCGTATTGCGTGCAGGAAACGCCGCGCGGACTTGCCGACGCATTTATCCTCGGTGAGAAGTTCATCGGTGACGACAGCGTTTGCCTGATTCTCGGTGATAACGTATTTTACGGTCAGGATATGACAAGAATATTGAGGAAGGCGATGGAGAACAAGACCGGTGCGACCATCTTCGGTTATCCTGTCAAGGATCCTCGCGCGTTCGGCGTGGTGGAGTTCGACAAGAACCGCAAGGTGCTTTCCATTGAGGAAAAGCCCGCCGAGCCGAAGTCAAATTACGCCGTTCCGGGGCTGTATTTCTATGACAATCGCGTCGTGGAGATCGCCAAGAACGTCAAGCCCTCCGCACGTGGTGAGATCGAGATTACGGCAGTCAATAATGCATATCTTGAAATGGGCGAATTGAACGTGACTCTGCTCGGACGCGGTATGGCATGGCTGGATACGGGAACGCCTGACGGTATGCTCAAGGCGGCGCAGTTTGTGCGCGCCGTGCAGGAAACGCAGGGTTTCTACATCTCTTGCATCGAGGAAATCGCGTGGAGACGCGGCTTTATCAGCGCCGAGCAGCTGATGGCGATCGGCGAATCTCTGAAAATGACCGAGTACGGTCAATACCTCATTTCGCTTGTAAAGGAGGCAAAAAAATGACGATCATTGTTACCGGCGGTGCCGGCTTTATCGGTTCTAATTTTATTTATCATACGTTGAAAAAGCATCCCGAGGATCGCGTGGTTTGTGTGGATTGTCTGACCTATGCGGGAAATCTTTCCACGCTGGAGGAGGCACTGAAGCAGCCGAATTTCCGCTTCTGCAGGACCAATATCTGCGACCGTGCGGGGATTTATCAGATATTTGAGGAGGAGCACCCCGACATCGTGGTCAACTTCGCGGCAGAGAGCCACGTGGACCGCTCGATCGAAAATCCGGAGGTGTTTCTCCAGACCAATATTCTCGGTACGCAGGTTATGATGGATGCCTGCCGCAAGTACGGCATTACGCGCTACCACCAAGTTTCCACCGACGAGGTGTACGGAGATCTGCCGCTGGACCGTCCCGACCTGTTCTTTACAGAGACAACGCCGATCCATACCAGCAGCCCCTACAGCGCATCCAAGGCAAGCGCCGATTTGTTGGTGCTGGCATATCACCGTACCTACGGGCTCCCTGTGACCATCAGCCGTTGCTCCAATAACTACGGTCCGTATCATTTCCCCGAAAAGCTGATCCCGTTGATGATCGCCAATGCGCTGAACGACAAGCCCCTGCCCGTGTACGGCAAGGGAGAGAACGTGCGCGACTGGCTCTACGTGGAGGACCACTGCAAGGCGATTGATCTGATCATCCGCAAGGGACGCGTAGGCGAGGTCTACAATGTCGGCGGACACAACGAGATGGCGAATATCGACATCGTCAAGCTCATCTGCAAAAAGCTCGGCAAGCCCGAATCGCTGATCACCTACGTGGCAGACCGCAAGGGTCACGATATGCGCTATGCAATCGACCCGACGAAAATCCATACAGAGCTGGGCTGGCTGCCCGAGACGATGTTTGCAGAGGGCATCGATAAAACAATCGAGTGGTATCTGACGCATAAGGAGTGGTGGGAGACCATCATTTCGGGCGAATATCAGAATTATTATCAAAAAATGTACGGAGATCGAACATGAATTGTGCCGAAAGATTTGAACAGATTTACGGCAGGGAGCCCGAATCGGTTGCCTTCACGCCGTATCGAATCTGCCCGCTGGGCGCGCACAGCGACCATCAACTGGGACGGATCACGGGCTTTGCGATCGATAAAGGCATTCACATTGCCTACGGGCCCAAGAAAAACGGTGTGGTGGAAATATCATCGATGCAGTTTGACGGGCGTGCCCAATGGCACGTGATGGAGACCCCCGACGTCAAGCAGAACGATTGGGCGGATCATCTGCGCGGTGCGACGATCGCGCTATGCAGCCGCTACCCGCTTCGCGTGGGGATTTGTGCCGTGATCGATGGCGAATTGCCGATCGGCGGTCTTTCCTCCTCGGCGGCTGTGATTATCACCTTTCTCTCGGCGCTGTGCCGTCTGAACAACGTTACGCTGACCGAGAGCGAGATGA
>JAFTPJ010000149.1 GCA_017463405.1 Clostridia bacterium
CACGAAGGTCGCGTGATTGTGGACGTTGCGGGCGAGGAAAAGAAAAAGCTCACCATCGAGCATCTGCTCGGCTTGTTTGAAAAGGCAAGCGGAAGTCAATTCTCGGATGATAAGGTCATGCTGTCCAAGTAAACAAACATATCAAATCCGCCCGAAATCGAAACGCTTTCGGGCGGATTTGTTTATGTTGATTTTTTCTTTCCTCTCCACAACCGCCAGTACAGCACACTGCCGATCAGCGGGAAGAACATTCCGACCAGCATTCCAAGCTTCATGCCCAGCTGCTCGGGGGAAAGTCCCCATTGTAATGCAAACTCTGCCGCTGCGGGATTGGCGATCGTGAGGTCGGTGACCACACCGACGAGCTGCGGCGCGACCGATGCGCCAAGGTCTCCTCCCGCCGCCATCATTGCGAAAATGAACACACCGCCCGCAGGAAAGCGATCAGAAGCAACGACCAGATTTCCGGGCCACAGCATGGAAGTGCAAAAGCCGGTCAGCGCACAAGCAATCAGACCGATGACGGGAACGTTGATGACCGCCGCGATCAGATAGCACAGCGACGCACCAACACCGCCCAGGAAGAGCACCTTCCCGATGTTTTGACCGATTTTACCATACAGTGTTCGGCCAAGACCAAGCATGACCGAGAACATCGCAACACCGAAGATATCGCCCCACAGCTTTTCAATGCCCATCGCCTGCTCCAGATACCCGGAGCACCACTGTGCCATCGTACATTCCGCCGCACCGCCGCAGAAAATAGCAAATACACAAAGCCAAACGCCCTTATTTTTCAGTAGGCGAAGCGCCCCCGACGTACGCTCCGGCGTTTCCATCGGCGGGATCTCGGCACCGGCAAAAAGGATTGTAGAGGTCAGCGGAATCACGGTGAACAAAAGTGCCAGCCATTGCCAACTTTTACCGCCTGCCAAAAGCAGAAAGACGGTACTGATGATGATAACCGCCACAACACCCCACGCATAAACCGAATGGAGCTTACTCATCTCGCGGTCGGGATCCTTTGCGGGAATCGCCGCGATGACGGGACTGATCAACACCTCGCCAAGACCTGCCGAAACCGAAAACAGCACCGTTCCGATCACAAGCCCCGTGTACACGGCGTACGGGAAGAAAAAGGGCCACACGGCGTATACGACAAGTCCCAACACGGTGATCATCGGCATGACCTTGACCACCTTCGGGATATTGAACCGATGTGAAAAGAAGGAAAACAGAAGGTCGACCCCCAGCTGGGTGGTAAAATTGATCAGCACCAAAAGTCCCAACAGCGAATACGAAATGCCGTACAGCGACCGAAAGGTCAGAAACAGCACCGGTGAGAGATTGCCGACCACGGACATAGACAGATTGGAGCTGTAGCAGGCAAATTTCAGCCGCTTGAATTTTGATTGTTCCATGAGTAAATTCCTTTTCAGATAAATGTAGTTTTACTTCATCTCCAGAAGTTCCGCGCGGTGACGCTGCAACAGCGAGATCGACTTCTCCAAGCCATTCTCAAAGTTGTCCGCCAGCCAGAGCGTACGGTGCTCCTCGGCGATCCAATCGATCAGCGCAACGAGTGCGTCGATCTTCTCCCCTGTTACCGCTTGGTTGATGCGAATGATGTCCAGCTCGGCGGCAAGCACGTAGAATCTTGCGTCCAGAACCATCTGCCGCTTTGCCTTCTCGTCAATATCCGCCGTCTCCAGCGCGGAAAGGATTTTATTGAGATAATCGATTACGTTTTCATAGTAGAACGGATCCTGCTCCGCAAGATCCATAAAGCCGGGAACAACCGTTTCGTTCAGCCGCAGACTGAAGCTGAACGGTGTCTCCGAGGAGCAATGGATGCGCTCCGGCTCCAAAAGATAGGTCTGCGCAAGCTTATACAGAAAATGGGAAACCTTCTTGCCGTCAAAAACGTATTCGTCAACGTATTTCTGTGCCGCACGCGTGAACGGGTGCTTCATCTCGTAACCGTTCTGCTCAATGCCAGTATTCCATGCATATTGCGCGCCGAGCGCCAGAGGCACGAGATTGAACACGGGATAGTGCACGTGATTGCCGTTGCCCCAAGCGGTGAGCAGATAGCCGCGCGCACCGTGGTTGTAACCGAACTCGGCGGAAGTGCGCAAATTGAAGGTCATCAGATCGAAGCGTCCCGTAAACGCCAGCCATGCACTGTCGCCGGGGCAAACGTAGAACGGGATATTGTTCTCCTCCAGATACGCGCAACGACGGTCCATCAGCGCGGTTTCAATCAGGTCATAGCCCCAGTTCAGCGCCACAGCCCCCCGGGGGATCAGGTGAAAGGATTCCTTTGCCTCGTACACCATATCCGACCAGAACATGACGGTCTTGCCGTATTTGCGCTTGATAATATCGGAAACCTGACCGAGCCACTGCATGAAAACGGTCGTCTTACCCTTTTCGCGGCAGATCTCCTCCAGCTGAAATTTCCCAAGCCCATACGCCTCGTCCAAGCCGATGTTGACATACTTCGAGCGGAAATACGGAAGCACCGAATCAAACAGCTTTTCCACAAATTCCACCGTTTCGGGAAGCAAAATGTTCAAAGTACCCGTTTTCGTTTTTCCGTCGGAAACTCCGAGGTGCTCAAACTCCTTTTGCGCCAACCAAACCGCCATGTGTCCGAAGCAGTTCTGGTTCGGCACGAGATCGATGAAGCGGTCGGCGCAGTATTGGTCGAGCTCCATCATATCATCCGGTGTGAGGCAGTCATAGTCTGCGTTCACCTGCGGAAAATGAGGAAATTTATAGCAGAAGTTCTCCATATAAAGCTGAAATTCGTTGTATTTCAGCTCGGAGAGCAGATCAATCAATCGCTTGATCGTCTCGACCTTCGGAATGCGCGCACGGCTGATGTCAAGCATATATCCGCGGCGTGCAAACTGCGGCTTATCGTAAATCTCGCAAAACGGAAGTGACTCGCCGTTTTCGTGCAACAACTGACGCATTGACGTAATCGCGCGGAATTTTCCACTCTCGGTGCCGCAGGCGATTCTGATACCGTCCGCGGAAACTGTCAGCTTATATTCGTCCTCTCCATACGTCGGTTCTATGTAAAGTGTAAGATCTTCGTTCCCGTTCTGATAGATCGCGTAAAGCTCCATCAAATCGGTGGTATTGTGAGATACACGCAGGATATATGCGCCGTCGCCATATGATGTCTTGATCGGTTGTGGAAAAATCATGGTAGTTACCTCGTTTTTATCATAATTTATATTGCCGCCCTTATAATAGCATAAGAGCGGCAGGTTTGTCAATATCAAACTTCTACATTTTTTTGTCATTTTTTTGGATGACACACATCACACACGCTTAAGGAAGCACAAACCGCCTTCGGAGATCTTGACGGTATCACTGACAATACCGTTTTCGCGGTCCTCCCACTTCTCATTGAGCACCACGGTCTTCTCCGCATCCGATAGATTGGAAAAACACAGGTACTGCTCGTTGCCGGTGAACAGGCTCATGTACACGTTTTTCGGCAGTGCTGTTTTCGTGATCGTGCTGTCTGTGATATTCACATGGCAAACATTATTCTCCTCTACCATTGGCAGATAGAGAGCCAGGTACTTGAACCATGCGGCGCGGTATTCCTCGTTATCGGGAATGCCCGACCAGTCGCTGTAGGAATACGGACCGTTGGGATGTGCCTCGTCGTAGCGAGCCATTTCCTGATACGTCTCATACATTCCCGTGGTTTTGTACTTGACACCGGGCACGGAAATGATCTTCCCTGCCTGGTAGGGGCGTCCGTCGGGACGCAACGGGAACTGCACGAACGGAATGGACTGTGCGAACAGTTTCTTGATATCCTCATCGCTGACCCAACGCAGATCGGGACATGGGATCAGATACGGATCATACGTGATTGTCTCCAGAAGATCGTCGATGTTCGATACACCTTCACCTACCCAGAGATAGTCGTACAGCTTTTCGTCCGACACGGGGCGACAGGTGTTGGAATAGTGCATCTTCATAATACCGTGATTTTCCTTGACAAAGGAATACATACGGGCATAAAAATCCTCCTCATAGGGATCGTACTGCATATCCTTTTGCGTGCAATACGTACGCCCCTCGGCGCGCGCCTGCGCGTGCCGCTTGGAAAACTCCTCGCAGCCCGTGTCGTTATAAATACCGTCAAACTCATATTCGTCAAACACGCGTTTCATCTTCTCAAAGAAATAGGTTCCCCACGTCTCGGACGCGCCACTGCAGTTGGCATACTCAAAGTGACACGAAATCAGATACGACTCGTAGCGCATGAAATCCTTTCGGAAATCGGGGTCACGGCGGTCGAAGTAGAAGGAGGACAGATACGGCAGAACCTTGATACCGAAATCGTGGCACAGCTTGATAAACTTCTTCATACCCTCGGGGTCGTGAGACGAATATTTGTCCGCGCCGTAAAGACGGATGTGGTCGTTCCATTCCTCATGCACCTGGATTAAGCCAACACCCTTTTCGGCAAATCCCTTGATCAGATTGTAGTCATACTCGGTCGGCTCAATCGAAAATTTTGCGGGATACGGACCGAGGTTATAAGTCACCTGCCCCGGACGGTAATCGTGAATACGGATATGCTTATCGAATTTTTTGATGTTCTCATTCGCATAGCGGATGTTGTCAATTCTCTTTTTTTGCTCCTCCAAGCCCCAAAGCTTCATAAGTGTGCCTCCTGTTATTTTTACATACGATCGAAACCCGACCGTCCGACTATATCATATCAAATTCATTTGCAAAAATCAATTGCATTTTTTGCCAAAAAGATTGCAAATATTGCTCTTATCGTCAATGCAGTACCAGGATCACAGGATACAGATGCTCGCATACCAGATGCAATGTATACTTCCCTTCCTCGCCAGCAACAAAAGAAACCTCCGCATACGTTCCGTCGGGCATCAGACGCTCGATTTTTTGAATGCTTCTTTTGCAAATCAGCTCCGTTCCATCGATCGGGTCGCAGGACAGATTGAAAATCGCACAGAACGTGCCGCCGTCCTCCAAGTCCGCCGTGCGGAAATAGACCTCCTCGTCGCCGGGGTAATAGGCAGTCAACTCTCCCGTCTCATTAAGCATACGGATCAGCTGTTGCTTTCTCGAATAGTTCAAATAGGAGAATGCGGTTTTCAAATCGTACTCCGCACGCGGCGTGCCGCAGAACAGAAATACCTTTCCGCCAAGCTCGTTTTCAAAAATCGTTGTTCCGGGGAACAAGCACTCGAAATGCACCTTATCCACCGAGTGTAGCACCGTGGAATCCTCGCGCGTAGTGGGCGAGGTCGGCACCAATTCCCGCGTATTCACCTGCACACTGCATTTGTTTCCATTGACCGACAGGCACTCGTTGGTGGGCGTTTTACCGCTCCACGGACGCACATCGGCACCGAGATATTTACCAAAGCCACGCTCAATCAGATGCGACGCGGTATCGGACGCCAAAAACAGACTTCCCTTCAGCATTTCCAGAATTTCCGCATCGGTAAAGCAGATGTCGGCATCGCCTTCCATGCAAACAGCACCGCCGTTCTTTGCAGAGAAATACATCGGAAGTCCGAGCCGCTCAATCACGCAACAGCTCCAATGATCCGTACCGTCGGGAGATTGCACCCACGCTCCACCCAGCGGATATTTCGGCTCGGAGCTGACGGGGATTCGGAATCCGTGCCATTTGAGTGTAGGCGTCAGATCCGCAAGTGTCCGGTAAAAGCCGCGATGCTGGGCAAGAATTTTGCGATACGCCTTGCCGCTTTCAGGTTCATATGCCGCAAGACGCGTGATCCAATGCTTTGCCCCCTGCGCCCCCTCCAGGATCGAGCCGGTAAAGTGGGTATGCAGTGAGCGAGCACCCGTGCTGTAGCGATTTTGCGGGCAGGTGTCGGTCTCGGCGAGCACCACGTCCACACAATCTCTGATCTTGGCAACCGCGGAAGCACATTTCAAAAAGCTTTTCGTAAAGTTTTTTGCGCCGAGCGAGGTATAGTTGGCATTGTTGATACGCACCACAACGGGATGTCCTTTACCTGCCATAATCCGTGCGATCTCGGCACTAAACTCCGCACTGCTTCCCACACAGCAGAACGATCCGGGGATGGTGGGATCGACGCGGTCGATCGCCGCACGCATCATCGCGGCGCACTCCAGAAGCGAATCCCTTTGCGTCTGTACAAACCAATCGCCACACTGCTGTCCGCGCGGCGATTTTTCGCGCACGGCGGCAAGAAGCGTCTCGCGATCAAACGAAGCGCCGGAAAGCTTCTCAAAGCGATTCAATTGAAGCGGGCACGCACATCCGCCGCCCGGGCGGAACAGCAGACGGAAATCGTCGTCAAGCATGATGTGGTCGGGTGCGTGCGATGCAATAACCTCGAACACGTGACCGATATATTCACGGAACCCCTCATCAGCAGGACAGACCGAGTAGATCGCCTTGCCGTCAGTCAGCTGCACGCTCGGCTGATACGGGAATATTTTGCTGAGCACCCAACCGTGCCCGACGGTTGCCTGCACCAAAATGCCACAGCCGATGCCCATTTCCTTCAATCTGTCACGAAACAGATCGTATTTTTTGCAAAGCTCCCCTACCTTATCGACAGGCGGATCACCCTCTGGCACCAAGGTCATGGAAAACAGTGCGCAGGTAGTGACGCCGCTCTCATATTGCTCGCGGATATCCTCGCAGATCTCGTCGATATGTTCCAAGTCCAGCGGCATGATCGAATACAGATGTAATTTTTCGTGCTTCATAGAAAAAACCTCCGTGCCTCAAGTTATCTTCATTATAAAGCATTTCCACCAAAATTGCAAGTGCTTTTTCAACGAAATAATTTCGTTTTTTCCGCCCTTGACAAAAAGGCGTTTTTGAGGTATAATGATAGTATAGCTTCGTCGGACGGTCGCGCGGTATGTTGCCGAAAGGTATTACCGTGAGGAAAGTCCGGGCTTCACAGGACAGGATAGCTGATAACGTCAGCCACGGGTAACCGTCGGGAAAGTGCAACAGAAATAAACCGCCGCGTCATGCGGTAAGGATGGAAAGGCGAGGTAAGAGCTCACCAGTTCCTATGGTAACATAGGTCCGCTGTAAACCCTATCCGAAGCAACACCCCAGGAAAGGCTTGTCCGGCATATCTTTCGGGGTGGCACGAAACGTACGTTTCGAAGCGTGGCGGCGACGCAGCGCGAAGATTGATGACCGTTCACGACAGAACCCGGCTTACAGACGAAGCTATTTTAAAAAGAATTCCGAAAAATCTCCCTGTAAACAGTGGGAGTCAAATGCGAAACCACATTTGACTCCCACTCTTATTCTATGTGAAGTAATCTTTGACTTTTTATCTCCCCTCCGCATTTCGCGTCAGGTTTTTCATCCAGTCAAAGCGGTTAATCTTCCAAAATGCAACAAAGCATTTTAAAATCTGGTCACATTTGAGACAAGCGAACACGATCCACGGAGCCGCACCCAGCACGGTCGCCACGATTGCCGACGGCAATACCACAAGGAACACAAAAATCGTATCGTTTTTGAATACGAACGAAATGTCTCCCCCACTCTTGACCAAGCCGAACAAACACGCTGCCTGATAGCAGGTGCCGATGCTTGTCACCGACAGCACGTTGATGAATTGCACCGACTGCCCGATCGCTGCGTCGCTGATGTTATACAACGCGATGAACGGATACTTGATCAATTGCAAGAATCCACCCGTCACAACGCCGAGCATCAGGAAAATCACCTGCACGGTCTTGGCGTACTCGCGCATCTTCCCCACCTCGCCCGCGCCGATGGTCTTTCCCGTGATGATGCCGACCGCACCCGACATGCCGTTCATCACGACGTATGCAAGATTGTTAAGCGTATTCGCAAGGCTCAACGCAGTCACCACGCCGTCCACGCCCTGACGTCCCATAATCGCGGAATTGGACATCATATTGGCAGCCCAGACAATCTGTCCAGCGATCAACGGCGTCCCGTATTTGATAAAATCACGGAGCAACGTGCGATCACTGTGCAACAGATCGCGCAGCGACAGGCGGAGCTTGCGATCGATGAAAAACACGTATACCACAATGATCGCCGACTCCACCACGCGCGCGATGAGCGTAGCAATTGCCGCGCCGCGGACACCCAGGGCGGGAAGTCCGAGCTTACCGAAAATCAGCACGTAGTTTAGTCCCACATTCACAACAAGAGATATCAATGAAACATAAAACCCGATTTTTGCCGTCTCCACGCTTCGCATCGAAGCGATCAGCGATTGCGTCAGGCAGAAGAACAGATAGGAAAAGGCAACGACCGCCAGATACTCCGCGCCTGTTCTGATAATTTCGGGATCGTTGGTAAACCAGGAGATCACAAACGCGGGAAATAGCGTGCAAACCAAAGTCAGCAAAGCCCCGAACGCCAGCGAAAACCGCATACCGATCGAAACAATCTTGCAAATGCTGACGGTGTCGCGCTTTCCCCAATACTGGGCGGCAAGGATAAGAATCGCGCCCTCGATACCACCACTGAATACCTGTAGCAGTGTCTGAATCTGATTGCCCATATACACACCCGAAACCGCGTTGTCGCCGAGCGAGCCGATCATCACGTTATCGGCAAGCCCCACCGAAAATGTCACAAGATTCTGCAGAGCAATCGGAATCGCCAGCGTCATCAGGGACTTATAAAACTGTTTGTCTCTTGTAAAAACCATGGAAGTCTCACTCCGTAACAGATTGCATCAATCGTTTTCGGGATACAGCACTGCTTTGACATGTTCGTTCCCCTCCGCAAAGTCGACCACACCGTCAGCCGTCACACTCCTGACAGCAATGCAATGTCGGAACGCCTGCGCGCCGACGCTTGTGACGCCGCCGAGGTCAACATTCTCCAGCGAAAGACATCTTGCAAAGCAGGATGCTGGAAGTGACGTAAGGGTTGCGGGGAGTGTGATTGCAGTCAAAGAATCACAATCGTAGAAGGCGTTGACACCGATTGCGGTCAGGCTATTGCCGAAATCGACCGAAAGCAAGGAATCACAGCCGGTAAACGCAGCCTCGCGAATGGTTGTGACAGAATCCGGCAGAACGACCGACCACAGCGCCGTACAGCCGTAAAATGCACGCACACCGACCGATTCCAACCCTTTGGGAAGAAGAACCTCCTTGAGCGTTTCACACTCATAAAACGCGTTATTTCCAAGTGCAGTGCAAGTATTCAACAGCTCCACACGTTGAAGAAGTGCAGGATAGTACCCCTTTGCAAAATCGGGATACTTCGCGCCGAATACATAGCCGAGATAGGTATTTTCGGTGGGAGACTGCCCCACAAAGGGCAGGGTCATCGCCTGCAAGGCGATACATCCTTCAAAAGCGGCAAAGCCAATCTCCTCAGTGTCGACCCCGAGAGTCAACGTTTTCAGCTCCGTACAGTACGACAGTGCATACTCCCCCAAGGAAACGACGTTTTCCAGATGCAGCACACTCTCCAAGGACGAGCAGTTGTAAAACGCAAACTTTTCTACTGTGCGGACCGTTTCGGGCAGTTCCACGCAGGTCAGATCGTTACAATCGTACAGAGCGTATGCAGGAAGCGTTTCCATCTGCCCGCTGATGCGAACCAGCTTCAGACTCGCGGGAATATCAAGCGGATTGTTCAGATAGCTGTCCGCGCCGAACAGATACCCGAGGTACTGCCCGTCCGCATCGGCGTCGGCGCCGAGCACGGGGGTCTCCAACACCTGCAGGGCATCACATCCCGCAAGGATTCCGCGTTCGACCGAGGTCACACTCTCCGGAATCACCATCACGGTCATATCGGTGCGTCCCGCAAACGCAGATGCGGCAATTTTGGTAACGGGGAGACCTCCAATTGTTTCGGGAACCGAAATTTCTTTTTCGTCCCCCGTGTACCCCGTGATCTTCACCGTACCGTTCACGACTTCGGCAACAAACATACTCTCATCACCGACGGGGACGTTGAGCATCAGCTCAAGGCGTTCCGCATAATCGATCATCCCGGACAATTCCACGGGTGCAGTATCCACCTCGGCGTCGCTTTCGATGATCGGCTCTGCGGGTGTCCGCTCTCCCTCCGCGCAGGAAACGAGCGAAGAACCCAGGAATATGACAGCCGTCAGAACGGCAAGAATTTTTTTCGGATGCATGGCATATCCTCACTTTACTTCAATACTATAGCATATTGTAACACAAAAACCGATTTTCTGCAAGGGCTTGGCAGAACAATTCATAATTATTTCAATTCTGTCACCGAACCATCTTGTAAAAAACGCAAAAAGATGGTATAATAACGGTAAATCATTGACGGGAGGAGTCGCATGATGCAGATCGTGATTACAAAAGAGCAAGCTGGACTGTGCGTGCGGCAAATTCTGAAGCAACAACTGACCCTCTCGACCAAAATGCTCAAATACCTGAAATACCAAAACAACGGTATCACCGTCAACGGAGAGCACTGCACGGTGCGCTACGTTCTGCGTGAGGGAGACGTGCTGGAAATCATGACCGAGGACCGTGAAGCCTCCGAGGCGATCATCCCCATCGATCTCCCTTTGGAGATTCTTTACGAGGATGACGACATCGTAGTCCCCTCCAAAAGCGCCGAGATGCCGACGCATCCATCGCACGATCATTACCGCGACACCGTAGCAAACGCACTGGCGTACCGATATGCACGCCAGGGAATCCCCTTTGTCTTTCGTCCCATCAACCGTCTCGATCGTAACACGAGCGGTCTGTTGTTGGTCGCGCGTAACAAGTACGCGGCGGGGAGGCTGACACAGGCGATGCAGGCAGGAAAGATCCAAAAGACCTATCTTGCGATGCTGGAGGGCGAGATGACGCAAACGAGCGGCATCATCGACACCTGCCTCCACCGAACCGCTGCAAGCATTATCGTACGTGAAGTCTGTTCCCCCGACACCCCCGATGCCGACAACGCGCTGACCGAATACACCGTACTCTCCGTTAAGAACGGATACACGCTGGTCAAGGCACATCCGATAACGGGACGCACGCACCAGCTGCGCGTGCATTTCGCCTCCCTCGGGCACCCCATCGTCGGAGACGATCTGTACGGCACACCGTCGCCCCACATCCCGCGTCACGCGCTTCACGCAAGTGAGCTGATCTTCCCACACCCCGTCACAGGCGCAGCGATGACCGTTCACGCATCGCTGCCCACCGATATGCAGAGACTGATTGACCGAATATTCGGCAGAAAGGAGCCCTACATTGAAAAATATGGGATTGAAAACCAAGCATAAGCTACCTCTTGCATGCAAAATCATCTATCTTCTGACAGCCGTCAGCATCGGCATTTATATCGCCTTTATGAACATCACGCCGTTTGCCGATTGGTTCAATCGCACCGTCAGCCCCGTCGGGCGCGCGGCGTTGGCGTATCTGACCAATTGGATTCCGTTTTCGCTGACGGAGCTACTCCTGATTCTGATTCCACTCTGGCTTGTGCTACTCTGCGTGATCGGATACCGCAACTTCTGCGATTCCTGGCGGGGGCTTCTCACCTACGTCGGCATCCTTCTCTCGGGTGTGTGCGTGGTTCTGATCATTTTCGTATGGAATTTTGCCGCCGGATATTACGGCACAACGCTTGACAAAAAGCTGGAGCTCGACCGAACCGCCGTCAGTGCCGATGAGCTCTATACCACTGCCGAAATTCTGGCGGAGGAGGTCAAGCGGGCAGAGCAGGAAATTCTCTTTCTGGAAAGCGGCGAATCGGTCATGCCCTATTCCTATGCGGAAATGAACGACAAACTGCTTATCGCCTACGAGCGTCTGTGCGAAAAATACAGCTTCATCGACAGCTTCTCCTCCTCAGTCAAGCCCGTCATGCTCAGTGAGCCGATGTCCTACACGCACATCACGGGCGTTTACACCTTTTTTACAGGAGAGGCAAACATCAATGTTAATTTTCCCGACTACACCATCCCTTATACCGCCGCACACGAGTTGGCACATCAGAGGGGGATTGCGAGAGAGGACGAGGCAAACTTCGTCGCCTTTCTCGTCTGCGCGGAATCCGACGATCTTTATATCCGCTACAGCGGATACCTAAACACCTACGAATACGTTGTCTCCGCGCTCGCCTCGGCAAACCGTGAGCTGTACAAGAAAACCTATTCCGCGCTCCCTGCGACGGTGCGTGCGGAGGAGGCGGCATACAGCAAATTTTTCCAAAAATACAAGGAAAACGTTGCTGCATCGGTCAGTCAGACCGTCAACAACAGCTACCTGCAAAGCCAGGGTGCCACAGCAGGCACCAAGAGCTATAACATGGTGGTAGACCTTGCCGTCGCATTTTACCGCGCCTCGACGGAATAAATCCGCAACATTTCCGTATCCGTTGCATAAAATAACAGCAGAGAAATATTTTTTTGCAAAAAATCCAAAAAAGCCCTTTTATTTTGGATGATCTTATGTTATAATAGAATCAATACGGAAGAAGGAGTGGGGGTGCCGCGCGGTGCTTCCCGGATCATAGCATGTCAACAAGAATGATCATTCAAGGTGGCAGACCGCTGTACGGGGAAATTCCCGTCAGCGGCATGAAAAATGCGGCATTGCCGATCCTGTTCGCAACCATCCTGGTGGGTGATGTATGCACGTTGGAAAATATCCCCGGCGTCAGTGATATTTCCATCTCGCTGGAGCTGTTGCGACAGATGGGTGCACAAATCACCTATCTTTCTCCAACAACCATTCGGATCGATACCACGTATATCAAGCCCGGCTCCTCCCCTGATGAGCTGGTGCGCAAAATGCGCGGTTCCTCCTATCTGCTCGGTGCCGAGCTCGGACGCTTCGGGCATACGCGCATTGCATGGCCCGGCGGCTGTGATTTCGGCGGTTGTCGACCGCTCGATCTGCATCTCAAGGGCTTCCGCGCGCTGGGTGCCAGAACCGAAGCCGAGGGTGGCTTCATTTCCGCCGAGGTCGACGAAAGACCCGTCGGCGGCTCGGTCTACTTTGACATCGCATCGGTTGGCGCAACGGTTAACGTGATTCTCGCCGCTGTCATGGCAGAGGGCACAGTGGTGATTGACAATGCCGCACGCGAGCCGCATATCGTCGACCTTGCTAACTTCCTCAATGCCTGCGGTGCCAATATCACTGGTGCGGGCACGCCCGTCATCAAGGTGCGCGGCGTAACCTCCCTGCGCGGCTGTACATATACCATCATTCCCGATATGATTGAAGCGGGCACCTACATGGTTGCCGCCGCGGCAACAGGTGGGTGTGTACGTATCCGCTCGGTCATTCCGAAGCATGTGGAGTCCATTACCACAAAGCTTTGTGAGATGGGCGTGGAGGTCATCGAGGAGGACGACTCCATGGTCGTCAAGAGCACGGGAAAGCTCAACAACGTCAACATTCAAACGCTTTACTACCCCGGCTTTCCCACCGATATGCATCCGCAGTTTGCCGTACTTCTTTGCATTGCAAACGGAATCGGCAACATTCACGAAAACATTTGGGCAAGCCGCTTCCGCTACGTAGAGGAGCTTCGCAAGATGGGGGCTACCATTATGCTGGATTCTCAAAACGCGACGATTGTCGGCGTAGAGCGTCTTATGGGCGCGGTGGTCGAGGCAACCGACCTGCGAGCAGGCGCGGCGCTTGTCATCGCGGGGCTGTGCGCGGACGGCATGACCGAAATTCGCGGCGTGGAATACATCAAGCGCGGCTACGACAGCATCGTCGAAAAGCTCCGGGGCTTGGGCGCGGAAATTTCCGAGACGTATGTGGATGACAATCCGTCGGAGATTGTTCAAAAAGCAAATTGAAACATAAAAAAGCAAGACTGTCACACTACGATAGCCTCAGAAAAGGGAAAGCAGATGCTCTTTACCGAAAGGTATTGAACA
>JAFTPJ010000150.1 GCA_017463405.1 Clostridia bacterium
ATATCTCGGCAACATGCATACAAACGCCGTGTGCGCTGTTGCGCAAGATTTTATATCGGACAGAGATGTTTTTACGGAAAGATATTTCACAAAAAACAGAAATGCCTATTGCAAAAACGATACAAAACTGTTATAATTTAATCACTTCCGTTTTTGAAAGGAGATTACATTATGCACTATCAACCGATTTTGAAAAGCATCAGATATATGGCAAGCCTGCAGGGCGATTTTAATTGGCCTACGGGGGAGATCGTTGAGCGTGACGGCGGCTACTTCTTCGCCGGCGACGGCTACGAATGGACGAGCACGATCACCGCACACAAGAGCGGCGTGAACGTGCGCGTCGATAAGATCAAAAACGTCTCCGACCGCGCGATCGATTTCCGTACCATGCTGTCCAGATTTTCATTCTTCGGCGGCGAGTACGAGGTGTTCACGCAGTACAACGAGTGGTGCGGCGAGGGCTACGGCAAGTGGCAGCCGCTTGTCACCGAGATTTCCGCCGAGGGCGAGAGCGTGCGCAACAACAGCGGCGCATCGCCGTTCGTCGGCGTTTACAGCTGTCAGACGGGACGCGGCATGGTGTTCCACGTCGTGGCAGATAGCCTGTGGACGATCAAGGTCAAAAATTACTTCCAGAGCGCCGTGGATAACACGGTCGAGGTGGAGCTCGGCATGATGTCGCGCGGACTCAACTACACGCTGATGCCGGGTGAGGAGCTGACGCTTCCGACGGTCCTGTTCTACGAATTCCGCAACAAGACCGATCTGGATTGCTACAAGCTGCACCGTTATCTCAACGACGTCTATCCCGCAAAGGGGTTGCCCATCATCTACAACACCTGGATGGGTCTGTTCGACGTTTTGAATTTTGACAGAGTCGTGGAACAGATGGTGCGTGCAAAGAAGCTCGGTGCCGAGTACTTCGTCATTGACGCGGGCTGGTTCGGTCCTCCCGCGCATTGGAGCGGCAGTGTCGGCGAATGGGAGGAATCCGATCAGTCGTGCCTCGGCGGCAGAATGATCGAGATTGCCGATTTGGTGCGTGCAAACGGAATGAAATTCGGCTTGTGGTTCGAGCCGGAGCGCGCAGATCCGGAATCGCCGTCCGTAAAAGCGCATCCGGATTATTATATCGCGGAAAAGTACTTTCGTTTCCTCGACTTCGGTAACGAGGAGGCGCGCAATTTCATCTTTGAAAAGGTTGCGAAGAATATCCGCAAGTACAATATTGAGTTTATCAAGTTCGATTTCAACGCCGAGATGGGCTATGACCGTACCGGCCGCGCGTTCACCGCGTGGTTCGAGGGCTACCGTAAGTTTGTCAAGCGCATCAACGAGGAATTCCCGAACGTGTATCTCGAAAACTGCGCCAGCGGCGGCGAGAGAATGAGCATTGCAAGCCTTGAGGGCTTCGGCTCGTTCTGGGCAAGCGACAACCACAGCATTTACAAGCAGGTGGAGATGTATAAGGGCAACATTCTGCACATGCCCTCGCGCGCTCTGGAGAAGTGGATCGCGATTCAGACCATCGGGGACTTCGGTCCCATCTATCCGTCGATGTACAACGTGGAGCTGGAGGAGCAGATCATCTCCTGCGCCGAGGCGGCATGGAGAAATCTGGAGGGCGTTCGTCGCGACTATCTGCTGTCGGCAATGATGGGCGGTCCGATCGGAATCACCTGCGACCTGACTCGCGTAGGCGACACGACGCTCGGCGTTCTGGCGGATTTCATTGCGGAGTACAAGAAGGAGCGCACGTTCTGGATGAACTCCGAGTGCCACATCCTTTGCGATACCGAAAGCATGCTGGTGCTGCAGTTCAACGACGAGGCGTATTCAAAGGTCAAGATCTGCACCTTCGCGAAAACGCCGCAGCAGTACAACATCACCGTGTATCCCGTCATCGAGGGAGACGCGACCTTCGTTGACAAGGACGGCAAGGAGTACACATCCCGTGACCTTGACAAGAACGGCACGACGATCGAGTTGGGTGGAGATGCCGCACGCTTCCACTCCAAGACGTTGATGCTGACGAGAAAATAAGATGTATACCTTTGACTAAAATGCCGAGGTCACCGTACCTCGTGAGCCGTTGCCGCTCGTAAAGGAAAACGTGTTTTTGTCGATGGCGGTTGAGGATGTGCCGGTTCCGCTGTTCGGCGAGATCAAGGGGCTGACCGCTACGGAAAATACGCACTGTCTCACGAGATCGGCGCGCAGTATCTTGCGTCGGTCATCGAGGTGTATCGGGAGAGCGGAACCTTCTTTGAAAACTACGCGCCAGAGCTTGCAGACGGTAAGGCACCCCGCGGCAATCTTGCGGGAAAGAACTTTGTGGGATGGACGGGGCTTGCTCCCATAACCGTTCTCTTTGAATACGTATTCGGTATCAAGCCACATGCGGAGCAGAATCGGATCGTGTGGCACGTAGAGCTGCTTGATCGGCACGGCGTAAAGAAATACCCGTTCGGTAACGATGGGGAGCTGACGCTGCTGTGCGAAGCCAGAGCGAGCGCGGACGAGATGCCGCGCATCACACTGGAAGGCAATATTCCCGTAGAGCTGGAGGTCATTTGGGGGAAGAAAGGCGAGACGCAGTCGATGCTTCTTTCCCGGTGAGGTGCATAAGTAAATAAAAAACGACCGTTCCTTCCCGAAAGGGGAGCGAGCGGTCGCTTTTTTGCAAAAAACGAAAAGATTTCACAAGAAAGTATTGATTTTGTAAGAATAATATTATATAATAAAAGAATAGAATGGTAAATTGTTTCTTCGGGAAAGGATAAATAAAAATGGACCGTGTTTCAAAGCATAATTATTACCTGGATATCGCCGAGACCGTAGCAGAGCGATCGACATGTCTGCGCAAGATGTACGGTGCGATCATCGTCAAAAATGATTCGATCATCTCCACGGGCTATAACGGAGCACCCAGAGGACGCAAGAATTGCTCCGATCTCGGCATTTGCATGAGAGATAAGCTGGGGATTCCGAGAGGAGAGCGATATGAGCTTTGCCGCTCGGTGCACGCCGAGGCGAATGCGATCATCGCAGCCCCCAGAGATCAGATGCTGGGAGCGACGCTGTATATGGTCTGCGTCAATTCCAAAACGCGTGAATTGGAAGCGGGGACCTCCTCCTGCATGATGTGCAAGCGTCAGGTTATCAACGCCGGCATCGCGCAGGTCGTGGTACGCGATACCAAGGATACGTTCCGCGTAATCGACGTCAACGAATGGATCGAAAACGATGATTCGTTGAGCGGTGTATTCGGGTATTGATGGCATGAAAAAACGAATTGTTTGCTTTTTGACGGCACTGCTGTTGGTCGCTTCGATGATCTCCTGTGCGGCACCTGCCCTGAAAAGGGAAGGAACGGTATACGTGCATGAAAAAACAGGCGTGTCATACAGCTTTGCGCCGTCGGCTTACACGGCGGAGGCTTGCGGCGAGGCGATTGCAAGGCTCTTGCGAGAGGTCGCGGGCGAGGTAGCTCTGTACGCAGTTAACGGACAGTCAACCGAGCGTTATCTCGTAACGCCCGCGGGAAGGCTACTGTGCGCCGATGGCGTTAGGCTTCCGTCCCTGTCCGAGCTGCCCATATCCGAGGCAAAGCTGTTCAATTACGCGTTGAATATGGCGACGGCGGCGATCGTAACGGATTACGAGCGCTTGCAAACACTGAAAACGCTTTGCATCGGGGGAGTCGCCTTTGATGCAGATCAAATCGAGCCCCAAATCACGCGGGACTCCTACGAGCTTCGCTTTATTGCCGCAGGGGAATATACGGGCTTGTTTTATTCCTTGCAGTATTGGCAATGTGCCGAGGATGTTCTGATTTACGAAGCGCTTTCCGATTCCGATGCGGCAGAGGTGTTGTATCCGGGCGTTTCCTATACGCTTGTTGAAGAAGAGGGTGTTACCTATGCCCGATATAATTTTGGACAGTCGCTGATCTATGATCCCGTCAGCGGTACGTGCCGTGCGGCGGGGGACGTGCTGTCATCTCAAATTTCCGAGTGAGGCGTTTATGGAGCTTACAGTTGAGAGAGAAAAGCCCATAGGGCTTTCAACCAAAGAATTGAAGATTACGCGCATCTGCTTTATTTGCACGGGCAACACTTGTCGCTCTCCGATGGCGGAGGCGGTGGCAAATGCGCTTGCCAAGGAGAAGGGCCATACCGATCTGCGCGCCTTCAGCGCGGGACTTTATGCAAACGCAAACGATCCGATTGCCCCCAATGCCGTCGCCGCACTGGAGGCGGCAGGTGTGGAAGCCGTGTACGGTCGGGATTATCACCGCCACCTGGCACATACACTGACCGAGGCAGAGGCAAAGGAATACGATCTTCTGATTGGTATGACGGCGGGACATGCCATGGAGTTGATGATGCGCTTTCCCGCGTCGGCGGAGAAAATCTCCTGCATGCCGAGGCAGATCTCCGATCCTTACGGCGGAGACGAAAAACGGTATCGGGATTGTCTGGCAGAAATTTCGGAATGCGTGCGTGCGATGCTGTTTGCGGAGGATGCGGAATGACGGCTGTACGACTGGAGCGTGCGCATCTGCCCGCGGTGGCGGCGCTGGAGCGCGATTGCTTTTTTGAGCCATGGAGCGAGAAAGCGCTTGAACTACTGCTCACGGACGATGCAATCGGTATCGTTTGTCTGCAAGAGGGGTGCGTGACCGCTTACGGCGGGATGCTTTGGGCTCCCGACGAGGGGCAGATCACGAATATTGCCGTAGCACCCGACTGTCGCAGACAAGGTTATGGACAGGCGGTGCTGGAGGCTTTGATTGCGGAGGCACGGGGCAGAAATTGCGAGCAGATTTCACTTGAGGTCAGAGAATCCAACACGGCGGCGATATCGCTTTACGGAAAGTACGGCTTTTCAATCGCAGGGCGGCGCAAACGCTTTTACAAAGCGCCCGTGGAGGACGCGCTTGTGATGGTTTTGACACTTTGAAACGGAAAAGGATAGATTTTTATGTATATTTTAGGAATGGAAAGCTCCTGCGACGAGACCTCGGCGGCGGTCGTGGAGATGGAGGAGGGAATTCGCAAAATCCGCTCCAACATTGTAGCATCACAGATTGACGTGCACCGCCTTTACGGCGGCGTTGTCCCCGAAATTGCCAGCCGCGCACATATCGAGGCGATCTCGCGGATCACATACGAGGCATTGGAAACGGCGGGAATCACCGTCGATCAGCTCGGCGCGGTTGCCGTGACGGCATTTCCGGGCTTGATCGGTGCGCTCCTTATCGGCGTAAATTTTGCAAAATCGATGGCGTATTCGAGGGGGATCCCGCTCGTCGCCGTCAACCATATTCACGGTCACGTCGCGGCGGCGTATCTGTCGCATCCCAACCTCAAACCACCGTTTCTGGCGCTGGTTGTCTCGGGAGGACACACCTCGATCTACCGTGTCGAGTCCGAAACCGAATTTGTTGAGATCGGCGCAACGCGAGACGATGCCGCGGGTGAAGCGTTCGATAAAGTTGGTCGCGTGATCGGGCTTCCGTACCCGGGCGGTGCGGCGCTGGATCAGCTGGCTTATGAGGGTGACCCCAAGGCGATTGTCTTGCCGTCCCCGGCGCTTGCGGGAGATACACTGGATTTTTCCTTCAGCGGCATTAAAACGGCAACGCTCAATTATCTGAACAGCATGGAGCAAAAGGGAATGCCTGTCAACCGTGCGGATGTCGCGGCGGCATATACCGATCGGATCGTAAAGGCGATCACGCAAAAGGCAGGACAGGCACTGGAGCAGAGTGGCATGAAAACGCTTGTGCTGGCAGGAGGAGTGGCGGCAAATTCGCATCTGCGCGCATCGCTGGAACAGCTTTGCCGGACGCGCGGCGTGTGCCTTGCCATGCCTGAACGTGTGCTTTGCGGGGACAACGGCGCCATGATTGCGGCGGCCGGATATTTCCAATATCGGATCGGTCATTTTGCGGATACCGCTCTCAATGCGTCCGCCTCTGACGACGGCATATGAGCATGTCTTTGACACTTCAGCATTTTGAACGAAAAAATGTATCTTTATTTTGAATAAGTATGAGATTCTATTTTCCACAGGACTTTCCCACAGGTTGTTGAAAACCGCATCATAACTGTAAAAAAGATTCAAAAAATCTCCGAAAATGCAAAATTTTCATCTTTTTTTGTGGATAACCGTGTGGGTTTTGTTGAAAAACACGGCACAAGGTTCTGTGGAAAAACAAATTTTTTAAGGTTTACCGAAATTTAACAATATTCGTCATGTTTCACAAAAGTGAGCCCCCGGCAGAATACTTTTGTCAATGTGACGGTGACAGGAAGAGGTTTATTATGATGGATTCCGAACATAATCTGAATACGGAAAATGAAATTGAGCGCCCGCAGGTTTCTCCTGCCGTGATTCGTCGATTGCCGCGCTATTTTCGGTATTTGCGTGAACTGATTCGCGAAGGAAAGATGCGCATCAGCTCCGGTGAGCTTTCCGAACGAATGAACGTCACCGCATCTCAGATCCGACAGGATCTCAATTGCTTTGGCGGCTTCGGTCAGCAGGGATATGGCTATAACGTCAATTATCTGTACGCCAAGATCTGTGATCTGCTCGGCGTCAGCGCAGGACTTTCCGCAATCATCATCGGAGCGGGTGACCTCGGTCGTGCACTGACCCGCTCGACCATGTTTGAAAAGCGCGGCGTGGATATCATCGCTATGTTTGACGTCGACGAAAATCTGATCGGCAAAACGATAGGAGACGTGCTCGTTTACAGCATGAACGATCTGGAGTCGTTTTTTGAAACCCACACGGTTGATATGGCGGTTCTGACCCTTCCAAAGGATCAGGCTGCGGTAGAGGCAGAGCGTCTGCTGGAGCTCGGTGTCAAGGGCTTCTGGAATTTCACGGGAAAAGAGCTTTCCTATGCCTCCCGTGCGATTGTGGAGAACGTTCATCTGGGGGACTCCCTGATGTTTCTCAATTACGATATCTGCCGCTTGAAGGAAGCAGAGGAAAAGACTGAAGCGGGGAGCGATCGAGTATGAAGCTGAATTTTCAACAGGACGTACTGGTACTTCCCGGATCCTTGCTGACGCATTGCTCGGAGGCGGATGCCGCAACGTTGCGTGTGCTTTTGTGGCTGGCAACCGATCTTTCGCTGGCAGAAAAGCCGAAGCAATTGTCAAAGCTTGCCGATTGTGATGTGCGCGCTGTGAAAGCGGCACTGCGTTTCTGGGAGTTTCGTGACGTGTTGGTCAAGGAGTCCGAGGAGTCTGTGCCCGCCATGGCAACGGTGTCTGCGACGGAGGAAAAGACGGAAAAGCCAAAGGCAGCTGCGACAGAAAAGGAAAAACGTCCCCTATTGCGCCGCGCAGACGAGCTGCCGAATTATACGACGGTCGAGCTGGCGGAGCTGATGGAGCAACGCGCCGCGGTTCGGATTCTCGTTGATGAGGCTCAACGGATTCTTGGTAAGATGTTCAATCCGAGCGAGGTTAATATTCTGGTCGGAATGATGGATTATCTCGGAATGAACGAGGAATGTATTTTGCTTTTACTGGCGCACTGTAAGCGCATCGGAAAGGTCAATTTGCGCTCGATCGAAAAGTATGCGTTTTCCTTGGCTGATAAAGGAATCACCGAGGCGGAGGCGATGGAGCAGCAGATCCGTACCGTTGAGGCGATGCATACGTTTGAGGGAGAGGTGCGTACGCTGTTTGGCATGAAGAGCCGTGCACTGACAAGCAAGGAGAGCAAAATGCTGACTGCGTGGGTATCCTTTGGATATGGGATCGACATCGTGCGTCTCGCTTACGAAATGACCGTCAGCGCGACAAACGAGCCCTCGGTTCCGTACGCCAATGCGATTCTCGAGCGTTGGAATGCGGAAGGGCTGCGCACTCTGGAGCAGATCGAGAAACACCTTGCCGAGGAGAAGGAAAAGCGGGAAGGGAAGAAGAACGGCGGAGCGGAGCTTGGCAACAGCTTTAACGCCGACGACTTTCTCGAGGCTGCTCTGCGGCGCGGGCTTGGCGATTGGAATGCTGAAAATTGAGACGGAGGAGCACCATGGGCTACAATAAAGACAATTATAAACGCATCCGCGCGGAATATGCGACAAAGACATTTCGCGCACAGGCGGAGGCGGATGCAAGGCGTGAGGAGCTTTACGTACAGATTCCCTTGCTGAAGGAACTGGATTCGCGCCTCTCACAATTCGGTCTGCGCATTATGAAAAGCGCATTGGCAAATGGCGATACCGTAAAGGATATCGAAAATCTTCGTGCCGAGAATGAGCGGATTCTTCATGCGCGCGGAGAGCTGTTGAAGCGTCACGGATATCCTGTGGATTACAGTGAGCCGAAATATGAATGCGGGAAATGTCGGGATACCGGTTATGTGGGAATCAAAATGTGCGAGTGTATGCGACGCGCACTGATCGACGCAGGAATGCGCTCGTCGGGGCTTTCCGAGCTGATGAGCAAGCAGAGCTTTGACAATTTTTCCTTGGATTATTACCGTGCAACGCCGCAGGAGCAGAGCATAATGGAGAAGAATTACCGCAATCTTCGCCGATACGCGCAGGAGTTCGTTCTGGATGCAGAGCATCCGGTGCCGAAGAATCTCTTGTTCATCGGTGGCACGGGCTTGGGAAAAACGCATCTTTCTACGGCAATTGCCCGCACGGTGATCGAAAAGGGCTATGATGTGTATTATAACAGTGCGGTGGGGATGATTTCCGACTTTGAGTATCGGCGCTTCGGAAATGCGATCGCATCGGAGGGGAGCGATGATACCGCCAGATATACCGACTGTGATCTGCTGATTATCGATGATCTCGGAACCGAGGTGACCAATCAGTTCACAATCTCCTGCCTGTACCATGTGATCAATACGCGTCTCAATCTTCAAAAGCCGATCATCATCAACACGAATCTTTTACAGACAGAGCTGCGCAAAAATTATACCGACCGCTTGGTCAGCAGACTTTTTGGCGAGTTCACTTTGGTGGGCTTTTTGGGAACGGACGTTCGAAAACAACGCTTGAAGACATGATTTTCTTTGAAAAAACGGGAATTTTTTCAAAAAATCGTGCTGAAAAGCGAAAAAAGGTATTTACAAATTCAAAAAAAGAGTGTATAATTATAATAAGTAGGATGATCGGTGCCTGCACCGATCATCGCTTTGAAAAGACGTGAACAGTGCCCGTGGGCATGGAAGGGACGGACGAAACATGAGTTGCAATGAAACAAAGAAAACAACATCGGATGAAAAATGCGCCGTAAAGAAGGATCTTCTCTCTGCGGCTTATACAGCGATGGATGCCGTTTTGACATCTGTTGCGGGGACCAAGGCTTTCCAAAAGGCTGTTCACGCAGTTTCACAAAAAGCACCCGATGCGGCAAAGGCACAGAAATTGAACGGTGTCATTGGCGCGGGAATTTGTACCGGCGTTTTGTTCAACGGTGATTTTATCCCTACGCTGGCACAGGCGCTTGACCGTCTGTGGGCAAAGGATGTCCCCGCGGACGAGGAAGCGGTTGTTGAAGATGCGGTTGCAGAGGCACAGGTGGAGGATGTTCCCGTTATGGCTGTCGCTGTGAGCGACGATGATGACGACGATGACGATTCCTTTGCCGGAATCAGTACGGCAGGCTTGAACTTTATCGACGTCAAGGCACAGCCCGATGAATACGCTGCCTTGCTGGAGCAGGAGAGGCGTGGCGAGATCAGAATCGTTACCCGTTACCGTCGTAGCTTCCTGTCAAGACTCATCCAGTCGCAGGGCGAGGTGCAGGAATACTATTCCATCATCAAAAACAAGTTCCTTTCCTACAAGGGTGTCAAGGGACGCATCAGCTGGGGACAGGAGTCCTTTAACCGTGGTAGAATCCCCGTAGCAAAGATGAATGCAAAGTCCAGGACCTTGTATCTGTATCTGGCGCTGGATCCCGCGACGGTGGAATCGTTGGAGGATGGAAAGTACAACATCATCAACGTAGGCGACAAGAAGAAATATGAGACAGTTCCCGTGCTGATGAAGATCAAGGGACCGCGTAAGCTCAAGCATGCTTTGGAGCTGATCGATATGATCTGCCGCGACAATCTCCAGTTGCCCGACACCAAGAATTTCGAGGAGCAGGATTTTACGGTTCCGTACCGGTCCACCGAGGAGCTGGTCGAGAGCGGCGAGGTCAAGATGCTGGTTGCGGGAATCGATATGTCCGGTGTCAGCGAAGCTACATCCGTTTGATTCAAAAAAATAAAAATCGCATAAAAAAAGAGATACGGTATATACTAATGCCGTATCTCTTTTACGTTTTCTCAAAATGATTTACAGGAGCTTTTATATGGCACAGGCAACGAAAACCAAGCAAACCGCAGAGCTTTTACAAGCGGTATATAAGAATGTAAAAATGGCAAGCGATTCGATTTTGAATCTGATGCCGAAGGTCGAGGATAAGCAGCTGAAGAGCGATATGACCGTACAATTGAGTGCGTATGAAGCGTTTGCGTCGCGCGCGGCAAAGCTGCTTGCGGAGGAGGGCGTGAAGCCCGTGGAAGAGGGAACAATGACCAAAATGGCGGCGAAGTGGGGGAGCATGATGAACACAATGCGGGATTCGACCTCCTCGCACATTGCCGAGATGATGGTGGAGGGCGCGACGATGGGAGTGAACGATATGCTCAAGCAGATTCGTGAATCGGAAAACACCGCCGTTTCGGAGAGTGCGTTGCGTTTGGCACGCGATGTTTGCCGTTTTGAAGAAAAGACGGTGGAAGAAATGCGCAATTATCTGCGCTGATCAAAAAAGGAGGCTTTTATGGCACAAATTACCTGTAAGGAATTGGCGGGACTTTCCGACCTGATGACGGTTGAAGAGAATCTGGTCGTCAAATGCAAGACGTACGCCGCTGAAACGACCGACAGCGTGCTGAAGAATCAGTACGAGCAGGCGGCACAGCGCCATCAGCGTCATTTTGACGAGCTGTATGCAAATTTGAAGTAACGGAGAAAAAAGATGGAATTCAATCAAAGCCAAAGAATGAACGATCAGGAAAAGATGACCGATCTGCTTACCACGCAGAAGTTTCTGACAAGCATGTACAATTCGTATTGCTGTGAGGCGGCAACCCCGTCGGTCAGAAGCAGTTTGTCCTCGCTTTTGCAGGACACACACCGCATGCAGGAGCAGACCTTCAACGAAATGAGCACACGTGGCTGGTATCAGACCGAGAAGGCAGAGGAGACCAAGGTCAACGCCGCAAAGCAGAAGTTCGGGAGCACGGTAAGCGTATAAAAAATATGGCAGCCCAACGTTACGTTGGGCTGCTGTTATTTATATAGGACGTTCCTCCCGATTCATATATTCGCTCGGCGTATAGCCGACGCGCTTTTTGAAGACTTTGGAGAAGTAGAGCGGGTCGGAGTATCCGCAAAGCGCCGCGATTTCCGAAATGGAGTAGGCGCGCTTGCCGATCAGCTCGTGCGCATAACGGATGCGGAGATTATTGAGATAGCGATTGAAGCCGATGCTCATGCGTGACTTGAACAGATGGGAAATGTATTTTTCGGTATAGGAAAAAATGGCGGCAAGCTTTTTTAAGGACAGATCGGGATCACGGTAGTGATTGTCGATGTAATCCACCAGCATTTCAACCAGATTTTCGGGGTGCCTGTGCTCCTCGGTTTTCGAAAGCCCATTGTTGATAAAGGACAGCGTACATAGCAGAACGCCCTCGGAAAGCAGATTGGCGTTCTTTTCATTGACGCGCGTGATCGAACTCATCCAGAAGTCGATCAGATGGTGAAAATCGGGATAGACCGCGGATGTGAGCGTGATCTCCAATTCGGACAGAAGTGGGGAAACGGACGCTCCCATAAAGCTGATGTAGAGATACTTGAAGTCCTCACTGCCTGCAATGGTGAACGGAACGGCGGGGAAGGTAAAAAAGAGCGTCCCCTGCGCAAGGGGATATTCCTTATCGTAGATCCGCAGCGTCGCAGTGCCGCCCGTGACAAGATGCACGTAATAGATGGGGCGCAAAAACGGTTGCTTTAACGTATGGAAATCCGATTCGTAGACGAAATGAACGGTTTTGAGATTGCCCGTGTGATTTTTGGCGGGAATGAAATTGCAGATGCTGTTTGACATAACGATCACCTCGGATATATGATAGCATACATTTTTGAAAAAAGCAATGAGAAACGGCTTTTTTTCATATAAAAAGCGAAAAAATCCATTTACAAAGTCGTCGGAAGATGGTATGCTATAAGCAACGAAATCCGGTTGGAGAAAACGGTTTATGGCTTGGATATTGATTTTGATATCGGGATGCACGGGACTTATTGAGGGCGTTCTGATCAAAAAATACAACGCAAAGCATCAAAAGGGCGGATTTATATTCACCGCATTGGTGTCCCTGTTCTCGATGCTCTTTTTCGTCTTGACCGACCGTGGCGGATTTTATTTCCCGATCGGAATTTTTCCATACGGACTGATCTCGGGCATAATGTTCTGTATGGCATCCTTCCTGACCTACGTTGCATTGGGCTGCGGACCGTTCACCGTTTCGATGCTGATCCTGTCCTACTCGGGCGTGTTTTCCATTGTTTACGGCTTGGTGTTCCTGCATGAGCAGGCGTCGGTCTTTACTTACGTGGGGCTTGTGCTGATTATGATTTCGCTCTTTCTTACACGTGGGGAGCACAAATCGGGTGAGGACAAAAGGGTGTCCTTGAAATGGTTGATTTGCATCTCACTTTCGGTCGTCGGCAGTGGAATGTTCGGTGTCCTGATGCGGATGCAGCAGATCGCATTCGAGGATGCCTGCACCAATGAGTTTATGATCATTACCCTCGGATTTTCCGCGCTTACGTTGCTTGTAATCGGTATTGTCAAGGATGGGCGCGATCTTCCGTACATCCTGCGACACGGTGGACTGTATGCCGCCTTGTCGGGCGTTTCCAACGGCGCGACCAATATGATGGGATTGGCGGTCAATATGATGATGGCGATTTCGATCTCCTCGCCCGTGCGTGCAGGGGTCAAGGTGATCTTCTCCTTCCTTTTGTCCAAGGTGATCTTTAAAGAAAAGTTTTTAATTCGCCAGCTCGTCGGTGTGGCGCTCGGTGGCATCGCTTTGGTGCTTTTGAATTTGTAACAACATAGAAAGGAATTTGAAAATGAGTGAAAAAATCGTAAAGCTCGGTGTTGTGGGGCTGGGCAGAGGCTTTGGTGTTGCCAAGGATATCCTCGGAGAGAGTTGTGTTCGTCTGACCGCGATCTGCGATCGCAATCCCCAAAAGGTGGAGGCGGCACAGAAGGTGCTGGAAGAACGCGCATACGGCGCGGTGGCATCCTATGCGGAATTCGACGATATGATCCGTGACGCGGATATTGACGCTGTCTTTATCGCGACCGACGCGATTTATCACGTGCCGTACGTCATCCGTGCACTGGATGCGGGGAAGCACGTCATCAGTGAGATTCCCGCGGTCAACAGCGTTGAGGAGGCGAAGGCGCTCAAGGCGGCGGTCATGCGTCACCCCGAGCTGAAATATATGACGGGTGAGAACTGCTGCTACTGGGCGTTTATTCAGATGTGGAAGCAGATGTACGACGAGGGCAGACTTGGCGAGACGATCTATGCCGAGAGTGAGTATATCCACGCGCGCGACTGGAGAGAAATGAAGCCCGAAGACTATCCGCAGGAGCATTGGAGAGCCTTCAATCCCGCGATCAAGTACCTGACGCACAACCTCGGACCGCTCCTTTACATCATGGACGACTATTGCGTCAGCGTATCGTGCATGACCCCCGACGTGGTGTACAATCCCTACCGTCCGCAGAAAAACGGCGTTGCGCTGTTCAAGACGGCAAAGGGCGCGGTGATCCGCATTCTGATCACCTTTGATTGCTTTGCGGATTTCGATCACAATTTCCGCATCATGGGTACGCGCGGCAGCATTGAGACCGACCCGACCAAAAAGCTGGAGGAGGCACACAGCTTCGCGCGACTTTCCGACGTGCCCGGTTCGATCAAGGAAAAGGTCGAAATTCCCGTAACGCTTAAGTTCGAGGGCGAGGAGGACAGCGGTCACGGCGGCGCGGACAAGAAGATGATGATGGCGTTTGTCGATTGCATCATCAACGATACCAAGCCTCCGATCGACGTCGATATGGGCATCCGTATCTCACTTCCGGGTATTATTGCACATGAGTCGTCGGTACAGGGCGGCGCGGTGTTGGAGATTCCGCAGATTTAAAGAAAACGCAAAAAGAAGCAGGTGTCAAACCGATAACTGCTTCTTTTTCTTTCGTTTCATTTTGTACCGAACGCACGCTCCATGCGTGCAAGCGCTTCCTTGATCTGCTCATATTTGGATGCGTAGCAGATGCGGATGTAGCCCTCGCCGTCGGGACCGAACGCGTCACCGGGCGAGGTGACAACGTGCGTCTTTTCCAGAATATACTCCGCCACCTCGCGCGAGGACATCCCGAATCCCGTGACGTTGGGGAAGACGTAGAACGCACCGCGGGGGCAGAGGCAGGAAAAGCCGTTGATGCGATTGAGCCCGTCCACGATCAAACGGCGGTTGCGGTCGTAGTATTTCACCATTTCGGCAACGTCGCCGTCGCCGTGATGGATGGCTTCGACCGCGGCGAGCTGCATCGGCTCGGGGACGCTTGCCACCATGTTTTCGTGGAGCTTGATGAGGTTTTCGACGATGTGCTCGTTTGCGCAAATATAGCCCACGCGGAAGCCCGTCATTGCAAAGGTTTTGGAAAAGCTGTTGATCGTCAGCACGTAGTCCTCAAGCCCCGGGATCGCCGCGAGGCTCCTTTGCTCAAAGCCGTCGTATACGAGCTTTTCGTACGGCTCGTCCGAGATGATGAAGATCTTGTGCTTTTTCACCAGCTCCGCAATCTTGAGCAGATCCTCCCAATCCAGAACGCCGCCCGTGGGATTGGAGGGGGAGTTGATGATGATCAGCTTGGTTTTATCGGTGATCAGCGGTTCGATCACATCCGCCGTCATCTTGAAATCGTTGTGTTCGTCAACCTTGGCGTATACGGTTTTTGCGTTGACCATGTCGATCTGACCGCGGTAGTCGGGCCAGTTGGGACCTTGGATGATGACCTCGTCTCCTTTATCGACAAGTGTTGCTATCGCAAGCATCAAGCCTTGGGTGGCACCTGCGGTGACGATCAGATTTTTGTCGGGATCGCATGCGATTCCGTTTTCTTTTCGCAGCTTATAAGCAATCGCATCGCGCAGCTCCTTGATGCCCGCATTTGGTGTATATTTCGTTTTCTTGTCGCGCAAGCCGTTAATTGCAGCTTCAATGATGTGCTCGGGCGTGGTAAAGCCCGGTTCACCGAGCGTCAGGTTGATTGCGTCGGGATAGTTCTTTGCCAGCTCAAACATGCGGCGAACCCCCGAGGGGAGCGCATTTTGCGCGGCTGTGCTTAAAATCATGTTGTGTTCCATTTTTTTCTCCTCAATCATTCGGTATCGCAGCGGAGTACGTAGGCGCAGAACGCGCGGATCGCATTTTTCATACCGCGCTCGTCGATCCGAAAATCACTTCTGTGCGCGGTCGCTGTGCAACCGAGGGCTTCGTTGCGTGTACCGAAGCGGAAAATCATACCGGGTACCCTTTCCAGATACCATCCGAAATCCTCGGAGGACATTCTCTGCGGGATCGGTTGTGCTGGAAGCCCGTCTGTGGCAAGTGCACGCTCGAATGCTTCAACGATCATCGGCGTGTTATATACCGCGCCGGTGCTCATGTGCCAGTCGATCTCCGTTTCGCCGCCGTATTGGATCGCAACCTCCTCGCAGATGCGGCGAACCTCGGCTTCCATGCGACGGGCGAGGTCCATGTCGTAAAAGCGGAAGGAGACGTCCATCTCGCAACGGTCGGCGACGACGTTATGCACCTGACCGCCCGAAAAACGTCCGACCGACCAGATATAACGCGCGCCGTTCGCCTCACGCTCGATCGCTTCCTTGAATTTGCAATACGCCGTTACCGCCATGGCGATGGCGTCAACCCCGGCATGGGGGAGCGCGGCGTGCGTGCTTTTTCCGAGAAAGCGGATTGTCGCGGGGATGCAAGCCGCCATGTAGTCGCCATAGCAAACGCCGATCGCCCCCGCGTCCAGCTCATTTTCGCAATGCGTGCAGAGAATGTGATCCACGCCGTCCATCACGCCGTTGTCCACCATCATTTTCGCGCCGCTGATCGCCCCCTCCTCGCTGGGCTGGAAAATCAGGCGCACGCGCACGGGGAGCTCATCCTCGTGAGATTTGAGATGTTTTGCGACGGCAAGCATGAGCGCCGTGTGCGAATCGTGTCCGCAAGCATGCATCTTGCCCGGAATTTTTGATGCATAGGGAAGTCCCGTTTTTTCCTCCACGGGAAGGGCGTCCATGTCGGCGCGCAGAGCGATCGTTTTTTCGCCCCTGCCGATGTCCGCGACGATACTGCAGGTGCCGTACCGATCGGTGTGGGGGATGCCGAGCGCATCCAGCTCTGCGGCAACCAATGCTACCGTGCGCGGCAGGTCAAAGCCCACCTCGGGGTATTCGTGAAGCTGTCGACGGATGCGTACGGCATCGTCAAACAGCGCGTTCAATTCTTGTTCGGTCATGATTTACTTACTTTCCTTTGTGTCGGGGAGGACGGTCGGTTGGAATTTGTGCTCCATCAAGGAGAGCATGGTGTGGCTTTTCATCACGCCCTTTTGCTTTTTCAAATGCAAAAGCTTGTTTTCCAATGTCTCCACGTCTGTGGCGCAAATTTTGATCAGATAATCGTATTCTCCGGTGACGGCATAGCATTCCAGCACGTCGGGATCGTGATCGATATAATCCATCAGCGTCTTGACACCGTCGCCGTATTGAATGACGATGAAAATAAACGCGACAACGGGCTTTCCGGCGCGCTTTTCATCGGTGAGGATGGTGAATTTGCGGATGACGCGGTCACTTTGCAACTTTTGAATGCGTTTGTTTACAGCGGGAACCGAGAGACCCACCGTGCACCCGATTTCGGTTGAGGTTGCATACGCATTGTGCGACAGCAACTCCAATATTTGTTTATCGATGATATCCATGTGCTTGCCTCCCTTTGAAGATTAGGTTTGAAACAATTATATCATTTTACGATTTATATTTCAACGGCAATTCAAAAAATGGAGTAAAATAAAACTGATTTCTGCTTTTTGGCTTATTTTTGCTCGACAGCGTGGGGCTTGAATGAATTTATCGAAAAATCTCAAAAAAGACTTGACAAATCGCGAAAAAAGGTTTATACTATTAAGGAATAAAACCGAAGAGGAAGAGGAGTAGCAGGACAGAGTGTTCTTCAGAGAGCTGCCGGCGGTGAGAGTGTAGTGTGCGCAGTCGTGTGAATGGACTTCCGAGGGCGAACCGAAATTGCATTGTAAGAGTAGGCTTCGACGGGGTATGCCCCCCGTTATCATGGCGGCGCATATGATGGTATGCGATGAGAGGAAGCGAAAGCTTCAATGAGGGTGGCACCGCGAATTCGTTCGTCCCGATTATCAGTGTGATAATGGGGCGTTTTTGTTTTGTAATTACGATTTTTATATATTTGAAGGGGGTATGGAATGATGAACAAAGAAATTCCTTACAAAATTTATCTGGAAGAGAGCGAAATGCCGCGCGATTGGTATAACGTCCGCGCGGATATGACAAAAAAGCCCGCTCCGCTGCTCGATCCCACAACGGGCAAGCCGATCACCGCGGAGGCTTTGGGCAAGGTGTTCTGTGAGGAGCTGGTCAAGCAGGAGCTGGATGATAACAATCGCTATATTCCAATCCCACAGGAGATTATCGATTTCTATAAGATGTACCGTCCCGCGCCGCTGGTGCGCGCTTACTGTCTGGAGAAAAAGCTCGGCACGCCCGCGCATATCTACTATAAGTTTGAGGGTAACAACACCAGTGGAAGCCACAAGCTCAACTCCGCAATTGCGCAGGCGTACTATGCCAAGCAGCAGGGACTCAAGGGTGTGACCACCGAGACCGGTGCGGGTCAGTGGGGAACCGCGCTTTCCATGGCGTGCTCCTATTTTGATCTGGATTGCAAGGTGTTCATGGTCAAATGCTCCTACGAGCAAAAGCCCTTCCGCCGAGAGGTCATGCGTACCTACGGCGCGGACGTGACGCCTTCGCCCTCCACCACAACGGCGGTTGGACGTCAGATTCTTGCCGAGTTCCCGGGAACGTCGGGAAGTCTTGGCTGTGCGATCTCCGAGGCGGTTGAGGCGGCGACCTCGCGTGAAGGATACCGCTACGTGCTGGGAAGTGTGCTCTCTCAGGTTATGCTGCATCAGTCCGTGATCGGTATGGAGACCAAGGCGGCGCTGGACAAGTACGGTGTCAAGGCAGACATCGTCATCGGCTGTGCCGGCGGCGGATCCAACCTTGGCGGCTTGATCGCACCGTTCATGGGCGAGAAGCTGCGCGGCGAGGCGGATTATCACTTCATCGCGGTCGAGCCTGCAAGCTGCCCGTCTTTGACGCGCGGAAAGTACGTTTACGATTACTGCGACACGGGTCGCGTTTGTCCCTTGGCGAAGATGTACACGCTGGGCAGTGCGTTCATTCCTGCGGCAACGCACGCGGGTGGCTTGCGCTATCACGGCATGAGCTCGACGCTCTCCGAGCTGTACGATCAGGGGCTGATGGAGGCGCGCAGCGTCAAGCAGACCGAGGTCTTTGCGGCGGCGGAATATTTCGCACGCATCGAGGGTATTTTGCCCGCACCCGAAAGCTCGCACGCGATCAAGGTTGCGATCGACGAGGCGATCAAGTGCCGCGAGACAGGGGAGTCGAAGAACATCGTGTTCGGTCTGACCGGTACGGGTTACTTCGATATGATGTCGTATGAGAAATTCCACGACGGCAGAATGACCGATTACGAGCCGACCGACGAGGAGCTGGCGAAGGGCCTTTCCAAGCTGCCGAAGGTTTGATTGGATGATGGATAATTATGGGAAGAGGGGGACTTCTTAAGGAGAAGTCCCCCTCTCCCCATACCCCTCACCCTTCAAGACCTTTCAAAAAGGACACGCCCGACGGATGGACATCTGAACAATGTCCACCCGTCGGGCATGTGCGCTTCACGGAAGCGCATTTTGTGAGTGGTGTTATAAGCCGTAATAGCTTGCCAATTGATTGATATCCTCTTGTGTAAGGGCTGCGTCGAAGACCATGAATTCATCCAAGGAAGCAAACAGGCGAATACTGTCGTTTCCTGCGCCGTCATTGGCGACGTTCATATGTCCGAACGCATCCAGTGATGCATTTTGGAGGGCTTCGGGGATTTTTGTAACGGAAAATTCACCGAAGTCAATCGAAGTACGCACCTCATTTGCCTCGCGATCCACTACGATGACGATATGCATCCATCCTTCTTCATAATCGGACGGAAGCGGTGTTACGGCGTCGAGCTTGGTGGTGCCGTCACAGAAGCTGAAACGGATATCGTGGCTGGTTCTGATCGCCATGGCGTATCCGATATTATCCGAGGATTCCCAGTCCTTATTGGAAAAAATCGCGGGATCTGCGATGACTCCGCCGAGCTTGATCCAGAAAGCTACGCTGAAGCTGTCGGTGCCGGGCTTGTGATCTTCGACCGTGACGTAGCCCTCTCCGTTGATGACAGCAGCCTGTCCGAAGTAGCCGTCCTCATAAGAGATTGTTTCGTGCTGTGTCGTTTGTGCGTTTCCACTGATATCGTCTGTCGAATTGTCGAAGGGAAGATATACGTACAAGGGCTTATCGATAAAGTCGGTGATATAGCTTCCGCTATCCGGAGTCGGAGTAGGGGTAGATGCTTGTGTTCGGTGAGGTGTGATTTCTCCGTAAACGGGACGCTCCGCGGCGGTAACACCTTCAAACAGTCCAGACGGAACGCGCGCGGTCCAGGTTTCGGGGCACTCCAAGCCAAGTGCGTACAGCACGATAGCGGCGGTATCGCGGATCTCCATTTCACCGATTGTGCCGGGGACTACCGTTTTTCCGCAAGCCGCGAACATGATATACTTTTCTTCGTCAGTCATGCCGCCGTGATCGGTTCCGATGCCACCGTGATCGGCAGTGACGATAAATAGTGTGTCCTCCAGAAATCCGCGCTCGGCATATGCGTCGTAAATTTTTCCGATGTATTCGTCGGTGCGGTTGATGCGCTTGAGATGCTGTGCGCCGCCGTAGCCGCTTTCGTGTCCGACGGCGTCAACCATGTTGTACTGTACGAACAGGAGAGTAGGATCGTTTTGCATGATGAAATTGCATGCCTGTGTAGTTGTGTCTATATCCGACAGTCCACTAACCTTATGAACGTCGATTGCATTTTCGATAATGGAGTTGTTGATCGGTGCCCATCCGCTGAAGGATGCCAACGTTGCGTTCTGATCCGCCTTGCGAATGACGCGGAATATGCTGGGATATTTTGAAGCGCCGGAATAGGGCGTTGTTGTAGCATTGGTCACCCGATGCTTGACGGGTGTTACGCCGTGCAAGAGCGAGCCCCAGCACTGTGCGCTGATCGAGGGATTTGCGGTCAAAGCCTCATAGGTTACCGCTCCGTTTGTGAAGATTTCATCAAGCCGTGGTGTATCCGCGTCCTTGAAAAATGCGCCGCCGCCGTCTACGCCGATGATGACGACACGCTGATAAGGTCCGTTGAGCGGGGAGGGGAGATCCTCCGGATCATCGATCGAGCTGGTGTTGCTTTCTGTGGGACTTGCCTCGGTGGTGTTGTTACTTGAATCGGATTCCGTGGTGCTGTCTTCCGTGGACGAATCGGTGGACTCTGTCGGGTTCTCCGATTGATTTTCGGGAGAGCAGGCGGTGAAAAAGAGAATGCTTAACATTCCGAATATTAAAAAATAAGATAAGAATTTGATTCCTTTTTTCATTTGCGTATCCTTTCTGCTATTGTAATGATATTCCAATTATAGCATAGCACTGTTTTTTTGTCAACCCGTTTTCAAATTATAAAACGCCCAAACGAATTTGACTTCGTTTGAGCGTTAAATTTTACTTTTTGATGATGGTAACACCCGTGGGCGCGATGCCTGCCTGTTCGTAAACGATGGCATTGATTTGCGCGATCTGTGCGACCTGAAGATCATCCGCGCTGACCACGATGCTTGCGGTGTCGCCGTTGAGGACTGCCACGCACTGTTCAAAGCCCTTTGCGGTGATCAGGGACTCGATGTTCGCCTCCAGCTGAATTTCCTCCGCGATTGCCGCGATGCTTGCAAGCGCCTCGGTCTTCATCGCCTCGGTGGAATCCACGTTGTCAACGACCGCCTGCAATACCTCCAGCGCCTCGTCTCTCGCTCTCTGGCGGCTGACCTGCGTTGCGGAGAAGTAGGTGCTGTTGCTGTCGAGGTCGGCGTTGTCATTGCTCTGATCGTTGTTCAGATTATCGGAGATGTTGCCGCTGGGTTGATCGTAGCCGTCGTAGCCGCCCGTGTTATCGGTTCCCGAAAAGAGGATAAAGTTGAGCCAGACGGCGGCACCGATCAGAATCACGGCACAGGCGATAATGGCGTTTCGTTTTCCGATCTTTTCAAGGATCGCGACAAATTTGTTTGTGGGCTGCTTTACTTCTGTCAATTCGGTAGATTGCTTTTTCATGAGTATGCTCCTCCTGTTTTTCTGTGCTACAACTTATGCCGCAGAATGACAGGATATGCAAGCCAAGTGTAATTTGCCAAAAATATTTTTGATCAATATTCGGTTCGGCGGATGATTTCCTCCTGCAGGGCGGGGGAGAGCCGCACGAAGTAGTCGCTGTAGCCGCCGATGCGAACCAGCAGATCCTTGTGTGAATCGGGGTCGGTGCGCGCCTCGCACAGCGTATCCCGATCGACGACGTTGACCTGCAATTCAATCCCACCGCGGCGGATGAAGGCGCGCAAAAGACCGATGAGGATGTCGTCCTTGCCTCTTTTTAAGAAATCGGAAGCAAATTTGATGTTGACCACCATTCCGCCGAGGAATGCGTGCTCATCCCATGAGGTCATGGAGTTGATCATTGCCTCGGCATGGGAGTCCACGAATATCTGACACGCTATCGCACGGTGCAGGCGTCCTATCTTTTGAAGCAGCATAGCGTTACCGAGGTGAGTTATCTGTGCGGCTTTTGCGACAGCTCGCATTTTATCGCCGTGTTCAAGGGCTATTACGGGATCACGCCGGCGGAATATCAAAAAACGCTTTTTGACAAATAGAAAGCAGGGGAGACAAATGGGAATGCATTTGTTCTCCCCGCTTTGCATAATCAAGCGTTTAATTCAGCAACTGTTCAATTGTAACGTTCAATGCCATGCAAAGAATTTTCAATTCAATATCGGTTACAAACCGTTGACCGCTTTCAATGCGTTGAATTGCATTTTTATCAACGTCCATTCCCAAAAGCTGTAGTTGCTCGGCAAGTGCGCGTTGCGACATTTTGGGAATCATAGCTTTTCGTAGGGCATATATGTTTTTTCCACAAATATTGTTTTTTCCGTCTTTCGTTTTTAGTTTAAACATAGAAAATCCCCTTTTTGACATTCAGTGCTTGATTTTTTATTTATTATATGTTATAATGGCACTGTAAATGACATTCACTAAATGTCAAATCAACAAAAAGAAAGGGAGAACAAAGAAAAATGAAAAAAAAGTGGAGATGGTTTTTGGGAAGCGTTTTGATATTTGTTTGCGCAATGATGCTTTTCTCATGTAGCGAAGAAGAACATGTGTGCACGCCAAATGAATCTTGGGTTACTGTCACGTCTGCGAGCTGCAGTAGCACCGGAATGAGAGTGAGACGCTGTATCAAATGCAGGATTGTGATGGAAGAGGAGATTATTCCCGAAACGGAACATACTCCCGGCGAGTGGATGATGATTTCGGATTCCGATTGTACGCAGGAGGGATTGATGGAGGCTCACTGCCAAAATTGTAATGCGATTGTTGCAAGTGAAGTTGTTCCGAAGAAAGCACATCAGCTGAGCGATTGGCAGATCAAAACCGAAGCAACTTGTGTAGAAGAGGGGATTCTATATCAGGAATGCTTGACTTGCCATGAATATACAGAGGAAAAAAACTATCTTGGTGAACATCATGTAATTACAGTTCCTGCGCTTCAAGCAACTTGCTTGGAGGACGGATATACCGCAATGAAATATTGTGATGTTTGTTCAATTGTACTTGCAGAACAAAAGCCGGTTGAAGCAAAAGGACACAGTTGGGTGATCGATAAGGCTGTTTTGTCTACCTGTGCGGCATACGGATATACAGAGGGTGAGCACTGCTCGTCGTGCGCGTTTGTTAAGGTGGCACAAGTCAAGCTCGATAAAGAAGAGCACGTGGTTGTAGCGGATGCTGCCGTAGAGCCGACCTGTGATACTGTGGGATATACGGAAGGAAGTCATTGTAAAATTTGCAACGAAGCGATAATTAAACAGAAAACTGTTTCTGCTCTCGGACATGATTACAGTAAGCTGACGAATACCTGCTCTAAATGCTCGGGAAAGGAATATCCTGAGTATTGGTCGTTGGAGGAATTGGTAAATGCTTCGGATAGCGATGAAAATAAAGGGGCTGTGATATATTTTGATTATTTAGCACTTAACCCATCTTTAAGCTATACAATAACTATAGAGAAAGATTGCCCCTATATTCGTTTGGTCGGTAACATTAATTCAACCTATAATAATGTTCGGTTTGTAACTGAAGAACGTACCACCGATCTGAAAATTGATTTGGTAAATATGAATTTAATACCTTCTATCCAAAATGATCATTTGTTTAAGATCAATTCTACTGCAACAGTACATTTTGGATTTTACGGAGATTATTGCTTCATAGAAGGAATGAACGGCAGTAAAGGTGATAACAGGACTTTGGGTACAGCAGGAAATGGTAGTGCCGGAAAGTCAGCAATCGATGCGGAAAAGGCAACTGTTAAAATAACGATTGGCACAGAACATACCTATATTGTCGGTGGCGACGGCGGTAACGGTGGAAAAGGAAGCATGGGCGCCAGCGGCGGAAACGGTGGAAATGGCGGTGTGGCAATTTATGCAAATAAAATAGAAGTTTGTTTTGAGGAAGGTTATTCTGCATCTAACTTAACAATATTGGGTGGTGAAGGAGGAGAAAAAGGAAAAGCTTCAGTATGGCCGGGTGATGACGGCAAAAAAGGAAGCTCTGCCGAACCCACAAACGTCCCGATTATATACGAATAAATCAATTGCATATAAAAAGAGATCAGTCCAATCAAGGGGCTGATCTCTGTTTATAGTCAAAATTTATTTCCCAATTCGCTCCATGACGCCGTTTTTCTTGCCGAAATAGTCGTGGAGCGTTTTGTATTCTTGATAGAGCGGTTGATATGCCGCCACATTTTCCGCAATGGGGTGATACACCTTGACGGGGGGCTTGGACATTTTTTCTGCCGCCGTTTGAATGTCGGGGTAGATTCCCGCTGCGATTGATGCGTAGATGGCGCTTCCGAGTGCACCCGCCTGGGTGGTTGCCGCGATCTGAATGTCGCAGTCCAGCACGTCGGCGTAGATCTGCATCATCATTTCGTCCTTTTGCGCAATGCCGCCCGCCGCGCAAAGCGTACCGACGGTAATGCCGTGGGAAGCAAATTGCTCAACGATCCGTTTCAAGCCGAATGCCGTTGCCTCGATCAGGGCGCGGTAAATTTCCTCGGGCTTTGTGGAGAGCGTCATGCCGAGGATCATTCCCGTCAGCTTGGAGTTGACCAGTATGCTTCGGTTGCCGCTCCACCAGTCGAGTGCGACCAGTCCACTCTCACCCGGGGTGAGCTTTTGCGCCTTTTCGCGCAGCAGCTTGTGAATACTGATGCCGCGCGCATTCGCCTCCGTCGTGTAGGTGGCGGGCACGCAATTTTTGACGAACCAATCGAAAATATCGCCTACGCCGGCTTGTCCCGCCTCGTAGGTGTAAAGCGAGGGGATGACGCTGTTCTTGACGTAGCCGCAGATTCCGTCGACCTGCTTTGCCGTATCGGCGTTGAGAATCAGGCAGGACGAGGTGCCGACAATCAGCATCACATCCCCCGCACGTGTTACGTTTAACGCGGGCATAGCGGCGTGTGCGTCGATGATCGGAATCGCCATGGGTGTGCCGATTTTCAACCCGGTGAGCTCCGCACCGCGGGCGTTGACGGTTCCCGCAATCTGCCCGATCCCCATTACCTTTGTCGAGATTTTCGTCCCGACGATACCGTCAAGGCGTGGGTCAAGTGCAGTCATGAAATCGTTGGAGGGATACCCCGTTTGCTCGTCCCATAGCCCCTTAAAGCCCGCAAAGGTGACGCTGTGCGTTTCCTCGCCTGTCAAGAAACGGGAGAGCCAATCTGCCGCCTCGATAAAACGGTCGGCTGCACGGTATATTTCGGGGGCGTGGCGGAGGGTTTCCAGAATTTTCGGGAGCATCCATTCGCACGAAATCTTACCGCCGTAGATCGAAAGCCACGATTCGCCGCGTTTGGCGGCAAGCGCGTTGATCTCGTCTGCCTCGGGCTGTGCGGCATGGTGCTTCCACAGCTTGACGTAGGCATGCTTTTCGTTCCGATATGCTTCAAGAAAACAGAGCGGTGTGTTGCTCTTGTCCACGGGGAGGAGGGTACAGGCGGTGAAATCCATCCCCAAGCCTGCGATTTGGTCGGGGGTGACGCCTGCCTTTTGCATCGCATCGCGGATCGTGACGCGCAAAACGTCAAGATAATCCTGCGGATGCTGGAGCGCGTACGATGACGGGAGACGCTCACCCGAGGGGAGCTGCTCGTCCATCACGGCGTGCGGATAGGGGAGTACGGACTCTGCGATTTCCGTACCCGTGGTCGTATCCACAACCACGCATCTGCCGGAGAGCGTTCCGTAGTCGATTCCGATTACATATGTTTTCATGCCGGTTTCCTTTTCTGATCAGATCAAGGATTCCAGCAATTTCTTTGCGGAAAGAATATCCTTTTTCTGCTGATCGCCCGAGATTTCACGCTCGATGGTGATGGTACGGTCGTAGCCCAACTCCTTGAGACGTGCTACCAAAGCGGGGAAGTTGACCTTGCCCTCGCCCATCGGTGTTTCCATGCCGAGATCGTGACCGTTGGTGGGGTAATTGCCGTCCTTGCCGTGAACGTCGCGGACGTACTGCCCGATGGTATCCAGCGCGTCGATGGGGTTTGCCTTGCCGTAAAGAATGAGGTTTGCGGGATCAAGATTGATGCCGAGGTTGTCCAGCCCGATATCCTCGATCACGCGGCGCAGGGTGACGGGAGTTTCCTGTCCCGTTTCAAACAGAAAATACTGCCCGTTGGCTTTGCAATGCTCGGCAACCTCTCGCAACGCGCAGATCACGCCGCGATAGTTCTCCGCGCAAGGATTCTCCGGCAAAAAGCCTGCGTGTGTTGCGAGCTGATCCACTCCCAGCGTTTTCGCAAAATCCGAGCCTGCCTTCAATTCCAGAATGCGCTGAAAGCGCGCGTATTCGGGAACGATGCCGAGCGTTGCGGGACCGTCGTAGAAGTTCCACACGCCCTTTCCCGTCCAGCCTGCCCAGAAGGTGGATACAGACACGCCGTAAGCCGCCATCGCCGCCTTGATTTTTTCGGCGTAGGCATCCGTATAGCATGTGGGATCCCAGCAGGAGATCTGGCAGGACGCAAAGCCCATGTCACGTACCTCTTTGATTTTTTGTGCAATGTCGGATTGCTGATTCAGATTTACAAGAACGCCAAGCTTTATCATAATGAATACTCCTTTTTAATTTTCTTTTGGAACGTATGCGATTTTTTCACCGCCGCATGCGGCGCTTTGCTTCATATGCTCGATGATGTGTACGGTATCCCGCGCGCTTTCGGGGGGATTGATGGTATTGGGGGCATCGGACAGAAGGACGTTGACAAAATAGTCGATTTCCGCGCGCACGTAGTCGTCCTGCGGAAGTGCGGCAACGTACGCATCGCCTCCGTCGGGGTAAACGGTAACGGCGCCGTCGTGCAGAATCAGATTGGCATGCTCGAATCTCGCCTTATATCCCGCCGAAAAGCCGGTATTTGGCATATCGTGCCAGGAGCCATCAGCGGTGACGGTAATATTGTCGAAAAACAGGCGTGTGTTTTGCGTCTGCCAATAGGGCGGACAGTTACATTCCAGCGTACTGACCGCCAAGGGCTTTCCGAACAGAAAATGCGCGATGTCGACGTCATGAATGTGTGTGTCCAGAATACAGCCCCCGCTTTTTTCCGCCATATGGAGCCAGTTTCCGTTGCTCCAATGCGGACTTTCGCTGGCGCGATGCATGTGAAGATCGAGAATGTTACCGAAGGGCTTCTCGTCAATGCATTTCTTCAAATACAGATACGGCACGCTGAAGCGCAGGCATTGACCGATCAGAAGCTGACAACCGCTCTCGTGCGACGCGCGGACCATTTCCTCGCAATCGGCAAAGCAGAGCGCCATCGGCTTTTCGCACAGCACGTGCTTACCCGCCCGCAAAAGCTTAACCGAAAAGTCCTTGTGCAGGTGTGTCGGAAGGCAGATGTCCGCCATGTCAAACGCCTCGCGGACAAGCATATCGTCTACGCTTGTATAGGTGTGAATATCGTCGGTAAGTATCACCGTTTGAGATGAGTTATTGATTGTGATCTGCCTGGAAAACTGCTCGATGTTGGCGTCGCAGACAGCGACCAATCGAATGGGAGCACCCTCTCGTATCAGCTTTGTATAAGCGGCAAAATGCGAGCGGGCAATTCCGCCGAAGCCGATGAGTGCGATTTTAAGATGCTTCATTTCGTCCACCTCTCCTTATTGGAACGTTTCATTCAACAATTGCATTCCGATCGCGGTTCCGAGCGCATAATCCGCCTCGTGATTGTTTTCAAAGGCGAACGCGCCACCGTAGCCGACGCGCTTGAGCTCGGCAAAACAGGCATCCAGATCGATGCAGCCCTGTCCGATGATCGTCTCCTTCGTCCATTTTCCCGCACGCGTGGGACTCCAACCCTTGCCAATGCCGCGCACGTCGGTCAGCACGTAATCCTTGACGTGCACGTGCTTCATCTCATGCGCGTACACGCGGAAAAATTCTGCAGGGGATTCGTCCACGAACACTGTGTTTCCGACGTCACCGCACACGCCGACAAAGGGACATTCCGCCTTGACGGCATTGTAGAATTTACCAAAGCCCGCGACGCCGTTGAAATAGGGGCCTTGATCCTCATAGATGCAGGTGACGCCCAGCGAATGCGCATATTTTGCCACGCGGATGGCGGCGGGGACGATGTATTTCAGCGCCTTTTCCGCTGTCAAAAGGTGCTCGACGTTCATCGTCAGCGTGTGGTGCAGATAAGGACAGCCCAGTGCCGCCGCGCGCTCTGCGTATTGCATCAGCTTTTTTTCAGCCGCCGTGACGGTATCGACCGTCATTCCGTCCTCGTAAAGTCCGACGGCGATCGAATAGCAGGCAACCGACAGTCCGCGCAAGTCCAGCACCGCGCGCATCCGTTTTGCTTCCTCTATGCTTGTGACGCGCTCCTGCCAGCCGTTGCCGATGAATTCAAAAAACTCGACAGATGAAAATCCGAATGCACGTGCCGCGTCGGCTACATTTTCAATTCCCTCATTCAGCAGAACGTTTGAAAATTTTGCATACATTGTAAAGTTCATAAATAATCCTCCGGATCATTGAATGAAAACAGTATACCATATTTGTGCAAAAAACGCAAGTGAAGCAAATGCATAAAAAGAGTAAAAAAATCCACAGTAAATTTTTGAATTGTATTTGAAGGCACTGTTCAGTGTTGCCTATATTATAACATATCCGAGCATCGAATAGGGCATTTTTTCAAAATTTAAAAAAATCTACCAAAAGTCGATAAAAAATTGGAGCTCCAGTATTGCTTTTTGTCTGCCGATATGGTAAAATAAAACCGCAATATATCGTTATTCGATATATAGATAAAAGAGGAAAACTATAATGGAGGGCGTATGAATACCAATCCGTCTGTTGAAAAATTAAACGCCGCGTTTGCGGGGGATCTGACCGACTATCGCTCCATTCCGTTCTGGAGCTGGAACAATACCTTGGACGAGGGAGAGCTTGTCCGCCAAATCGAGGACATGAAGGAGGCGGGCATGGGCGGCTTTATCATGCACGCCCGCATCGGTCTGAAGGATGAATATTTGGGGGAAAAGTGGTTCTCCTGCATCGACGCGTGCCTCAAAAAGGCGCGTGAGCTCGGTATGAACGCGTGGGTCTACGACGAAAACGGCTGGCCCAGCGGCTTTGTCGGCGGCAAGCTTTTGGAGAAAAAGGAATTTTTAGCACAGTATCTGACGTACGAGATAAAATCCGCATTCGATCCCGAGGCGTTTGCATGCTACGAAAAGGCGGGGAATACGTACGTGCGTCTGCACGGTGCCAAGGACGGTGTTGGGGAGTATCATTGCGTCTACCGTCACTACAGCCCCGCGAATACCGACATCCTCAATCCCGACGTGGTCAGCGCGTTCATTGAGGAGACGCACGAAAAATATTACCGGAGATTTCCCGAAAGCTTCGGACGTGAGCTGGTCGGCTTTTTCACCGACGAGCCGCAGTACTACCGTTGGGCAACGCCGTTCAGCCCGTATGCCGCCAAAGCGTATGAGGAGGAGTTCGGCGGCGATATTCTGGATTCTCTGATCCATCTGTTCCACCGAAAGGCTTGCGGAAACACCTTCCGCGTGCGCTACTATACGGTGATGAACCGCCTTTACGTGGAGAATTTTTACAAGCGTCTGTACGATTGGTGCGAGGCGCACAATTGCAAGCTGACGGGACACAGTCTCGAGGAGGCGGGAGTCCGCGCGCAGATGGCGGGCGGCGCGGGGGTCATGCCGACCTATGAGTACGAGCATATTCCCGGCATCGACTGTCTCGGAAAAGGCTGTGACCGTACGCTGATGCCGATTCAAGTCGGAAGCGTGGCAAATCAACTCGGCATCCACCAGGTGCTCACCGAGACCTTTGCCTGCTGTGGGCATGATACTACCCCCATGGAGCTCAAAAATATAGGTGAGTTCCAGTATTTCCACGGCGTCAATCTGATGTGCCAGCATCTGTTTCCGTATTCTCTTGCGGCACAGGGCAAGAGCGATTATCCGCCCGTGTTCTCGCGCCGGAACAACTGGTGGGAGCAGTTCAAAATTTTTAACGAGTATTTTACGAGACTCGGCTACATCATTGCCAACACCGAGGAGGTGGTCGATCTTCTTCTCATCCATCCGTTGCGCTCGATGTACGCGGATTATACCTACGGGCAGGGCTGGGAGGACATGGAAAAGAAGTTCAACGAGCTGATCTGTCACACCTTCCGCAACAACGGCATTCGCTTCCACCTGGCAGACGAGCGCATTCTTGCGCGTCACGGAAGCACCGACGGAAAAGGTCTGACCGTCGGAAAATGCCACTATACCACCGTTGTCGTGCCCAATATGCACAACATTTCCGCATCTACGCTGAAGCTGTTGGAGCAATACACGGGAAAGCTTCTGATTCTTGGGAATCTGACGCTGGTGGACGGCGTGGAGACCGACGTGAAGCTGACCTCCAACATCACGATGGACGATCTGATCGCCGACGCAGAGATTGATTTCCGTTGCGAGGCGGGAATGCTCGATCTGACTTCCCGCCGCGGTGAGCTCGGCGATTACATCTTTATCAACAACCTCTCGCAAACCGAGAGCGGACGCTTTACGGCGAAGAATATCGCGGCGAATTACCGTGCGCTGGATCTGGAGACGATGAAGCTGCGCTTTATCAACGATACGATGACGGTGGGAGCGCGAGAGAGCCTGATTCTCGTGCGCGACGATTGCGAGAAGAAGCCTGCGATCATCTATTACGAGGAGCCGATCGCGCCCCGCTTCCACGTGGAGTCGATCAGCGAGAACTATCTGGTACGCGATTACGGATGCATTAGCTACGACGGTGTCACTTTTGGCGAATATCTGCCGCTGCAACGCATTTTCGAGGATCTTTTGCGCGCGGATTACAAGGGCAGACTTTGGGTGAAGCAGACCTTCACGGTCAAGGACAAAATGCCGCTGACTTTGATGATGGAGAAGGGGGATTACCCCTCGGTCACGCTCAACGGAAAGGCTTTGTCGCTTGTTCATAGTACGTTCGATATTCAGTACGTCGAGGCGGACATTACCGATGCGGTGACGGTCGGGGAGAACGTGTTTGTCTACGAGGTCAATTACCGACAGCACGACGGCGTCAGCTTCGCGCTCTTTGATCCGAATGCAACCGAGAGTCTGCGCAACTGCCTCTATTACGATACCCATATTGAAAATATCTTTATCCAGGGCGATTTTGTCCTCAACGATGCACATGAAATTTGCACAAGAACGACGCTTCCCAACGTATTCCAACCGCTTTGCGAACAAGGCTATCCCTTCTTCAAGGGCACGCTGACCATCAAGGGCTTTTACAGCTACGACGGACACGGCGCACGCGCAATCGATCTGCGCGGTCATTTCCTGACGGCGGAGGTCACGGTAAACGGTAAGCGTACCGATTTGGTGCTGGATAGCAAAAAGGATATCACCGAGCTTTTGGTGATCGGTAAAAATGAGGTTGAGATCGTTCTGCGCTCCAGCCTGCGAAACCTGTACGGTCCGTTCCATCGAGAGACGGATCAGGATTGGGTGAACCCCGTCAGCTTCACCTTCCGCGGGAAGTGGAACGGTGGCATGGCGGCAGGGTATACCCACGAATACAGATGCGTGCCGTTCGGTCTTGACGACATGGTAATGCTTTGCGAGGATCATCTCATCCGTGTACCGAACAAGTACAATCTGGTTTATGCCGAGACACAGCCGAAGGCAATGTGCGACCGTGTCGCCGCGTATAAGGAAAAGCTGAAGGATCATCCGAAGCTGGCACAGCTGTACGAAAACGGCTATCTCTACTCGATCCGCACGGTCATGGATAAGTGCGAGGACGGTACATTCTACGGCTTTGGCGGTGACATTCACGGCATGTGGCTGCGTGATTCCTCGACACAGGTCACGCATTACGTTCCGCTTGCAAAGGACGAGGAGGTCGCGTCGATCATTGAGGGCGTTCTGCGCCGTCAGATGATGTACATCAAGATAGACCCGTACGCAAACTCCTTCAACCGTGCCGCAAACGGTAACGGTCATATCGACGACATGCCGTTGCAGAACGAGTGGGTGTTCGAGCGCAAGTACGAGATCGACTCACTCTGCTATCCGATGCGTCTTTTGTATCTGTATTGGAAGAAATCGGGCAGAGAGGCGCTCATCAAGGAAAAGCTGGAGGAGACCGCGCGCATCATCGTGGATCTGTGGCGCGTGGAGCAGTACCACATGGAGAAATCTCCTTACCGCTTCATCCGTCAGCATCCGCCCGTACCGTGGGATACCATCCCGAACAACGGCATGGGCAACCCCGTGGCATATACGGGCATGACGTGGTGCGCGTTCCGTCCGAGTGACGACGGCTGTACCTATGGCTACCTAACCGCCTCCGAGATGTTCGCGGTCGTGGTGCTGGGGTACATGGCGGAGATGCTGGAGACTGTGTGCGGCAACAAGGCACTTGCAAAGGAGTGTCTTGACCTGCGCGCGGAGATCGATGAGGGCATCAAGAAATACTGTATCATCGAGCATGAGACGTACGGCAAGATCTACGCCTGCGAGACAGACGGCATGGGACATTACTCTATGATCGATGACGCGAACGTTCCGAGCCTCATCTCCATTCCGTACATCGGCTACGCGCCTGCGGACGACGAGATCTATCAGAACACGCGCCGCTTCCTGCTCAGCAAGGAGAACCCGTTCTACTTTGTCGGAAAATACGCAAAGGGCATCGGCTCGCGTCATACGCCCGACAATTACGTCTGGCCGCTGTCGCTGGTGATGCAGGGACTCACGAGCATCGATCCCGAGGAGAAGCTGGAGCTGCTCCACATGATCGCGGGCACCGATGCGGGAACGGGATATCTGCACGAGGGCGTTGACGTGGACCATCCCGAAAACTACACGCGCGACTGGTTCCCGTGGCCCAATTCGCTTTATGCGGAGTTTATTGAAAAGTGCGTCGAAGAGGGCATCATTTAAAAACAGCTCCGACGGATGCAGACTGTTATCTTTTATACAAAAGAAAACCGAAAACGTATGGATTTTCAATCAAGGTGATGTTATAATATACGCATGAAAACGATTCGTATGATGATTAAGCCCGCATCGTCTCTTTGCGATATGCGGTGCAAATATTGCTTTTACGCGGACGTTGCCGATGCACGCGCAGTGCGTTCCTTTGGAATGATGTCCGACACAACGACGGACGCGATGCTGAAAAGCATCGCGTCCGAGCTGAACGTGGGCGATGCTGTGAGCTTTGCCTTTCAGGGCGGTGAGCCTACGCTCGCGGGTCTGGCGTTCTTTCGGCGTTTCGTCGAGAAAACAGAGACGTGGAAGGACGTCCGCGTGTCGTACGCCCTGCAAACCAACGGTCTTCTGCTGGACGACGTATGGTGCGCGTTTTTGAAGGAGCACCGTTTTTTGGTAGGGCTTTCGCTGGATCTTTTGCCCGAGGCACACGACGGGGCAAGAGTGGACGCGCGCGGAGAAGGCACGTATCGGCGTGTTGTCGGGACGATGGAACAACTCCGTCGGTACGGCGTGGATTTCAACGTCCTTTGCACCTTGACAAGCGACGTTGCCCGCCATCCGAAGCAGGTGTGGAATCAACTGGTGAAGCTGGAAATCGACTACGTGCAGTTCACACCGTGCCTCGGTGCGCTTGACGGGCAGTCGTCCTCTCCTTACGCGCTGACTCCACAGCGCTTTGCGTCGTTTTATACACAATTGTTCGGACTTTGGTATGCCGATTATCAAAAGGGGAAGCGCCGCAGTGTCAAGCTGTTTGACGATATCGTCAATCAGTTGGTGCTGGGAAGACCGACCGGCTGTGGAATGGACGGTGTTTGCCGCCCGCAGCTTGTGATCGAGGCGGACGGCAGTGCGTATCCTTGCGATTTTTACTGCTTGGATGAATATCGGATGGGGAATATCACCTCGGATTCGATCGAGACGCTGTTGCACTCCGATGGGGCGAAAGCCTTTTTGTCTCGACCGCACACTGCGCCGCGTGCCTGTGCCTCTTGCCGCTTTGCGCGGTTTTGCGGCGGCAACTGCCGACGGATGCAAAGGGAGATTTGTGCGTCCGTCACCGACGAATCGTGCGGCTACAGCGCTTTTTTGGAGCAGTGCGGCAAGCCGCTTGCGCGGCTTGCGGAGCAGGTGAAAAGCACATACCTGCGCAATCAAAGATAATTCATAACATTCAGGAGGTTTTATTATGGGAACGAACCCAAACAGACGCAACGTGCTCATGATCATGTGCGATCAGCTACGTCCGGACTTTTTGGGAGCATACGGCTCGGATTTTATTCCTACTCCCAACATCGACGCTCTTGCGAGGGACGGTGTTGTATTTGACAACGCAATTACGGCATCCACCGTTTGCGCACCCGCGCGGATGTCCTTTCTGACGGGACAGTTTGTGTCGGGACACGACGCATGGACCAACGGTATTCCTCTCAAGGAGGGCGTCGAATGCTTGCCGGAGCGCTTGAACGATGACGGATACATGACGGCGGCGGTTGGCTGCTATGAGCACTGGCCTGCCGAGAATCCGATGGGGTATCAGTATCGCAAGCTGTTTTTGGGCGGCGAAGGTCCGTGCGATTATTCGGAATTTTTGCATGAAAAGCATCCGGAGGTAAAGGGCTGCTACCCGAATGATGGGGATCACCATTTTGCATATCCGGAGGAAGAGTTTTACGATCGCTGGAGTGCGGATTGCGCAATTGAATTTATTGAGAGCTATTCCAAAACGGGTAAGGCACCCAACGGAGCGGCTCCAAAGGATGCGGATTCGCCCTTCTTCCTGTATTGCGGTTTCCTCTCGCCGCACGCGCCGCTGATTCCGCCGCGCGAGGTTTCGGGAACAGTGGATATTGATAAGCTGCCTCCCGTTTTGATGTTTGACCGTCCCGATGAGGACGTTCCGTCGGTGGAGCGCTACCGCCGCGCCTTTTTGAGTACGCATGAGGAGCTGGTCGATCCGAGCACCACGCAAGAGCTTCGCCTTTACGAGCGTCTTTTGTACGGCGAGCTGATCGTGGAGGTCGATCAGCTGGTCGGACGCGTCGTGCAGTCGCTGAAGGACAACGGCTTGTATGAGAATACCACCATCATTTTCACCTCCGATCACGGAAGCGTGGATCACGATTACGGCGTTGTTTCCAAGGGACCGTGGCCCTATCGCCCGCAGCTCTTTATCCCGATGATCATTGCCAACGATCCCCGTGCGGAGAAGGGAACGCGCTGTGACGCGCTTTGCGGAAATCTAGATATTGGCGCAACGGTGCTGGATATTGCCGATGATCACAAGGCATTTGGCGTAGCACGCTCGATGCTCGGACTTGCGGACGGAACGGTTGCGGAGCGCGAGGTCAACATGAGCGAGTTCTGCGACAGCTGTAAGACGCTGGTGGACAAGCGATATACCTTTACGTATTATCCGTTTACCGGAAGAACCTGTCTGTTCGATCGCGTCAACGATCCCGAGGAGCGGATCAATCTCGGCGGCAAGCCCGAGTACCTGGAGCTGGAGCGCAAATTCATGATGCATGTTGTGGATTTCATGGTGCTTGCCAAGGGCGTCCGCCTGGAGGCGCACGATCTTGTGCCCGACGTTACCGCAGGAATTGAGGAGAAGCATCCCAAGTTTTTGGACACCTTTGATATCGCGCATCCGCTGGCGTCGCGCGAGGAGGTCAAACGCTTGCGCTTGGCTGGACTGGACTACAATTACAATGAATTTTGTAAAACGCGCGAGATCAAATACGCGTACAGCTTGTATTTTGATGATGAGAAATAAATGAAGAATCCCCTTGCCCCGCATTGGCGGCAAGGGGGTTATGTCTTTATTTATGCACCATTCCACGGTATTCCGACGGAGTAAGTCCCGTAAATTCGCGGAAGGTCTCGCGGAAATAGGTGGTCGAGTTGAAGCCGCAGCGCTCGGCGATGCGATCGATGGATTGGTCGGTTCTGCGCAGCAGCTCGGCGGCGTTCTCCACGCGCAGCTCGTTGCGGTAGCGCACAGGGGTGGTGTCCAGCTGACTTTTGAAAATGTGATAAAGACGCGATTCGCTGACACAGCAATGAGATGCCAGATCCTCGGTGCTGTAGTCACGATGCGCGTTCTGCTCAATGTACTCCAGCGCCACGGGAAGCACAGGATTGTATTTGGTCGGTGCCTCGGGGCGAAGATAGGGGAGCACGTCGGCGTAAAAATCATAATATTTTCCCAGTGCACGGATCTTTTGCAGTCGCTCGTCTGTTGCAAACAACGAATAAATTTCGGCGATGCGGCGCTCGGTCTCGGGTGTGGAGAGCTCGGGGATGTGCGCCATCGCGTAGCTTTGTGCGTCGGTCGTGTCGGGACGGCGTGAGATGATCTCCATCGTGTAAAACTCCACATCGGGGGATCCGTTCCATACCGAGTGATAGCGAATGCCCTCGGGAATGTAAAAGAGACTTCCGGGTCCCATGCGAATGCTTTTTCCGACCGACGTGAGCGTGACGCTTCCTTTGACGAGAAATCCGAAGCTGGAGTTGACACGTCCCGCACCTGCGTCGTAATAATGTGCGCGCGTGTAGTGCGTGTGTAGGAGTTTTAACTCCGTCATGCAGAGTTTTTTTGAGTATCCAAGCGTATTTTCCATCGTATTCACCCCAAAAACAGCAGAATTGTTATGTTAATTGACAGTATAGCATATTTACGCCGTGTTGTCAATATGGTATAATCTTATTGATGGAAAAATATTTCCACGATTGTGGAAGGAAAGAGGTAACAAAAATGAAGGCAATTTTGGTTCAGCCCGATAAGGCTTTGACTTGGAGTGACGTTCCCAATCCCGTCGTTGGCGACGAGGACGTTTTGGTAGAAATTCATTGCGCGGCACTCAACCGCGCCGACCTGATGCAGCGCGACGGCGATTATCCGCCTCCTGCGGGATGCCCCGAATGGATGGGACTGGAGATCGCGGGCGTGATCGTCGAGATGGGTAAGATCGCGGCTGAAAAATCGAATTACAAGCTTGGTGACGAGGTCTGCGCACTGCTTGGCGGTGGCGGATACGCCGAGTACGTCAATGTCAAATACGATATGCTGATGCCCGTTCCGAAGGGACGCAGTCTCGTGGAAGCATCGGCAATGCCCGAGGCATATGCGACCGCATATCTCAATCTCTTCATCGAGGGGAAGGCAAAGGCGGGCGATACGCTCCTGATGCACGCGGGGGCGAGCGGACTGGCATCCGTTGTCATCCCGATGGCAAAGGCGTTTGGTCTGCGTGTCATCACCACCGTTCTCTCGGATGAGATCGCCGAGAAGATCAAGCCCCTGGGCGCGGATCTTGTGGTTAATACAAAGAAGGAAAACATCGCTGACGTGCTCAAGGCACAATTGGAGGCAGGAACACCCGTGGACATTACCATCGACTGTCTGGGCGGTAGCTTCATGGGCGGATGTCTGCCGTATCTGGCACACGGTGCTCGTTGGATCATGATCGCGGCATTGGCAGGTCAGATCACCGAGATCGACCTGAAGAATATCTACGTCCGCAACGTGCGTATCATCGGAAGCACGCTACGCTCCCGTACACCTGCGTTCAAGGCGGAGTTGCTTGCAAAGCTGGTCGAGGACGTATGGCCGAAGGTTGAGGCGGGCATGATGAAGCCTTCCATTTATAAAGTTCTGCCGATAGAGGAGGCAGAGGCGGCGCACGCGATTCTGCAACGCGGTGAGAACGTCGGCAAGGTCGTTCTGACAGTAAAATAAACGAAATACTGGGATCACGTTTATGAGGTAGGCTCCTTTAGAGTTTCCATCCGAAGAAGTACTGATTTATTCAAATTCACCTCATCCGTCATATACCGCAATCGGCAAGTGACGGATGAGGTGTTTTTTATCATTTCATCAGTGCTTCCCCGAGAGGGGAGCTGGCAACGAATCGTACGTTCGGTTGACTTATCCGTTCTTTCCTGCTTTCTTCGATAGTTTGATTAACTCATAGCATTTATTTGCGGAGGATATGGTGATGACGTCTCCGACAGCAAGACTGTTATAGGTGGCAAGCTCCTCCGAAATGATGCAGGAGCAGTCCTCTGTTCCCTCATCAAATACGGCGCCGCTTGTGATGGAGGTGATTCCGCTTGCAAAATCGGTCATCGCGCTGTCACTGCTGTATCCGATGAACGTAAAATCACCGGTTCGCATACCACCTATCATGCCTCCGGGGAACCCCTCGGAGGCACTATCATCCTCTAATGACCCATCAAGCGCACCTTCTGTATCCGCATCGTTCCCACCTTCGGACTCTGTGCTGACGGGAACAAAAGCATCGGAGCCGTTAAAATATGCCGTTAATGTATAGTAAAAATCCCGCACCGAGGACGCTTCGGCATCAATACAATATTCCTCAAGCGTCAGTGAGGATGCCGATCCCATCCTATCGGTGAATTGATCTTTGTCAAATGTCCCCATCGGGCTTTCCGCCCATGTTTTCCATGATACCGTTCATCATAGATTGCCTGTCGTACGATAGGTTGCTGTGACGGATAATCCCGCCAGTGTGCTTTTCTTGGCGTTTTCAGCGGCTTGTCGGATGGATAGACCGATGCATGCGGAAACCGCAATGACCAGGGTAATGAGTCCGATTAAAATGCTCCTGCCCACAGAACGGGTGATGCATTTGAAGGCATTTTTCACAATGTACATAAAGTGGGTCCTTTCACGTCGTTTTTTCTCATAATACTCCTGCTGTCTAAAGACTCACCAAAGAAAAACATGAACAAGCCGTGAATTTTTGGAAAAATAAGAAAGGTGCTGCGTCATTTGCGCAGCACCTTTGCTCAATGCGAACGGTACTTGTATTCTGCGGGCGTCATGCCCGTGTGCTTTTTGAAAAAAGCGGAAAGGTAGGCAGGAGAGGAGAAGTGCATCCGCTCGGCAATTTCCACATTTGTGTATCCCTCGTCCAACAATCGCTGAATTTCCTTGATTCGTATCCGCGCAAAGTAGGAAATTGCCCCCTCGCCTGCATATACGTGAAACAGCTTTTTGATATAGCTTTGGCTGATATGGTGAAGCTGCGAAAGCTGTTCCAGGGTGAGATTTTCAGTTGCATATTGGTACATCGTACGAACGATGTTACGGTATTCCACGGCTCCTGCGCTTCTTGAGAGTGCTTCCTCAGTGGGCTCACTTTGCAAAAGCCGGAGGAAAAATGCCTCCAGACGGGAGATGCCGATGCAAGCGTCGGCGCGCAGACGTTCTGCAGACTCACCGCCGAGATCATCTTCTTTTTTCTGCCGATATACAAACGGGTAGAAAAGCCGAAAGGCGCAGAGGTATTCCTCCAGCATTTCTGCCGATAGCGTAAAAATTCCGCTTCCGAGCGAGGAGGGAAGCCTGCCCTCGTGCGCAAAACTTATGATCAGCACGTGCGGATCGGTCCCGCCTGCGCTTTTGATGCGGTGAAATTCATTTGGCGCGTGGCAAATCATCTGTCCGCTCCCGAGCAGATAGGTGCGCCCGTCCTCAACAATTTCCACCTGCCCCGACAGCACCGTGACGACTTCCCAAAAATCATGACTCTCTCCCGAAAATGCGAAGCGGCTGTTCCAGTGAACGTCAAATGCCGAATAAAAGCCCTTGATCCGAAAATCGATTCCCGGGTTGAAAAGAGGATATTTCATAGGTCAAATCACTCCAAATCAGTATCCTAATTTATAATAACAGTGTTTTTTTAGTGATTTACTGCTTAAAACAGATAATATATAATAATGGTAACACATGGAGGTTGATTTGTCAACCCCAAAAATAAAAAATCAAAGAAGATCATGCTACGGTTATTTAAAGAAAGAAAAGATCCCGCGTCAGAATCGTAAATGAATATCGGGGAAGGTGAAGCGTTTGGAATTGGTGGCACAGATTGTCGGATACGTTGCGGGTGTGATTTTTTGTTCCGCTATCTGCAAAAATATGCAGGCGTATCATCGGCTTTAATTTTACGTCCCGTATTCGCATGTAAAGGAGGATTTTCCATATGTCCGAAAAGGTCATTCTTGTGTTGGTGGACGGTATGATGCAATGCGGCAATCCGTTTGCAAAGGAGCTGATATCAAAATCCGCGTACACGCTGAACGCGCGCACCGTGTTGTCATCGGTCACACTACCGTGCCATATGTCGCTGTTCCACTGCGTCGATCCCGATCGCCACGGCATTCTTTCCAATACCTACATGCCACAGGTGCGTTCCATCGACCTCCCGCCCGTGAAGGAATGGGAAGGAAAACCGATTGTATAAAGAACAAAAGGTGTTGTTTTTACGGACAGCACCTTTTTTGAAAATTTATTCTGGAATGTTGACATTTGGAAAGAAATGTGGTACAATAAAAGAGCCAAACAAAATTCAATAAGTACCAATGGGATACGCATTTTTAGTTTCGATAAAAATGCATATGCCTGTTTTTCCGTATTCCGTTGGAAAATGAATTTTGTTTGGCGACAATTGAGGCTGTGCGTTTTTTGTGCGTATGACTTCGGTTGTATGCACTTTTTATTTTAAGGAGAAAAAAGAAATGAAAATGTTGATGCTGTTACTGTCCGTAGTATTGTTGTTGTCTTTGACATCATGCGATTTTTTGGAGACGCTTGCGCAAAAGCAGGCGGAAACAACGGTATCGGATAACGGAACAACCGCACCACCGAATGGGGAAACAACTGCGCCGTCCGATGGAGAAGTGACATCTTCTACGCCATCCGTAGACAAACCGGAGGATTGTGAGGGGCATGATTTTGGGGAGTGGATTGAATTGGAGGCTCCAAGCTGTGTTGCTGATGGGGTGAAAAAACACATCTGCCGAAATTGTGAATATGAAGAACGTCGTGTAATTTCCGGTGAAAATAAACATACATACAGTACCAATAACAAATGTATCTTATGCGAGCGTGAAATCATTGCATCTGCAGGTCTTGTGTATAAGGAAGTGGATGATGGTTATGAGGTTAGTGGATATGATGGGAATTTACCTACAGAGGTTGTGATTGCACCATATTATAATGGAAAGCCTGTGGTGGGCATCGGTTCAATGGCATTCGTGTTGTGCAGAACGCCTCTTATAAGCATAGAGATTCCGAGCGGTGTGACAAGCATTGGTGATATGGCATTCTACGGTTGTGAGAGTCTTACAAACGTTATAATCGGTGATGGTGTGATGAACATCGACAATTATGCGTTTGCGGGTTGCACAAGTCTTACAAGCATCACGATTCCGAATGGCATGATGGGTATTGGCGAGGGAGTTTTTTCCGGTTGCACAAGTCTTACTGACATCAAGATTTCGGATAGCGTGACGAGCATTGGAAAAGGTGTGTTTTCTTCTTGCGCAAATCTTACAAGTATTATAGTTGATGCAGGAAATACAGTTTATCATTCAGCAGGAAATTGCCTGATCGAAACCGAAAGTAAGATATTGCTTTTTGGATGTAAAAGCAGTATCATTCCAAACGATGGAAGCGTAACACGCATTGGTGAGTTTGCCTTCTATGGTTTCAATATTCTTACAGATATCGTGATTCCGGATAGCGTGACGCGCATTGATGATTCTGCGATCAGCTGGTCATCCTTGACGAGCGTATACTACGGAGGTACAGCAGAGGATTGGAGTAAGATTTCAATTGGTGATGTAACGTATAAGCTTTTCGGTACTGATTATATCTACTACTATACCGAAATCGAGCCCACAGAGGATGGCAACTACTGGCACTATGTAGACGGTGTCCCGACTAAATGGTAAAACAATTTGATAAACAACAACGCCGCACATCCAAGCAGATGTGTGGCGTTGTTTATCCATTTTTATCCTCTTCATCCTGCGCCGCTTTATGCTTTTTGCCGACGTTGCCATCGTAGCCTATTGTAGAGCCACGCACGATGGTGGACGATCCGAAGCGATGGCGAATGTCGTCCATCAGTCGGTCCAGCTCGCGTTCCCTCTCCTTTTTCTCATCGGGGAACATCGACATCTGCGTATTGTCCTCGCGCGTCAGATCGGTCAGCGCAACACCCAGAAGACGCAACGGCGTTCTGCGATCCCAAAGATCCGAAAAGAGCTTTTTCGCAACCTCAAAGATTTCCGAGGTGATGTCGGTCGGCTCCGTCAGCTTTTTCTGATGCGACTTATCACGAAAATCGTTTCCACGGATGGTAACAGATACGCAATACGTGCGACAGCCGTCCCGTCGCATACGCGACGCCACACTATCCGAGAGCGCCAGCAGAACGCGATGCGCCTCCTCAACGGTGACGATATCCTCCGCGAGCGTGGTGGAGTTGCTGTAACCCTTTGCCTCCTCCGCTACATCCAGAACGGGCGAGGTGTCGATTCCGTTTGCGTAGCGATGCAGATGTTCGCCGAGCTTGTTCCCGAACATCGCTCGCAGGCGGTCGGGATCGGTGTGCGCCAGCTGTCCGATCGTTTTGATATTGGAGGCATATAGCCGATCCGCCGTCGCATGCCCTACGGTAAACAGCTCGCGCACGGGGAGGTTCCACATTTTTGTTTTGATCTCATGGGAGAATAGCGTGTGTATTTTGTCGGGCTTTTCAAAATCGCTTGCCATTTTTGCAAGGAGCTTGTTCGATCCGATTCCGATATTGACGGTAAATCCCAGCGTATTGCGGATCTCGTTCTTGATCGTCTCGGCGATCGCGAGCGGATCGGGGTAAAGACGCTCGGTGCCGCTCATATCGAGAAAGCACTCGTCGATCGAAAACTGCTCCACTACGGGGGCATATTTTTCGCACACCGCGACAAAAGCGCGCGAGCAGGTGTGATACAGATGAAAATCGGGCTTGGCGAGATAGAGGGAGGGGCATTTGCGCAAAGCATGCGCAATCGGCTCGCCCGTCTGTATGCCATACGCCTTGGCGGGAATGGATTTTGCAAGAATCACTCCGCGCCGACTTTCCCGATCCCCGCCGATGGCGGAGGGAAGCAGTCGCAGATCCGCCTCACCGTTTTTGACGCGCCTTGTTGCCTCCCACGAAAGAAAGGCGCTGTTGACGTCTACGTGAAAAATCAACCGCACACCCATCAGTAGCACCTCCTTTTTACAGGCAATACCGCACAAAACCGTGACGGCAAACTTGTTTGCATAAATTCCGCCAAACTGCACAATTTCATTGGCAACAGATCCACTGTTGCCTGCATTAATTTGGTTTGCCTGACGAAATTTCTGACGGCGTAGTTGCACCGTCAGATTTGTGCGGTATTGCCTATACAATCACCGTTTCTTTTATGTAATCGTTGACAATTTCTTTTTCGCAAAAATATTGCTTTTCCGAGCCGATCAGCTGATACGTCTCATGCCCCTTGCCCGCCAGCAGGAGAATGTCATTTTCTCCGAGCATCCGCAAAGCATATGTGATTGCTTCCTTACGGTCGGGAATTTTCAAATACCGCGTTTCCGATCCGTCAAACGCCTGTGCGATCTCATCGATGATATCCTCGGGCGGCTCGTGCCCGGGATTGTCAGATGTCAGAATGCAGACGTCTGCAAGGGATGCCGCCACCGCACCGAGTTCGCGACGGCGAAGCTGTGAGCGCTCACCGACCGAGCCGAACAGACAAAGCAATCGGTGCGGCGCATATTCCCGCAATGCGGTCAGAATCTGGCGCAGGCTTTCGCCGTTGTGCGCGTAATCGATCACTGCGGCACCGCCGCCGGGGAGGGAGATCCACTCGGAACGCCCATCCACCTGCACGTGAGACAATGCGTCTATCGCTTGCTGTGGCGGGATTTTCATGACCTCAATTGCAACCGCGAGCGATTGGAGTGCGTTGGAAACGTTGCACCGACCGATCAGGGGCAGATGTACGCTATAAAGCTTCTTTTTTCGGCACATCTCAAACGTAATGCCGTGTGCCGTGGCAGTATTGACGGGAAGAATGCTTTTAGCGATCAGATCGACGCCTGTCGTCAGGGCAGACACCGTGATCTGCCGACGCGCAGAGCATCCCTCCTGCATGTCCGCATAGGTGGCATCATCCACGTTCCAGATTGCATTGTTTGCACCGAAATCGGTAAATAATCGATGCTTGCACGCGCGATAATGCGCAAACGATGGATGCTCCAGAGGTCCTACATGATCCGAGGAGAGATTGGTGAACAGCACGGTCGAAAATCGCGTCCCATCGACGCGGTACTGCATCAGCGCCTGCGAGGAGACCTCCACGCACACTGTGCGCATCCCGCCCGCCGCCATATCGGCAAGCGTTTTTTGCAGGGTTACGGCATCGGGGGTTGTATTTGTTGTTGGTTTTCGAACTGCTCCATAGGCAATGCCGTTTGTACCGATGTATCCACAGGGAATGTCGCAACGGTTGAGCAACCCCGCGAGTAGCTGTGCCGTCGTTGTTTTGCCCTTGGTGCCCGTAATACCGATAACGTGCAGCTTTTTCGAGGGATCACCGTAGAACTTACAAGCGAGCTGTGCCAGTGCGAGGCGCGTGTTTTGTGTTAAAATAACGTGAGCATCGTTGGGAAGATCGAGCGGATGCTCGGCAACAAATACCCGACATCCGTTGACATAAGCCTCGGAGGCGAGTGTATGTCCGTCTACCCGTGCGCCGCGGATGCAGACAAACAGGCTGTTTGCATCGGTCAGTCGCGTATTTTCCGTGACCGAAAGAATCTCAAGATCGGGAATCACAGCTCGCGGAAATTGCTTTCCGAGCAGTTTTTTTGCATTCATCGGTTCGCCTCCGTTTCAAAGGAGGCGGGGAAGCCGATCGGCGTTTTGCCGCATGCCTTGATCGTACGGTAAGCCAGCACATCGAGAGAGTCGACGAAAATTTCATCGCCGAGTCCCTCTTTTTTTAAGAGTGACAATTCGGTGCACCCGAGTACCAGCCGCTCACAGCCGCGCGCGCGAAGGTTGTCCGTCACATGGCGAAATGCTTCGCGGTCGACCGGTTTGTTTTGCTTGATTTGGTTATAAATGATTGAGGTGACCGTACGTTGCTCCTCCTCGGTCGGCGTCAAACAGATAAGTCCCGCCGCCTCACATAAGCGGTGGTAGGAGTGCGATTTTACCGTTCCCTCGGTTGCAAGCAGTCCGAAGCGTCGGACATGGAGCGCGGAAAGATGCACGATTGTTTCCCGAATGATGTTCAGAATCGGAGTGTGACAGCCCGCTGTCAAGCCGTCGTAAAAATAATGCGCCGTGTTGCAGGGAATTACGATCAGATTTACCCCCGCGCGCTCCAAGCGGTGTGCCTCCTCCAGCATCACGGGGAGGGGATCGTTCTTTGATTCACCGAGGATAAACGCGGTGCGATCGGGGGTGGAGGCGCGACTGCTGATCAGCATATCGATATGATCGCCGTCGCACCGTGCCGCAGTGTGGCGGTTCAACAGCTCACAGAAATAGACCGTTGACATCGGTCCGAGACCGCCGAGCACGCCAAGCAGAATACGGGAATCAGCCATGGGAGATCTCCTTTCCCGACGGGAGAGGAAACTCTTCGCCGAACCACACACGGTACATTTCCTCCTTGGAGGCAATGACGAATTTTCCTTCCAGATCCTCACAATGATTCCATACGAAATTGGCGTATTCCTCGGTACAGGGGATCAGATAGAGAATCACCTCCGCATTCCCGAGTTGATCGGCAAAATCGTACAGTGCCTGCGTCATCAGACGCTCATCGGCGGTGTGGCGGATCAGATGGAATTTCATGCAGAGTGAGAGCCGCAGGGCAAGCGGGATTTTCTCGCAAAACACGTGCGATACCACGCCGTACTCGCGGTACATGCGGTGCGCCGTTTCGTTGACTTCCTGCGACAGTCCCAATAAAACGGGGATCAGCTCGCCCGAAAGTGCGTCTTTTTTGATGTAATCCATGTGCGGCTCCTTTCTTTGATTATTTTTTCTTTTTCGGATTGCGGAGACGGGATTGCAACCGCTCCATGAGATCCTGTGTCGGTTCTTCTATTTCCGCCATCGGAAAGGGAATCCCCATGCGCTCGTACTTTGCGGTACAGAGCTTGCGGAAGGGAAGCAATTCAACGGTGTCGATACAACTCCGTTCCTCGGCGAGCAGGGAGAGAAAATCAATGCTTTCCTCGGTATCGTTCAGTGTCGGAATGATGACTTGACGCAATGTCGTCGGGATGTTTTGCTGATTCAGATATTGCAAAAAGCGGAGCGGTTGTACGATTCCGCAGCCAACGTGCGCACGGTAAAGCGCATCCGTCGGATATTTGATATCCAGAAGCACGCGATCGGTGTGCGTCAGCAGGTGCTTGACCTCATCGTTGAGGATGCATCCCGATGTATCCAGGCAGGTGTTGATTCGCATCTTGTGGCATTCCTCAAACAACGCCGTGGCAAACCGTGCCTGTAGAAGCGGTTCCCCACCCGAGAGCGTGATGCCGCCGTCACGACGGAAGTATTCGCGGTACCGCATGGCGCGGTGCACAAGCTCCTGCGCCGAAATTTCGGTGCCTGCGGACGGATTCCATGTGTCGGGATTGTGGCAGCAGCCGCACCGCAGTGGACATCCTTGCGCGAATACGACAAACCGAACGCCCGGACCGTCAAGGGTTCCGAGCGTTTGGATAGAGTGAACGTGTCCCGTAACAGGGGAGCGATTCATATTACAGCACCTCGTGGAAGGTTCTGCTGATGACCTCGCGCTGCTGCTCGCGGGAGAGCTTGTTGAAGTTGACCGCATAGCCGGATACACGGATGGTCAGATTGGGATATGCCTCGGGATTTTCGTACGCCTTCATCAGGGTTTCGCGGTTGAGCACGTTGACGTTGATGTGGTGTGCGCGCTTTGCAAAGTAACCGTCGAGAATGGATACGAGGTTGTCCACACGATCCGTATCGGTTCGCCCGAGTGTTTCTGGCGTGATGGAGAAGGTGTTGGAAATACCGTCGCGGCAATCCTCGTAGCGGATTTTTGCCACCGAGTTGAGCGATGCCAGCGCTCCGTTCGATTCGCGGTTGTGCATGGGGTTTGCACCGGGGGCAAACGCTTCGCCGGCTTTTCTTCCGTCGGGAGTCGCGCCCGTGTGCTTACCGTACATCACGTTGGATGTGATGGTCAGCACCGACAGCGTATGGATCGCATTGCGATAGGTCGGTGTCTTTCTCAATTCAGTGATGGTCTTATAGGTCAGATCGCGTGCGATCAGATCGACGCGATCATCGTCGTTTCCGTACTTGGGGAAGTCGCCGACGGTGATGAAATCGGAAATGTAACCGTTTTCATCCTTGATGGGACGAACGGTTGCGTATTTGATGGCGCTGAAGGAATCGGCAACCACCGACAGTCCTGCGATACCGAACGCCATAAAGCGGTCGACGTTCGTGTCGTGCAGAGCCATCTGAATCTTCTCATATGCATACTTATCGTGCATATAGTGAATGATGTTCATGGTGTTGACATACAGACGCGAGAGCCACTTCAGATAGATATCGAAGCGCGCCATGACGGTGTCGTAGTCCAGCGTGTCGCCCTCCAGCGGCGGCATCTGTGGTCCGATCTTCATACCGCTGACGGTATCGTAGCCGCCGTTGATTGCAATCAGAAGCAGTTTTGCCAGATTGCAACGCGCGCCGAAGAACTGCATCTGCTTGCCCACCTTCATGGCAGACACACAACAGGCGATCGCGTAATCGTCACCGTAGGACGGACGCATCACGTCGTCATTTTCATACTGGATGGAGTCGGTATCAACCGAGACCTTTGCACAGAATTTCTTAAAGCCCTCGGGTAGGGAATTGGACCAGAGCACGGTCAGGTTCGGCTCGGGCGACGAGCCGAGCGTGTAGAGCGTGTTGAGAATACGGAAGGAGCTCTTGGTGACCAGCGTTCTTCCGTCCTCGCCCATGCCTCCGACGCTTTCGGTGATCCACATGGGGTCGCCGCCGAAGAGCTCGTTGTACTCGGGCGTGCGCAGATGGCGCGCCAGACGAAGCTTGATGACAAAGTCGTCAAGCAGCTCCTGCGCCTCGGCTTCGGTTATTGTGCCGTTTTCCAGATCGCGCTCAATATAGATATCAAAGAACGTACTGACGCGTCCGAGAGACATCGCCGCACCGTTTTGCTCCTTGATTGCGGCAAGGTAAGCGAAATATGTCCACTGAATCGCCTCCCGCGTGTTTGCCGCGGGCTTGCTGATGTCGTAGCCGTACATAAATGCCATTTCCTTGAGGTTGCCGAGGAATGCGATCTGCTGATAGAGCTCCTCGTTGAGGCGGATTTCATCCTGTGAGAAGGTTACGTCGGAGAGTGCCTGCTTGTCCTTCTTTTTTTCTTCGATCAGACGGTCGACGCCGTAGAGTGCCACACGGCGGTAGTCGCCGATGATGCGACCTCTGCCGTAGGCGTCGGGAAGTCCCGTGATGACGTGTGTTTTGCGCGCCAGACGCATCTCGTCGGTATACGCGCGGAAGACGCCGTCATTGTGCGTGGTGCGGAAGCGAAATTCTTTTTCCACCGTGTCGCTGAGTTGGTAGCCGTATGCGGCGCAGGCATTGCGTACCATACGGATGCCGCCGAAGGGATTGACCCCGCGCTTCAAGGGCATGTCGGTCTGCAGTCCTACGATCAGCTCGTTTTCTCTGTCAACGAATCCGGGAACGTAGCTGGTCAGCGAGGAGACGGTGTTGGTGTCAATATCCAACACGCCGCCTTTTTGACGCTCCTTTGCAAACAGCTCCTGCACCTTTTTCATCAATGCATTCGTGCGTTCGGTAGCTTCTGCGAGAAAGCTGTGATCCCCTGTATATGGTCTGTAGTTTGTCTGAATAAAATCTCTGACGTTGATTTCCTTTTGCCAGTTGCCGGCTACAAAGCCGTTCCAATTTTCATGTACCATTGTCTGTCCTCCTTCTGCCGATATTCCATCTGTATCGGCGGTGCTAATCATATAATTTCTACACTAAATATTATACACTATTCCGATTCACTTGTCAAGATGATTGGGTGGCAATCCGCGAAATTTATCAATAGTTTATTTTTTCACAAAATTTTAAAATATCTCTTGCATTTTTCCTGCTTTTCCGTTATAATAGGAGAAGACGACGAAAAGGAAGAATATGCATGAAGAAAGAAAAGATTTACCGCGTGTTCTCGCACCTGCCCGAGCTGACGACCGAGCGTTTGACGCTTCGGAAGATGTTGGTGGCGGATACCTCGGATATGTACGAATACGCGTCGCGGCAGGATGTTACGAAATTCCTGACGTGGCAGCCGCACCCCGACAGGGATTATACAAGAGAATATTTGCAATACCTCGGCGGGCGCTATTCGGCCGGTATGTTTTACGATTGGGCAGTGGTCTACGAGCCCGATTGTAAGATGATCGGCACCTGCGGTTTCACATCATTCAACTGCTCGTCCGACAGTGCCGAGGTGGGATACGTGCTCAATCCCGAGTACTGGGGACGCGGAATTGCGGTAGAGGCGCTTGGCAGGATTCTTACGTTCGGCTTTGAGGATCTGGGGCTTCATCGCATCGAGGCAAGATTCATCGACGGAAACGACCGCTCGCGCCGCGTGATGGAGAAAGCGGGCATGACCTTTGAGGGGGTTTTGCGCGAGGGCATGCTGGTCAAGGGGAATTACGTCAACGTCGGTATCTGCTCCGTTCTGGAATCGGAGTGGAAAGAAAAGCATGCCAAGCGAAACAAAAAATGAATATTTCACGTTTGTGCTGTCAAAAATCGGGATACGGGATATCCCGATTTTTTGAATTTCGGAGGAAAGAGCATGGCAGCATATACCAAGCCCGGCGTGTTTGCCGAGAACATCGTGGGAACCGAGACCGAAAAGAATCTGCATACCGCACTCAGCGGAGAGTCACAGGCATATCTGCGTTACAAATGGTTTGAGAACAAGGCAAAGGAGGACGGATTTGTCGAGATTTCCGAGCTGTTCCGCGATACAGCGGCAAACGAGCGGGAGCATGCCGAGATCTGGTTCAAATATCTTGGCGGTTGGTCGTCGACAGAGAAGAATCTGGATGTTGCTGCATCGGGTGAAAAATTCGAGTGGGAAACAATGTACGCCGATTTTGAAAAGACCGCCAGAGCGGAGGGATTTGATGCGATTGCCGATCTGTTTGCGCGCGTGGCAAGCATCGAAAAGCAGCACGAGGAAAATTATCGGAAGGCGCTGGAAAAGGTGAAGAACGGGGAATGCTTCACCTCAAACAGCGCCTCGACCAAGTGGATTTGTATCAATTGCGGCTATGTGGTGGAAGCCAAAGAGCCTCCCAAGATCTGTCCTACCTGTTCGCACCCGCAAGGGTATTTCAAGCAATGGAGTAAATAATTTCTTCGGAGAGAGTCTTTCTTACCGAGCCGCCTTTCCTCAACAGAGGGAGATCCGAAAAAAGCTGACTTTCTTCGAGTTGACGAAGTCAATTTTGCGGAGTGTGATAGTGAACGTGGGATCCAACTTAAGGAGTACAATATAGTTAAGAGGGAGCCTCAAACAGACGGTTTGCGGC
>JAFTPJ010000151.1 GCA_017463405.1 Clostridia bacterium
AAGCAGATCGCGGTGGACGGAGCAAAGCTGGTCAAGAAGCTGGCAAGCGAATACGAAGGAAACTTCCGCTTTGAATATTCGCCCGAGTCCTTTACGGGAACAGAACCCGAATATGCTCTTGAGGTCTGTAACGCGGTGCTTGACGTATTAGAGCCGAGCGAGAGCAACAACGTAATTATCAACCTTCCCGTGACGGTGGAAATGAGCCTGCCTCACGTGTACGCCTCGCAGGTCGAGTATATGAGCGAAAACCTCAAATACCGTGAATTTGTAACGCTTTCTTTACATCCGCATAATGATAGAGGCACAGGAGTTGCCGACACCGAGCTTGCGCTTCTTGCGGGAGCTGACCGTGTAGAGGGTACGCTGTTTGGCAACGGCGAGAGAACGGGAAACGTGGATATAATCACGCTTGCTATGAATATGTACTCTCACGGTGTTGATCCGAAGCTTGACCTTTCAAATATGAACGAGCTTGTAGAAAAGTATGAGAAATGCACCAGAATGCACGTTTATGAAAGAGCCCCCTATGCGGGAGCACTCGTATTTGCGGCATTCTCAGGCTCGCATCAGGACGCGATTGCCAAGGGTATGAAATACAGACAAAAAAACAAGCTCCATGAGTGGAGCGTGCCGTATATTCCAATCGATCCCAAGGATATCGGCAGAACCTATGATGCAGATGTCATCCGTGTCAACTCGCAAAGCGGCAAGGGCGGCATTGGATATCTTTTGGAGCAGACCTTCGGATATAACCTTCCCGCCAAGATGCGTGAGCATTTCAGCTATATGTGTAAGAGTGTATCCGACCACGAGCATAAGGAGCTTAAGCCCGACGAGGTTTTGGCTATCTTTACGGAAAATTATTTAAATCTCGACAGCGGCATATCGGTAACAGATTTTGACTTTATGCGTGAAAATGATGCAGTGAAGATCAATATCACTTTCAAAAAGAACGGCGAGGAAACCGAGCTTGAAGCAGAGGGCAACGGTACTCTGAGTGCCGTGAACAACGCGCTTTTTGAATATACGGGCGAGGAATACACCTTGCAGGTATTCACACAGCACAGTATGCAGGGCGACGGCTCTCATAGTGTTGCGGCATCCTATATTGGACTTGAGCGCGTCGATGGCAAGCTCTATTGGGGCGCGGGTACGGATACCGATGTGATCAATGCAAGCACCAAGGCACTTCTGAGTGCATTCCATAATATGACCAAGGGAGGTAACTGAAATGGGAATGACAATGACACAAAAGATTCTCGCCGCACACGCGGGACTTGATAAGGTAGAAGCGGGACAGCTGATCTCGGCAAAGCTGGATATCGTTCTCGGAAACGATATTACCACTCCCGTGGCAGTCAATGAATTTAAGAAAGCGGGCTTCGATTCCGTATTCGATAAAGACAGAGTGGCAATCGTTCTTGACCACTTTGTTCCCAACAAGGACATCAAGGCAGCCGAGCAATCCAAGACCTGCCGTGAGTTTGCCTGCGCGCATTGCGTGAGCCACTTTTACGATGTGGGAAAAATGGGCATTGAGCACGCGCTCCTTCCCGAACAGGGCGTAGTTACCGCAGGCGACTGTATCATCGGCGCAGACAGTCACACTTGTACCTACGGTGCGCTCGGCGCATTCTCCACGGGTGTCGGCTCTACCGATATGGCAGCGGGAATGGCAACGGGAATGGCGTGGTTCAAAGTGCCTTCCGCGATCAAAGTCAATCTGACGGGCAAACTGCCCTCGAATTGTAGTGGTAAAGACGTTATCCTTACTATTATCGGCATGATAGGCGTTGACGGCGCGCTTTATAAAAGTATGGAATTTGTGGGCGATGGCGCGCACGGCCTTTCCATGGATGACAGACTTTGCATCTGTAACATGGCAATCGAGGCGGGCGCGAAGAACGGTATTTTCCCCGTGGACGATGTAACTCTTGCATATCTCGACGGCAGAAGCGAAAGAACTCCCGTAGTTTACGCGGCGGATGCCGATGCTGAATACGAAAAGGTCATCGATATTGACCTTTCTAAAATCGTTCCTACGGTTGCGTGTCCTCATCTTCCCGAAAACACCCATCCCGCAAGCGAGCTTCACGGTATCAAGGTGGATCAAGTCGTGATTGGCTCTTGCACCAATGGCAGAATGGAGGATATGGAGACGGCGTACAAGATACTCTGCGGCAACAAGGTTGCCGACGGTGTGCGTTGCATCATCATCCCCGGCACGATGCAGATTCTCCGTGAATGTGTTGAGCGTGGTTATTATACCGCATTCATTGATGCGGGCGCGGTGGTTTCCACACCTACCTGCGGCCCTTGCCTTGGCGGTTATATGGGCATACTTGCCGCAGGCGAGCGTTGCCTTGCAACCACAAACCGCAACTTTGTCGGTCGTATGGGTCACGTAGATAGCGAGGTCTACCTTGCATCTCCTCATACCGCCGCCGCAAGCGCGCTGACGGGTTATATCACTGAATACAAGGAGGACTGACGATGAATACGCAAGGAAAAGTTTTCAAATATCCCGATAACGTGGACACCGATGTTAT
>JAFTPJ010000152.1 GCA_017463405.1 Clostridia bacterium
ATATGATTTGACCACTTACGGAGCTATCCACTTTTGTGCTTTGTGTGGAGAGTTTTTGTTCAAAATCTGACACGGATGTTTTGAGGGCTTACAAAAATCTGTATCGGCTCTATGCTTGGTTATAAGGATAGCACATTCAGCCCCGAACGTTAAGAATATCAGTTTGACATTTTTATGATATGTTCTTACCTTGTACCTAACATTGACTTGCTCTATCTGCTATGAGGATAACAAAAAAGCTCCCTTTTGTAAAGGAAGCTAAAAGGGGTTATGAGGGGTAACGGAGAGGTTTTTGTGGGTATGCTGTAGGATCGGCGGTAAGCACAGAGGGGGCAACCGGTAATTACAAGAAAGATAAAATCAAAAAAGCCGCCGAGCGTTAATGCGGGAGCTTGTGCAAGCGGATCAGCGCACAACTCCGCAACGCTCGGCTTTTGATTTTCTTTTTGTTCGGTTGTCCGTGGCGTGTGCTTGGCTCGGCGAGCAGGCGGGGCTCCCCGAAACGAGCGAAGCGAGTTTTGGGGGCTAGCTGGCGAGCCGACTTGTATCAAGACAAGCACACGCCACGGTGCCAAAATATTAAATATCGATCATTTTTGCGCCGCTTGAAATTCAATATTTTTGAAATATGCAAAAAATATTGAAAATATACGTTTTTGCTATTGACAAATATTTGAAGTTGGTGTAAAATATAGTCGAATAAATTATTGCGGAGGCGAATTATGAAAGAAAAGGAAACAAATAGAGAACGTTTTGTACGAATTGCAGAAGCAAGAACACAAAAAATCATTGATATGATTGAGTTGCTTGGCAATTGCTCCAATCAATACAATTACGAATATACGCAAAAGGATGTAGAAAAGATGTTTTCTGCTATCGAAAGTGCTTTGAAGTCAAGCAAGGCACGATTTACTACTGAAAGTACGAGCAAGGACACTCGTTTCAAATTTTAATGGAGGATAGAATTATGAATTTGGACTTAAAAAAACTTCTTCTTGATTTATACAATGCTCCAAATGCTGATTCCCTTTACCAAATTATATTGTCTTATGGTTTGGATGGCTCTGAATATTGGAAACCTTATGGTGGTAATTTCAATAATGCTGGTACATTCGAGAATCAACAATCTTCTCCTGAAAATGCGCTGGTTGAAAAGCTGACGAATTCTATCGACGCTATTCTAATGAAAGAATGTATGATAAGAGGAATTCAGCCAAAAGATAAAAACAATCCCAACGTGCCTCAAACTATAAATGAAGCTACAAAAATGTTTTTCAATGTTGATAACGGAAAATGGGAAAACATAGTATCAACAGAAAGAAATAGAATAGCACAAGATATTCAAATAATACTTACCGATGATAGAAAAACTCCAAACGTAGCAATTTATGACAACGGCGAGGGGCAAAATCCTTCAAATTTTGAAAATACATTTCTTTCTATTGCTCGTGGCAACAAAAATGATGTTCCGTTTGTTCAAGGCAAATATAATATGGGTTCTACCGGCTCTCTTGTATTCTGCGGAGAAAAGCATCGCTACCAAATGATTATTTCAAGAAGAAATACTAATCTCACTGATAGCGATGGGTTAATTGGCTTTACACTTGTGCGTAGGCACATTTTAACTCCCGAAGAAGAACCAAAATATAAGCTTACATGGTATGAATATTTGGTTATCGATGACAAAATACCTTCTATAAGCGACGAACAACTCGATTTGGGGTTAAATAAAACATCGTTCATCTGTGGCTCTGTGGTTAAATTGTATTCTTACCAATTAACACATTCTTCGGATGCGACATTGGACTTGTGGCGTGATCTTAACCCATTGTTGTTTGAATCGGCATTGCCTATACTCATTTATGAAAATCGTGGTTATGGTGGTCACTCTTCAACCAAGGTTATGTTAGGTAACCGCACAAGATTAGCGTTGGACTCAAATGAGCACATCGAATTTCAAAAATCTTTCCAAATAAATTTGTTCAATAGCAATATCCCTATTCAAGTATATCTGTTCAATCGTGATACTAAAAACACCGAGTTTATTTTAGGGAAATCGGTAGTTTATACCTTAAACGGCCAAACACAAGGTGCTGAAACCAAGTCGTTTATTTCGCAAGATTTAGGTTTTAGAAATTTAAGAGAATTTATGCTTGTATGTGTTGATTGTTCTCAAATTGGAACAACTGCACGGCAAGAATTATTTATGGCATCACGTGACAGATTAAAGCAAGGTAGATTTTATACCGAACTTCGCCAAAGCATAATAGACCTTCTCTCTAACGATACGCACCTAAAACAGAAAGAACAAGAATACAAAGGTCGAGTATTTAGAGAAACCGGCGAAGATAAGGATATGGTTCAGTCTTTGTTCTCAAAGCTAAAAGGAAACCAAGATATAAGAAAGATGTTTTCCGGAAACAACGGTGCATTTTCCTTCTTTACAAAGAAAGTAAAGAAACCCATACCACCCGAAGAACAAAAGGAAGAAAAGAAAAAAGAAGCAAAGAAGCTAAAACGTTATCCCACTGTGCTTAAAATAAAGGGATTTGAAAGAAGTTCCGAAGATTTCGTTAAGGTTATTCGTAAAGGCGGTAAGGGCAAGATTATTCTTGAAACCGATGTTGAAAACACATTTCTTTCGCGTTCCGATGATGCCGGTGCTATTGAAATTACAACATTGGATTTTGGAAAACACGGTGGATTAGGAGGAGGGCATAATCTACCAAGCGAAGATTCGACAAAATTACGTGTACAGTTCTCCGGCCCCTGCGAAGGAGAAATGGAAGTGATGATTGAGCCAAGAGAAGAGGCAGAAGTTGGAGATAGTATTCAGCTTTCAATAAAAATGATTTCTTCGGCTGGTGAACACGAAGTGGTCGCCTTTATAAAAATCGACAATGAAGCGCAAAAGCCTAAAGAACCTAAAGAGAAAATTGTCGAAGAACCGGAGCTTTCTTTGCCAAAACTCACAAGAGTAGTTCAGCACAGCGACGATCCTGACCAAGCGAAGTGGTCTGACTATGGAATGACCTCGGATAGCATTGTAAAAATCCAAATTAATAATAACGGTGCGATTGATGAAGTCCTTATTAATATGGATTCAAATTTGGTAAAAAAACTCATAAATGCCAAAGGTGCTAATGTGGAACGAGTCCGCAACAAGTACATTTCCTCTATCTACTCTCACGTTTTAATGGTATACACAACTATGTATGGCTATTACTCAAAAGATGATATTGAGATAGATGAACATATCCGCAAGGACATTCAAGAATCGTTAGATAAAGCTGTCGAGTTTTCCTTCCAATACTATGGTAATTTTATTTTAACATATGAAGATTTTTCTGATTAAGGATTACGGGTTGAGTTAAACTCTTCAAATTTTCAATCAATTATAGTGGGGCAAGCTCGCTTTAATTTTTATGTTGCATTCAAGGAGAAAACTTATGGCAGATATAATTAAATCAAATAGCGATTTTTCCATGATTTTAGATATTATCGAAGAATCAAGACAACGTGCGATGAAAGCCGTCAATGCCGAGTTGATTACAATGTATTGGGAGGTTGGCAAATATCTGTCCTCTCTTATTGCGGGTTCTTCTTTTGGTGATAAAGTGATCGACGAAATCGCGGCGTATATCGCAAAAAACAATCCAACCATCAAGGGCTTTAATCGCCGTGGGCTGTATCGGATGAAGCAATTTTACGAAACCTACCGTGATGATGAAATTGTGACACCACTGGTGACACAAATTAGCTGGACAAACCATTTGCTTATTATGTCGGGTGCAAAAACAATAGAAGAACGCCGCTTTTATATCGAACTTTGCATAAGAGAAAACTATTCCAAGCGAGAGCTTGAACGCCAGATTGATAGCGCATATTATCAACGCTACGTATTGTCTACGGGCAAGCAATTGCCAGATCATATACCACAAGTTGTTAAAGGGCGAATCTTGGATTCCTACGTATTGGAATTTCTTAATTTACCCGAGCAGTATTCTGAAAACAATTTGAAAAAAGCCATTATCGGCAATCTCAAAAACTTTATTCTTGAATTTGGTAGAGATTTTACTTTCATAGGTGAGGAATACAGAGTACAAGTCGGTGGTCAAGATTTTTATATTGATTTGCTTTTCTACAATCGCGCACTTTCTTGTCTTGTGCCGATTGAACTGAAAATTGGAAAGTTCAAACCGGAGCATATCGGTCAAATCAATTTCTATTTGGAAGCGCTTGACCGTGATGTAAAAAAGCCGAATGAAAATCCAAGCGTTGGCGTTATTCTTTGCGCTACCAAGGACGATGCAGTTGTCGAGTATGCGTTGAGCCGCAGTATGTCGCCCACAATGGTTGCGGATTATACCCTTCAACTACCGGATAAGAAGCTTTTAGAACAAAAAATTCGAGAAATTGCAATGCTTGCCGATGGAACTGATGATGAATAATAGTTCGATTTAGCTTGGCATTGGCTCACCAAGAAAACCGGATACCAAATGGTATCCGGTTTTCTTGTTTTCCCCTTCGCGAATCGAACTGTGCAAATTGCCTCGCAATTTGCTATAACGTGCGCCATCACTTTCTTCCCTTTCACACCACATTGCGCGCACGTTTCAGTTCAAGATTCTGCCGTATAAAGCTCCCCGACACACCGTGACGGGGAGCTTTATACGCTTCACTTTATAAATCTGAACTGTGCAAATTGCCTCGCAATTTGCTATAACGTGCGCCATCACTTTCTTCCCTTTCACACCGCATTGCGCGCACGTTTCAGTTCAAGATTCTGCTACGTCCCATCAGAAAATCTCAAAATCCTATTGCAAATTCCAACAATTATGATATAATAATAATTGTTAAAGTAATCAGCCAAAAGTAGAACCGTTCATGCAAAAAGCCATTCAAATCGCATACGATGAGCTGTTCAAACTCAAATGTCAGCTTGCTGCCAAAGCAGACTTTCGCCATATCGCAGTCAACTATACCCCCATTTTGTACAAAACCGAGGACGAGTGATGCGCCGTTACCAAAGATATCCAACGCATCCTCGACGAAAACGGCTTGCAATGCTGTCAAACGCACCTGCATTATTACGATCTTCTGGAATCCTCCGAAATCCCCGACGAACGGATGCATTTCGCAATTCTGCAATCTGTCATTTCGGGCGGCAAGCTTGGTGCACAGTACGGCGTTTTTCACCCGCGTTCCTCCATTTCTACCGCCTACCGCCCGTCAAAATCCTTTGAGGACAACCGCGTGATTCTGTCGGAGCTGTTGGAGTACGCAATCAAATACAACACCGGAATCGCCGTTGAAAACCTCCCGATCTTCCCCGACAACAGCAAGCTGATGCCCTTCTATTCGTCGAGCTTTGAGGATCTTGCCACGCTGGTCGACTCCTTTGATGACGAGCGTATGGGAATCTGCTGGAATTTCGGTCACGCAAATCTGTTGCGCTGGGAGCAGACTGCTGCCATCGAATTTTTGGAGAGCAGAATCAAATGCACGCAGATTAACATCAAGGAGGTTCTTATGCCACATTCCATCTCTCTGTCCGATTTTAACGGTGACGCATTGACACAGCTGCGCGCCGCCGCATCCTATCTGCAAGACAATCCCGGTACAACGTTGCATATCCCCGCGGGCGAATACCTGTTGGAGGATGCCGACGCCGTAGCCTTGCAAAACGACGTCATGCGCGGCGCGCACGGAGAAAATCCGCACCGCTATCTATTCAATCGAAAATCCGCCTTTCCCATTGCCATGCACCTTACGGGTGCAAAAAGCTGCACGATCGAATCCGACGGTGCCGTTTTTTATGCCAACGGCTTTATGCAGTACCTGGTCATGGAGCATTGCAAAGGTATCCGCGTTAAGGGCATCTCCTTTGATATGAAGCGCCGTCCCTACAGCTACGGTCGCGTCACCGACGTAGCAGACGATCACTACGACGTTCGCTTTTTCGACGAGGACGTCACCGAAAATATGCCCGCGGCGCGAATGCTGTTCATGGACGAAAGCAATACGTATTTCGAATACCAATACATCCAAGGCATCGACGCACAAAGTGGCAAGAAGCGTCTCGCGGACGGCGCAATCCGCTTTCCGCATACCATCTCCCCTCACCTGAAAGGACGTGATTTTTACTGTGCGCACACCTTCCATTCCCGACCCTCGATCGCAGTGTATCGTTGCGAGGACGTCGTAATGGATCGGATTGCCATTCACTCCGCGCCCGGCATGGGCATCAATACCCTGCTGACCAAGAATTTTTCTCTCGTCAACAGCACCGTATCGCCCGCGATCGGCCGCAAAATGAGCACGAACACCGACATTCTGCATTTTGTATCTGCGTTCGGCAATTACGAGATCCGTAACTGCTATTTCGAGGGAAGCGGCGATGACGTGATGAACGTGCATTGCTACACGCATAAAGTACTGCGCGTACAAGGTAACGTCTGCGTGACCAAGCTTCCCACCTCCAACAATGAAACGCATTGTATTCTCCCCGACGTGCCGCTTGCGGACAACCAATTCAAGCTCTGCGGCACAGAGCTTGAATTCACCGTAAAGAATGCATCCTTTGATCACGAAAGCGGCGAGTACACGATCGAATTTCACGAGCCGCTACCAACCGATATCATCGGACAGAAGCTCTGGAACCTATCGGTACAGCCGACACTGACCTTCACCGATTGCCACACCTGCAACAACAACGCCCGTGCCATTCTCCTCCGTACCGGAAATGCGCACGTTCGCAATTGTACCTTTGAGCACTCAATGCTCGGTGCATTGCAGCTGCGCATCGAATCCGCGACCTGGAACGAGATCGGAAGCGGCGAGAATTATACGATCGAGCATTGCCGCATGAACCATTGCGGTCACGCAACGCGCGACCTGTCGGAGCATGCGACAATCGGAATCTGCGGCGAGGAAGAACCGATCCGTAACGTCCTGATCCAAAACAACACCTTTGAAAATACGGATGCTGTGTTGTACCAACACAACGCCGAGTGCGTCACGCTTTCGGACAACCGTCATTCATCCTGTATTGTGGGAGGCGAAAAGTAATGATTTCAAAAATTCAAGAGATCAACGGAAACAAAATGATCGTGATCGACGGCGAGGTCTATTTGCCCGTCGCCTATCGCTCCTTCCGCCCCATTCCGTCCAACGTCAATCAGTTTCACAGAAGCGGTGTCAAGCTCTATCAGATGCAGGTCACGGGGCGAAACAACGCACATGGGGTTCCGTATTCCTATTACGGCGGCATCTGGAACGGCTACGGCGACTACGATTTTTCCGCCTTTGACCGGCAAATTCAAATGTTTAAAAAATTTGCACCCGGATGTAAAATCATGGTCATGCTGCAATTGGATCCCCCGCTTTGGTGGCTGAAGGATCATCCGAATTCGCACGATAGCTATTGGCGCATCGGTGAAGCCCCCTTTGACGAGGCTTGGCGGCACGACGTCACCGAATATGCAAAGGCGTTTTTGAAATACGCCGAGGACACCTACGGAGAGGATATTTTCGCCTACTCCTTTTCCTCCGGCATCGCGACAGAGTGGTTTGATTCGACGGAATACTACGAGCCGTCCGACAAAAAGAAGGCTGCGTTTGAAGCCTATTCCAAGGGCTTGACGACACCAACCGAGGCGGAGCTTTCCGACACGGAAGGCATCTGCATGCGCGAGCCAGCCTCCAAGGAGGCTGCGTATCGCAATTTCTGTTGTACGCTGACGCCCGAGCTGATCAAATACTTCTCCGCGCTGTTCAAGCATGAAACCGAGAGACAAAAGATCATCGGACTCTTTTTCGGATACACGGACTGTCCCAACGAGGGCTTCCAGATCTTATCCGCCACCAACGGCTACGAAGCGGTATGGCAGGATGAAAACATCGATATGCTCTTCTCGCCCGCGTCCTACTCCTTCGATGACAACGTGCGCGAGATAGACGGTGCAAGCTCCTATCAGTACCTTGTCGATTCGATCACGGTCAACAACAAGCTCTATCTGCATGAGATCGATCACCGTACGCATCTGGCGGATTTTCCGTTGGAAAACGGCTTTATTCTCCCGGCATATCCCGATCTGCACACAACCGTCGAGGTGCTTCGCCGCGAGCTTGCCGCAACACTTTGCAAGGGTGGCTCGCTTTGGTGGTTTGATTTTTACGGCAGCTATTATGCCTGCCCCGAATTGGAGGCGGAGATCGCCAAGCAGATCGACATCTTTAAGGAGGTCACGAGGCAGGCGTATCGAAGCGTATCCGAGATTGCCGTTTTTGCCGATCCGATGGGCTTCAACCTCTTGAAGGAGAATCTGAACCTGACGGTGGATTACGTCCGCAAAAACAGAAACAATCTGCACAAATGCGGCGCACCGTTCGATTATTACAATCTCTCGGACATCACAAAAATCGATCTTACCCCCTACAAAATGCTCGTGTTTCTCTTTGCTCCCACGCTTTCAAGTGAGATCAAAGCCACATTGGCGGGGCTTGATGACAAATTGAAGGTATGGGTACATCTGCCCGACGTCGCATCAAGCGGAGCACTTGATTTTTCGGCAGTCGGGACGCTGTGCGGCATGACCATGGCAGAGGAAACGGCATCTCAAAGCGCCGTACACAACGGCACGACCTTCGGATTTTCCACCGCCGTCTCGCCACTGCTTCAGGTTACCGACAAGGACGCTTGTGTGCTTGCCCGCTATGAAAACGGCGACGTCGCAGCAGCATTGAAAAATAACACCGCGTATATCGCCCTCGGTAATGCGCCATCCTCCCTCTGGCGCGAGCTTGCCGCACATGCGGGCGTACACGCATACACCGAAAAAGAGGTCCCCGTATACGCAGATTCCCGATTTGTCGCTTGCCAATTCCCCAACGCCGCAACCGACATCATCACCACAGAGACGGACGGCGACTACGTGGAGGTCTTTACGAAAAAGCACTACCGAGCGAAGAACAGGCAGCTTACGTTTGCGCATGACAATTATCAGATGATGCTGTTCTTGAAGGAAAATTAACTCTCGTCAATCGGCGATTCCGACGTATGAGGTATTCTCTATGATTACAGAAAGGATCACTATGATACAACAAAACGAATGGAACGACATCACGATTCGCACTCTGAAAGCAGGTGACGAAAACCTGATCAACGACTTTTTCGACCGTATGGGCGGAGAGAGCCGCGCGCTTTTCAATCGCCGCGACTACAACCGCCGCGGTGTACTCAAGCAATGCACAAAGCCACTTTCCGACCGTTGCTATTGGTTAGCGATTCTTGACGGTGCGATGGTGGGATACGTCTTCTATCTCGATTGGGACACCGGCGTTCCCGAGCTTGGCATTGCCGTGCGTGACGATTTGCGCGGACAGCGTTTAGGAAAGCGGCTGATGATGTACGCGATTGATGAGGCAAAGATGCACGGCAAGGGCGGTATTTATCTGACCACGCACACGGCAAATCTGCGCGGACAGGCATTATACGATGCAATGGGCTTTACCTGCATGGGAGTTGCGAAAAACGGCACCGAGCTGATGTATTTGTATCGGTTTCGCAACAACGAATCAATTATATAACGAAAAACGGTGCGTTCCACACATTCTTGCATGGAACGCACCGTTTTTGATTCATTTTTTAACCCCACCGCTCGGCATAGTCCGAGAGCAGTGCATCATCCTCTTTCAACAACCGACAAGCCTCTGCCTGATACTCAATCCGCTTGCGCAAAATAACCTTGCCGATGTTGGCACTTGACATTTCGATGTGCTCACCGTCAAAGCAGTTCGGCTGATTCAACACCCAAAATCCGCATCCGCCATCCAGCGCGTACGGCTTTTGCGTCAGCCGATCCACACGGTGCGTGCTGATTCCCGTGACCTCATCGGCGCGCGATACGTCCACCGATTCGGGATTGATTGCAAGCATGATGGAGGTCTCGTTGATGCAAGCGTGCCCCGAAGCATACTCGTGCTCCGAAAAATCAAGCACGTTTTTGATATCCTCGTCGGTCAACTCGGGGAATTTCTGCCCTGCCTTGATCTCACGCGCCAGACGCTGAACGCCGTACTGAAAATCGTTTCTTGCAACCACGAGATAATCCTTTTTGGTATGTACCGTATTGCGAACAAATGCGGAAAACGTCGCACAATTTCCGCCGTGGCCGTTGAGCAAAAGAATCTTTTTAAAGCCGTTTCTCGCGATCTCCGCGCACAGCTCATCCAGCATCCGAAGGCGCAGCTCCAAGGAAAGATCGATCGCACCCTTGTATGCCTGAAGTCCCGGAACGCTTCCGAAATACTGCCCCGGAAACACAACGACAGGTTCGATTTTTGCCGCTTCCTTCGCGATATGGTAGCAGGTCTGCGTATCGGTTCCAACAGGCAGATGCTGTCCGTGCATCTCGAGGCATCCGATTGGAACGACGCACACACCGCCCGACGCCTCAATCGCGCGCTCAAATTCCCCTTCTCTCAAATTTTCCCAAAGCATAACGGCAGCCTCCTTTTTCTTGATAACGGTCGGTTCAATCCTCTACACGCTCACCGAGGATCGTGCGATACTTCTGATAGAAGCTTTCAAAATATCCGCCGTCCAGCGCCTCGCGGATCTTGCGTGTGAAATTGTTATAAAAATACAGATTGTGCGTCACCGCCAGCGTCATGCCAACCGTTTCCTTTGCCTTGAGCAGGTGACGGATGTATGCACGGCTATAGTTTTTGCACGCCTCGCACTCACAGCCCGCATCGATCGGACGGTCGTCCAGCGCATACTTCTCGTTGGTCAGATTCATCTTTCCGTGCCACGTGAACACGTTTCCGTGACGCGCGTTTCTTGTGGGCATGACGCAATCGAAAAAGTCTACGCCGTAGTGAATCGCTTCCAGAATGTTGCAGGGGGTACCGACGCCCATCAGGTATCGCGGCTTGTCCTTCGGCATATACGGCTCCACCGCGTCGATGATGCGGTACATCTCGCTCGTTTCCTCGCCCACCGCTAGTCCACCAATCGCGTAGCCCTCGCAGGGCACCTCCGAGATCATCTTCATGTGCTCAATGCGAAGATCCTCATACGTGCCGCCCTGGTTGATGCCGAAAAGCATTTGGTTGCGGTTAATGGTATCGGGCAGTGCGTTGAGGCGATCCATCTCGGCACGGCAACGCAACAACCAACGGTAGGTGCGCTCCATGCTCTGCTTGCAATACTCGTGCGGTGCGGGATTCTCGACGCACTCGTCAAACGCCATGGCAATGGTAGACGCGAGGTGCGATTGAATCTGCATACTCTCCTCGGGCCCCATAAAAATCGCGCTACCGTCCAAGTGCGAACGAAAATGCACACCCTCCTCGGTGATCTTGCGAAGCTTGGAGAGCGAGAACACCTGAAATCCACCGCTGTCGGTCAGCACGGGACCGTCCCAGTTCATGAACTTGCGCAGCCCACCGAGCTGATAGATCAGCCCGTCACCCGGACGCAGATGCAGATGGTAGGTGTTGGAAAGCTCGACCTGACAGTCGATCTTACGCAACGCCATCGTGTTGATGCCGCCCTTGATGGCACCGCAAGTACCCACGTTCATAAAAACGGGGGTCTGGATGTCACCGTGCACGGTGTGCAGCACGCCGCGACGCGCGCGACCGTCGGTGTTGAGAATTTCAAACTTTTTGATTGACATGTAAAAATCCTTTCCGGCAGCGGGAACACAGCCCGCACCCTAAAAAAATTGTTTTATCGCACACGGACATCGCAGATCAGGCGGTGCCGTGGATAGTTTACGATATGTTGGAAACGATTATTCTGCAGATCAGCTGTCCCGTGACCGTCAGAATCAAGTAAATTGCGATTTGGATTCCCCAAAAAAGAATGCGCCAACCACGCCATTTTTCAGAGATTGAGACAAGCGTAAAGCCTGTGCAAATGCATAGCGGCAGCCCCGTGAGAAACCAGATTTCATAATAAACAATCGGGATTAAGGAAAGCAGTAGCCACAAAAAATAGATCGGCATCGCCACCAAAAAAGAATACCCAAAAGTTCTTTGAAAACAAAGCGTGCAGGAGCGTTCATACTGTGCGATTTTTGTCATACCAAAGGAGCATCCCCCCATCGCACCGCTGTACAAAAGAAAAATCAAAAGCACGCAGCACACAACAGACGCCCCCAATATGTCTTTGTAAAATTCGAAAAACATCACGCATAGCAGGGCAAGCGCTATATTCTCCTTGATAAACCTCCTGAAAATTTCAAGCACTGTCCTAAATTGATTCATCCGCATGTCAAAATCTCAAAATCCCAGCCGATCGAACTGCTTATCGAGCGTACGGTGGGACATCTCCAGCGCGACGGGTCTGCCGTGCGGACAGAAGGTGATGTCGGGAATCTCCATGAGCTTGGCAATGATCCACTGCACATGCCCCTCGGCGTATTCCCTGCCCGCCTTGACAGCCGCCTTGCATGCAGCTTGGTACAGCGCCTTTTCAAAGATGATGTCGCGTGTAAGCTTGACGTTCCCCGTCGCGTTCAGAATACGCCCCGCCATCGTGCCGAGCATATCGGCAACGGCGTTGTTCTCCACGCCCTCGGGAATCGCATCCACCGACACGGTATTGCGTGCAAAGTGTAGCGAAAATCCGATCTTTTCCAATTCCCCCTCATATTCCTTGAGCGCCTCGACCTCGCCGCTCGTCAGCATAACCTCAATCGGCAGCATCAAAAATTGAGAGCAGACCTCCACCGTTTTCAAGCCCGCCTTGAGCTGCTCGAAAATGATGCGCTCATGTGCGGCGTGCTTGTCCACAAGGAGCATTTTATCCTCGGTTTCGACAATCACGTAGGAGTGGAATACCTCTCCTACGATGCGATACGGCGGAACAGCACGCTTCTCCTCGTCTCCCCCAGCAGGCGACGTCGGAATCGGCGTCGATGCCTTTGGTACAGTCTTCGTTTCGGGAATGGACGGTGTCTCCGGTATCGGCGTGATCTCCGGCATCGGCGGAACCTCCGGCATCGGCGGGACCTCCGGCATAGGAGGAATCTCCGGTATGGGAGGTGTCTCCGGCATCGGCGGTGTCTCCGATGCGGTGGGCACCGTGGATATAGGCGGTGTAACAGGCGCGGACAGATCCACGCGTGGTGTTTTTCCGTTGTTTTTGACCGACACAGGCGCGTTTTCGACGATATTTCCGCGCTCGGTTTCAAAGTGCGGAACACCCTTTTTCGACGTTGGGTGTTCCGCATACAAATTGCGGTATTCCTCGGCAGTCATCCGCGCCTGCGGCTGTGGCTGGGTTGTTCCCGTAAGATCATAGGACAACTGACGAGCGGCAAGACTCTCCTGCTTTCCGTCACGTACGGGAACTGCCGAATCCGACAGCTTCCCCGCAAACGGGTTGTTTTTCGTATTTTTCGCGCCACGTGATGCAAAATTCAGCTCCATCGACGGACGCGTAGCGTTATTTTCCAGTGCGGTGCGCGTTGTGTAATAGATTGCTTCGAACACCGCCTTTTCGTTGGAGAACTTGACCTCCAGCTTTGCGGGATGGACGTTGACGTCCACGCGCGCGGGGTTAATGGTGATGTACAGCACGCAGCACGGAAATTTTTCGGGTGGCATATATGAGGTATACGCCTGCTCCAGCGCCGCCATAGCAGTCTTGCTCTTGACGTATCTGCCGTTGATAAAAAAGTTCTGATAGTTGCGGTTCGCCTTGAAATTATCGGTTCTTCCGATAAAACCCTTGACCTCGATGCCGTCGTTGTCACTCTGCACCTCGATCAGGCGGGTGGCAAATTCCTTCCCGAATACGGCATAAATTGTATTTTGCAGATTGCCATCCCCCGCCGTCTCCAGCTTTAGATTTCCGTCCACGATCAAACGGAACGCAATCTGCGGATTGGACAGCGCCACCTTTTCGACGTTCGCTGTGACCGCCATCGACTCGGTGACGTCCTTTTTGAGAAATTTGCGACGTGCGGGCACGTTTGCAAACAGATTTTCAACGATCACGGAGGTTCCCGTCGAGCATCCCTGCTCGCTCACACCGACAATATTACCGCCGTGTGCCTCCAGCACTGCGCCGTACTGCGCGTCGGCAGTCTTGGAGATGATGCGCACGTCCGACACGGACGCGATCGCCGCCAGCGCCTCGCCTCGGAAGCCAAGCGTGAGAATGCCGTCCAGATCGGCAGCCTCGCGGATCTTACTGGTCGCGTGTCGACGGATGGCAACGGGAAGGTCGTCTGGCGTCATGCCGCAGCCGTTGTCGGTGACACGCATAAAGGTCACGCCGCCGTTCTGAATTTCTACCGTGATGCGATCGGCACCCGCATCAATGGCGTTTTCCATCAGCTCCTTGATAACGGATGCCGGTCGGTCCACGACCTCGCCCGCCGCAATCAGGTTCGCGACGGCGAACGGTAACACGTTGATTCTTCCCATCGGACTTCCTCCTGTTCTTTATTTTTTACAGCCGTTTTTTTAAATCAAACAAGAATGACATACATTCAAACGGTGACAGCGTATTCAGGTCCACTGCCTTTAGCTCGGCAATGATCTGCTCGTTGACACAATCGTCCAGCGAGATCAGCGAATCATCACGTACAACCTCTTTCTTCTTGCCCTTCGCTCCCGTATCGCTCTCGGCAACCGCCTTGGAGGTTGCCTCAACGGATGCCAGCACCTCGCGTGCGCGCTTGATGACCTCATTCGGAAGCCCCGCCAGCTTTGCGACCTCGATACCGTAGCTGTCGTCGGTCGAGCCGCGCACGATCTTGCGCAAAAACGTCACACTGTCGCCACGCTTTTTCGCGGCGACGTTGTAGTTGACGATACCGTCAAACTCATCCTCCATCACCGTCAGCTCATGATAGTGTGTCGCAAACAGCGTTTTCGCGCCGATCTTGCGGCTGTTGGTGTACTCCACAATGGCACGCGCAATGCTCATGCCGTCAAACGTGGAGGTTCCGCGCCCGACCTCATCGTAAATGATGAGACTCTTGCGCGTCGCATTCTTGAGAATATAGGAAACCTCGTTCATCTCCAGCATAAAGGTAGACTGTCCCGACGCCAAGTCATCCGACGCGCCCACACGGGTGAACACCTTATCCACAATTCCGAGCGTCGTCTCTGCCGCGGGCACAAACGAGCCGATCTGCGCCATGACCGTAATCAAAGCGACCTGACGCATATAGGTCGATTTACCCGCCATATTCGGTCCCGTAATCAGCATCAGCCGATGCTTGTCGGTATCCAGATGCACATCATTCGGAACAAAGTAGGAATCTTTGACAAACTGCTCCACCACGGGGTGTCTGCCGTCCTTGATATCAATCGTATCGCCTTGCGTGATTTCGGGACGGACGTACTTGTTTTTAGACGCCACAGTCGCCAACGACAGATACGTATCCAGCTCGGCAAGCAGAGCGGCGGTCTTTTGCAGGCGCACGCTTTGCTTGGATACAAAGCCGCGGATATCCTGAAACAGCTCGTACTCCAGTGCACAAATGCGATCAGATGCGCCGAGAATGGTCGCCTCCATCTTTTTGAGTTCGTCCGTGATATAGCGCTCGCCGTTTGCCAGCGTCTGCTTGCGGATGTAGTGGTCGGGCACCTGGTTCATAAAGGACTTGGAAACTTCGATGTAGTAGCCGAAGACCTTATTGTATCCGATGCGTAGGGTGCGGATGCCCGTTTTCTCGCGCTCCTCTTCCTCAATGCGCTCAAGCCATCCTTTGCCGTCCTTCATGATGGAACGCAACTGATCGATCTCTTCGTTGTAGCCGTCGGCAATGATCCCACCTTCACGCAGGGAAATCGGCGGCTCGTCGACGATGGATTCATTGATTTTTTTGCACACGTCCGACAAAACATCCAACTCATCGCAGATGCGATGCAGGCGCGGACTCTCGCAGGGCATGAGCAGCTGCTTGATTTCGGGGAGCACCGTCGCAGTGCTCGCAACCGCACGCAAATCCCGTCCGTTTGCATTTCCGTAGACGATGCGCGTTGTCAGACGCTCCAGATCCAGCACGTGCGAGAGTGCCTCGCCCAGCTCCTGGCGAAGCATAAACGCCCCGAACAGCTCCTCGACAGCCCCCTGACGGCGGACGATGGAGCTTTGGTTGAGCAGTGGATGCTCCACCCACTTGCGTAGCATGCGCGCACCTGCGGCAGTGTGCGTCTTGTCCAGCACCCAAAGCAAGGAACCGCGCTTTTCCTTTGTACGCATCGACTCGGTCAATTCCAGATTGCGGCGGGTATTGATGTCCATGTCGAGATACTGTCCGTCGGAATAAACGTTCAGCTCCCGAATGTAAGAGATGTCCTGCTTATGTGTGTCCTCGAGATACCCGAGCAATGCGCCGATTGCAGAGACCAGCGCGCGGCTTTGCAGATGCTCCTCTCTGACGCTGTCCCCGAATTGCGCCCTGACACGCTCACGTGCGACGTTTTCTTCAAATCGAGCGTACTGGTTGTCGGTGACCATCATGCTCTTGACAGCCCCTAAAAACTCTCCGATCTCGCCCATATTAACCTGATTCAGATTACAAATCACCTCGCGCGGCGCGTAGGTACCGAGCTCGGTTTTCAGACGCGCGTCCATGTTTTCGCCGTCTAACACCGTTGCATATACTTCAGCGGTGGAAGCGTCCGCAAAACAAACGCCGTATTCAAACTCTCCCATATAAAGCGCACAGAGGTAGTTATTTTTCTGCTCGGCCAACAGGTCGCTCTCGATCAGCGTCCCCGGTGTGACCACGCGGATGACCTCGCGACGCACCAGCCCCTTGGCAGTCGAGGGATCCTCCACCTGCTCGCAGATGGCGACCTTATAGTTTTTTTCGATCAATCTGCCGATGTATTGCTCCGAGGCGTGGAATGGCACGCCACACATCGGCGCACGCTCCGCCTCGCCGCAATCTCTGCCCGTCAGCGTCAGCTCCAGCTCGCGCGAGGCAATGATGGCATCGTCAAAAAACATCTCGTAAAAGTCACCGAGACGGTAAAACAACAGATAATCCTTGTATTGATTTTTGATCTCAAAATACTGCTCCATCATCGGAGTCATGGCAGATACGCTCCTTCAAAAAATTAGTGACAGCCTTTGCAGGTACTGCAATCGTGCTTACAGCCTGCGGCTTCCTCACCCGTGATTTGCGTCATAATGGTCTGATTAACCGCATTCATCAGCTCGTTGACCTCTGCCTGTGCACGGTTGAGCTCGGCGAACACGGGATGCTCGGAGATCAAACGGTACAATTCGTCCGTGCGGTTCTGAATGCTCTCAATCATCTGCATGTCGCGCTCGGGCTGTGCGACGGCTCTCTGCATCGCCTTTTGCTGTACATCGTACTCGACCATATATTTCTTCAGCTCGGCGTTCTTCTCATACTCGTTTTTCGCCTTCTCCAGCGCGATCAGACGCGCGTCATCCTTCAGCTTCTTTCCAAGCTCGGATGCCAGTTCAAAAATTTCCATTTTCTATTTCCTCTTTTCTTTGCTTTTCAAATCTTTTTTCCGTACAGCGCATAAGCGTCCGCACGCTCGGCAACAAAATCGACGAAACATCCCGTATCGTTGGGAGCGCCTTCAAAAAATGCGATTTTGTTCCCCTCGGTGCGCCCCGAATAGAGCGCGTCGTTATTTTTGCTCACGCCGTCGCAAAGCACGCGTAGCGTACGCCCGACCAGCGCCTGATTCTTCTCTTTCCCGATCTCGTTCTGGAGCGCCAGAAGTCGGTCAAATCGTGCATTCTTGACCGTCTGCGGCACCTGCTCCATCTCTGCGGCGGGTGTTCCCTTGCGCGGCGAGTAGATGAACGAATACAGCATATCAAACCGCACGCGGCGAAGCATTGCAAGCGTTCCCTCAAAGTCCACCTCGGTCTCCCCGGGGAAGCCCACGATAATATCTGACGTCAAGGTCACATCAGGCATACGCTCGCGCATATAGTCCACAATACCGAGATATTTTTCGGTATCATACCGACGGTTCATCGCCTTGAGAATCGCATCGCTTCCCGACTGCATCGGCAGGTGAAACTGGTGTGCTATGTGCTTCGACTCTGCCATCACGTCGATCAGCTTGCGGCTGGCGTCCTTCGGGTGGCTCGTCATGAAACGCAAAACGTAGTCTCCCTCGATCGTATCCAGCTCGGCAAGCAGGTCGGCAAAATCATAGCCGTAGTCGCTGTCCTTGGCATAGGAATTGACGTTCTGCCCCAGGAGTGTAATGTCGCGATAGCCGTGCGCCACCAGATCGCGCACCTCCTTAACGATTTCGCCCATCTCGCGGCTGCGCTCGCGTCCGCGCACGTACGGCACGATGCAGTAGGAGCAGAAATTGTTGCATCCGTACATAATCGACACCCACGCGCGATAATTGCTCTCGCGGCGAATCGGCAATCCCTCGGCAACCAGATATTCTGCTTCCTCGGGACAATACAGCCGACGTCCCTTTTCCAGCTTTTCGCAAAGCAATTGCGGAAAGCGGTGCAAAGAGGACGGCCCGAGAATAAAATCCACGTACGGATAGCGGAATTTGATGTCGTTGCGGCGATGCTCCTGCGCCATCATACAGCCGCACACGGCAATGATCAGCGCGGGATTCTTCGTTTTGAGGTGCTTGTACTGCCCCACGATCGAGAGCGCCTTCTGCTCGGCGTGCTCACGGATCGCGCAGGTGTTGACCACAATCAGCTCCGCATCGGCGGGCTCATCGACAATTGCATAGCCCATCTCCTCGCAAAGTCCCGCAAGCTTCTCGCTATCCGCCTCATTCTGCTGACAGCCGAAGGTCAAAACAAATGCGCCGCGGCGACAACCGTTCTCTGCAAGGTAGCAATCATTATTTGCACGCATCCACGCGATGTGTTTTTTTTGCGCCTCCGTCTCCTCTGGCGGCAAAATTCTTCTTTTCTCCATTATACCCAACCTTATTGATAACCATAATATCTCATCTTATTATACATGAAAAAACGAAAAAAGTCAAGACCCGCATTGCAAATAATCAACCAAGCGACAAAAATCCCCCAACCGCCTCGGCGGTTGGGGGAGGATAAGTCATTCGATGGATTCAGGAACGTTCGTAGAATTTTCCGAATTGGTGGTTTCGGTTGTATTCTGCATGCTTTCATATTCCTGACGAAGCAACGGTTCGTTGATTTTTAATGTCATTGTATCAGTGTCAAAAACAAGCTGATACCGCGCGGAACCAAAGCTGGTTGCTCTATTTCCGGACATGCTGTTGTATCTTGGAAAACCGACCGCCTCAATAACGTCATAAAGATGCATTCCGGGAGTTATCAAAAGAATCTCCTCTTTCGTTACATCCTCTTTCACATTTTCAAACACTTTGATTTCACGTACAGTATGAGCATTAAGTTCACCATCGCTGCCGTCAAAAACGGTAATTACATAATTTTGATCCTTATCCACCCAATAAAACCAAAATGGACTTCCATGCTCATATACCATTAAATCAAGGAAACAAATAAGCTTTTCAAACTCCATAAGAGGCATTCCTACGTATACGTCGTTGACAGAAACATTTAACGGATGAAGCGGCTTTCCGGGCGAATTCGCTTTAAAATCATCTATAGATGTATATCCATATTTCTTCAAGACTTCTGCAAATCGTTCTTCATACGTAGGTGGGTCTGTTTCATCTTCTTCAGGAGTGGTGGTTTCGACTTCTTCGGGAGTAGTTGTTTCATTGCCCGACGGTGTATCCGTGGTGGTTTCCTCAATCGGCGGGGTGGGGGGTGCGCATGCAGTGAGCAACAGAATGCAAAGCAAACACATAGATATTACTTTTTTCAAAATATGTAACCTCCTTTTTCAAAGC
>JAFTPJ010000153.1 GCA_017463405.1 Clostridia bacterium
CCTCCATCGTGTTTGCGATATCGAAAAATTTACGGATGCCCGACGGCTTGATATCGGTCACCGTAGGGGACAAAATCTTGCTATAATCCATCACAGCAAATAGCTCCCCCGTTCATCCTTGCCGCTACCAAGCAGCTCGACGTCAAGTTCCTTATAGCGACGCAGAACAAAATGCGTTGCGGTAGAGGTTACCGATTCAATGGTGGACAGCTCCTTGGCAACGAATTTTGCAACCTCCTGAAAGGTCTTGCCCTTGACAACCACGTTCAGATCGTAAACACCTGACATCAGGTAAACGGACTCCACCTCGGGATATTTCATCACCTTTGCCGCAACGTCCTCAAAGCCCAGCCCCGCCTTGGGGGTCACCTTCAGCTCGATAATCGCGGAAACGTACGCGCTGTCCAGCTTATCCCAGTCGATCACCGCCTTATATCCGCGGATGATATCCTCTTTTTCCATTTCCTTAATTTCTGCCGTAACCTCCTCCTCGGTCATTCCGAGCATGGTGGCGAGATCTGCGGGAGAAGTGCGAGAATCCTTACTTAACAGCTTCAACAATTTTGTATTCATACGGTCACAACCTTTCGTTTTCGGTATTTTCGGCATTATGCACGCGGCAGCTTCAAAAAGCGGACTTTTCCGTGCGCAAGCGTAATGTTTCTCAATCGTTCATTGGTTTGTCGGTCGATCCATTCGTCCGCAAATGTCACGGTCTGTGGCGCATCCCCCACGTTGGAGATGCACAGATAGCATTCCCCGTTGACAAACAGACTCATGTGCACGTCTTCGGGCATCTTGCCGCAGACAATAGCATTTTCGCCGATATCAATATATGCGGCGGTATTCTCGGTTACCATCGGTCGGTAAAGCGCCAGATAATCGAACCATTTTTCGCGCATCGCGGGATCGTCGGGGATCGCCGACCACTCGCTGTAACAGTACGGTCCCTCGGGATGCTCCGCGTGCCATTTCCGCATCGCCTCAAAGTGAATCAGTTCGTTGTTGCCGGGATCGTTGACATACTCCACGCCCGGAACGAATACGCGCTCACCTGTGACGGGTCTGCCGTCCACACGAAGCAAAAATTGCATCGAGGGCAGAGCCATCGCATACAAGCCCTCCTCGCTCTCGCCCTCCAGAAAACGAAAGTCGGGATTGATGATCACGTATGGGTCAAATTGTGCGGTCACCAGAAGATCCTTGGCATGTCTGACGCATTCGCCAACCCACAGATAATCATACACACGCTCCTTCGTTTTCGGACAAACGCACTGCCCCTGATGCACCTTAACGATGCCGCCGCGCGCCTTCACCATCGTATAGATCCGCGCGAGCAAATCCTCAAAATACGGATCGTAGTCAAGATATCCAAACTCCGGCGCATTCGCACAGCCATAGCCCATGTCGTTATAAAGCCCGTCAAATTCGTAGGTGTCGAGAATCTGCTCCAATTTCGGCATCAGATATTCGTTCCACTCGGCGGATGCCGCATCACAGCAGCGGTAACGAAAATACGACGCGTTCAGCTCATACATGCCGTGCTGTGAAAAGCGCTCCGAAAAATCGGGATCGCGCCGATCGAAAAAGCCGCTCGAAACGTAGGGCAGCACCTTGATCCCGAAATTATGGCAAAGCTTGATGAATTCCTTGAGTCCATCGGGATCGTGCGAGGTGTATTTATCGGCACCGAGCAATCGCTGTGAGTCATTCCACTCCTCGTGCAACTGAATCAGCCCCACGCCGCGCTCGGAGAGCGTTTTGATCCGATCGTAGTCGTATTCAGTGGGACGGATGGAAAATTTCGCGGGATATTCGCCGAGATTGTAGATCACCTGCCCCGGGATATAGTCGCGGATGCGCTCACGGCGCATGCATCCTTTGACGTGCTCCTCGGCGTAACGGATATTGGAAAGCCGTTCTCTGTGTTCCTCTAACGTCAACAGTTTCATCCAAAGTACCTCTTATCTTTCGATAATAACCATGCTGTCGATCACAACGGGAACACGCGGCACATCGTCAAACCAGCCCATGCGTCCCGTGGGAACCGCCGCGATCTTGTCGACAACCTCAATGCCCTCGGTCACCTTACCAAAGCCCGCATACTGACGGTCGAGGTAAGGAGCGTCCTGATGCATGATGAAAAACTGCGAGGACGCAGAGTTGGGATCGTTGGTGCGCGCCATGGAAAGCACGCCGCGGGTGTGCTTGAGATCATTCTGTGCAAAGCCGTTGGACGCAAACTCACCCTTGATAGAGGGTGCATCCTTGTCGGAAAAGCTCTCGTTGTAGCCGCCGCCCTGGATCATAAAGCCGCTGATGAAACGGTGGAAGATCAAGCCGCTGAAGAAGCCGCTCTCAATCAGGGAAAGAAAGTTTTCAACGGTCTTAGGTGCCTTATCAGGATAAAGCTCGGCGGTAATTTCGCCGAAGTCACGGATGGTCATTTTAATTTTCGGATTGTTCATGTTTTCGGATTCCTTTCTGTAAAAGTGCTTCTATGATAGCAAATTGCTTTGATTTTTTCAATTGTTTTTGTTGCGCAATACATTGCAAATATTGCTTTATTGGATCAGTGCTCCTCGGGAGTGATATATGCCGCGCGGAACAGCTCGTCAATACGCTCCCTTTGTTCGGACAGATGCAGATATCCGAACAAAACTTCCATGCCCGTTGCAGTACGGTAATCGCTGACCGTAGCATGTTTAGGGACGCTGGTATGTCCGATATTCCTGCCACGACGGAAATACGCCTCTTCGGTCTCGTTCAGCATCGGAAGAATCTTTTTCATTGCCTCTGCCTGCGCCGAAGCACGGACGTATTGCAACGCCGCCTCGTTCAAATGTCCCGAGGTAGAAAGCCCGCTCCCAACCAGGTGCTCACGCACGCAAAGCTCCAGTACGCAATCGCCGAGGTACGCCAGCGCGGGCGTGCTGACCTGCCGCAGATCGATCATAGCTTCTCTCCCTCCACAGTATCATTCGCCTTCGCTTCCTTTTCCTTCTGTATCTTTTGGCGTTTGGCTTCCGCCTTCTGCGCCGCCTTTCGACGTTTCTCCTCCTCCTTTTTCTCCTGCTCCTCCCGCGTTTTCTCTGCATTGAGATCGGGATAACGGTTCTCCAGCAAAATCTGTACCGTATTTTTCAGGTAGGACGACATTGCCGCAAGTCCGAGAAGCAATGTAAAAAAGTCCGCATCATCCTCAGCATCCAGCGCCGTCTGCTCCATGAAGCCGCGAACGACCCCGCAGGTATTTTCCCGCTCCGATTCCTTGATGTCCAGATAGCGTCGATAGATACCCTCCAGCATCTGCGCGTCGTATTCCGGCAATGCATACACGTTCTGCAAAATGCGCTTGATCTCTCCGATGGAAAGTGTGTTCTTCATCTCATAGACCAAAAGCATCTGCAGAATCTGCTCCTTGCTGTACTTTTTGCCCTTGATAGGCGAGAGCAGTCCGTCCTTGGAATAGTTATTGATCATCGTTTTGGTCAGCACGCGATCCTCAAACATGGGGGACGCATCGCGTCGCTTTTCCGAAACGAGGCTCGTGATCTGATCCAGATAAAGGTCAATTGCGGGAATTTCCTCAGGTCGCAGATCAGCGTCCCGTACCGCCTCCCCGATCAAGGCCTCCATTTCATTGATATTCATTCGTCGTGCTCCTTTCCGCGGATCTGCAGTTTTCAAATCCGCGTCATCTGTTTTACGATACTATTATAACGGATTTTTATCCGAAATTCAATAGTTTTACAAAAGATTTGTATTTTTGCCTCACCCTCGGAAGGAAGATGCGGAAAATCGCTCGCAATCCAAAAGTTTTCCACAATGTATGCGCGGCTGTATTATCCCTTTATTTATGCATTTTTCGTCGAAAAAAAGCGAATAAACAGGACAAAATACAAGTTTTCCGCATAATCCACAGACTTTTCCACAAATTAAAGCACTTTTCCACCGTTCGGCTGTGGAAAACTCTTTGCGTTCAAATGATGATCTTACATTTCGTTTTCAGCTCGGGAAAGGACTTGTCGAACAC
>JAFTPJ010000154.1 GCA_017463405.1 Clostridia bacterium
TATGGGCTATTCTCCAAGTACACGCGCGTTCCCCTCTATTTTGGTTGCTATACTGCTTCTGCTTATTACCGCCCGACTGTATGAAAAAGGAGTACGAACAAATCGTCCGTACTCCTTTTGCTTTTTCGGTAGGTATTGCCCCTGCGTGTCATCTTGAGCGAAGTCCGCCCGAGATTCCACCTTCGCTTTGCTCGGTGCTACTTTGCAGTTCGACTCCGCTCCACTTCGCTCAGAATGACACGGGCGGACGCAGTCGAAACCCGAAGGGCGAACAGCAACGCTGTTCGGATCTCGCAGGGAGGATAAAACCTGCTTTATGGAAGGCACCCCTTGCGACGCCTCTTTTTTGTATCAATTATCAAAGCTGTTCGCGATTGCACGAATGGAACGAAGCAACGGCTGTGACGTTGTCGCGCACTGATCGTACAGCGGAACGGTCAGCCACATGCAGGAGCCGATGTACGGTCCGAATGCTCTGTGTAGATGGTTGTGAGTACCGCCGGACAGGAATAGGAAGGGAATATCCAGCTCGCGGCGCAGAACGGTTGCGGTTTTCAGATTCTCCAATTCCTCCTCCTCGCTGTTGGCGGCGGTGACGATTTTTGAAATGTCCGCGCCGCGCGCCTGATGTTCCTTCGCAATTGCCAACACCTCCTCGGTGCTCATAAATGTCAGGGTGTGCGAGGACATCAGCACCTCACAGCCCTTTGCATGGATCTGCTCAATCAGTTCCTTCTGCTTTTTGATCGCTTCGGGATCCTTTGTAATCTCATACTGCGTGGGGCAGTAGAGGTCACCGATGACGTCAATCAGCGTCGCTCCCATGTCGCAAAGCCAAAGATAGCCTTGGGCAAGCTCCTCGTCGGTTTTGCCTTGGTTGAATGCGATACGATAGTTGGTTGCGTAGATCGGGCGCGAAGACATGGTGTCAAAAATCTTTCTGATGCTTTCTTCATTCTGGTATTGTCTTTCCAGCTGCTCGCACTGAAAGCCGTATGCGTCTGCACCGTCAAAGGCGGCAGTGCGGACCAGGCGAATGAGCTCATCGGGATTGGTCGCTTGCACCATGCAGGTAATCATCGGTTTGTTTTGATGTAAAAAGGTCGGCTTGTGTTCCATAATTTTCTCCTTTACTGTTTGTTGAACATCACGCTTCTGCCGCCGTCCATCAGAATGTGGACACCGTTGAGGAATGCGCATTTGTCGGATGCCGCGTACATGATCATATCCACGATTTCCTGTACCTCTGCGGCTCTGCCGAGCATGGTTTTCATACCTGCCATTGCGGGGCGCGTCAGCACGGGACCGGGGGCGATACAGACACAGCGGATATTGTGCTCGGCGCCCGCCTGCGCAATGGATTTGGTAACGCCGAACATCAAAGCACTCTTGGATGCAGCGTACGCGACGGCATTTGGACTTCCTTCCTCACCCGTAATTGAGCCGAGGTGAATGATCACGCCGCTATTCTGTTTTGCCATTTGTTGCATGACCGCGTGGTCGAAATACATTGCACCCTTGAGGTTGACGTCAATTCCAAAATCGTAGACCTCTATTGGGTTTTCGTAAAAGACGTTGGGTGCGTTGCAGATGCGTGTTTCGGCACCGCCCGCGCAGTTAATCAGAATGTCGATTGAGCCGAAGCGCTCCACAGCAGCGTCGCGCGACGCTACGACCTGTGCGTAGTCGCGGACATCGACCTGCACGCCGATTACATTTTCATGATAGGCGCGGATGTTGGCAACGCAAGCATCCAGCGCCTCCTGATTGATATCTGCAAGGACGATGTTTGCGCCCGCCTTTGCGTAGCATTCTCCAAGGCGCAGTCCCATGCCGGAGGCACCACCGGTGATCAATACGGTTTTATTTGTCATGATAAATCTCCTTTTCAATAAAGATTTGTTATGGCTTTATTATAACCGCTTGACAGAAAAAAGAAAAGAGTGTATAATAGTAAAAAACAAAACGATTCTACGGAGGTTTGATTGTGGAGACCTATTCGATCCCGTTGACATATCTGCGAGGAAACCGATTTTCGACACAAATGAACGCTGTTTTCGACTATTCGCATTTGCCGCGACCGTTGCATAGCGTCGCTTATATCGTGGATGGCTGTGCAGATTTTTTTTGCGGCAATAAGCAGATTGAGGTGTGTGCGGGGGATGTAATTTACGTTCCCAAGGGATGTCGCTATACCTCGGTCTGGCGTGGTGATCCGGCAACAACATTTTTCTCCTGTCACTTCGATCTGGTGCCCTTTGGCGAGCCGATCGGAAACCGCGTGTACGGCTTACAGAAAATTGAAACTTGCGCGCATCTGCAGCCGCTGTTCTCGGAGGTTGTGCAAAAGGAGCACGATTCATTTTCCTCTCTGTACGCTGTGGGGAGTTTTTTGCAGCTTTTGTCGGCGCTGTTTCCGCGCATGGCGTACGAGCGCGCCCTGACGATCAATGACCGCATCGTGGAGGCGGTGCGCTATATCGAAAGTCACTACGATTCGCCGCTTCGCGTCCCCGAGCTGGCATCCCTCTGCCATATCAGCCCGTCCTATTTTTACGAATGTTTTAAACGCGAGATGGGAATGTCTCCCATCGAATACAAAAACAAAATGATAATCCGCCACGCCGAGCGGAGCCTTGTTGACCATCCGGATACCTCGATTGAGGAATTGAGTGAAAGATTGGGATTTGAATCCTCAATATATTTCCGCCGTTTGTTCAAGGCAACCACGGGAAAAACGCCGCGCGAGTATCGCAAAACGGTGAGCGGAATGATGTGAGAAAATAGGGTAGAAAAAGATCATAGCCGTTCGGTCGACTATGATCTTTTTGTTATGGATTTTTGGTATACTTCATTGCATGAGCCTTGATCGCCAGGAACGACGCGTCGCTGATGCTATGCTCCATTTTGCAGGCATCTTCGGAGGCGATTGCCGCATCGACCCCGAGTGAGATCAAAAACTGGGTCAGTAGTGTATGACGCTCATAAATCTTTTCTGCGATATTGCGCCCCGTTTCGGTGAGTGTGATGGAGCCGTCTGCGGCGATGTGAATATAGTCCCCCTGTTTGAGCAGTCCCATGGCGCGGCTGACAGACGGCTTGGAATATCCCATGTGCTCGCCGATGTCAATGGCGCGGACGTGCCCCGATTGGCGCGACAGCACCAAAATGGTCTCCAGGTACATTTCTCCCGATTCCTGTATCTGCATAAGCTCCTCCTTTCCGATGCGCAAATGAATGAATATTTTTATTATATCATGATTTTGTGAAAAAATCAAGGCAATTTTCTTAAAATTTCAATTTCGTATAAAAATAATGCAAAAAGTCTTGACTTCACGGGGATATGGAATTATAATGATAACAGAAATACAAGAAACGGAGCTGTATGGTATGATTTATAAAAAATTCGGTTCACTTTCTCTTTCGGCACTGGGACTCGGATGTATGCGATTTCCTACGCTGGAAGACGACGGCAGTAAGATTGACGAAGAAAAAACGGCGCAAATCGTGGATTTCGCCATGCGGAGCGGAATCAACTACTACGACACCGCCTGGGGCTATCACGGAGGCAACTCCGAGATCGTGATGGGGAAGTTGCTAAAAAAGTATCCCCGCGACAGCTTTTATTTGGCATCCAAATTCCCCGGCTACGAGCTTTCCAATCACGGAAAGATTGAGGAGATTTTTGAAAAGCAATTGCTAAAATGTCAGGTTGATTACTTTGATTTTTACTTAATCCACAGCGTGACACAGGCAAACATCGATCGTTATCTCGATCCCACATACGGAACGCTTGATTACGTGCGAAAGCAAAAGGAGAACGGACGCATCCGCCATCTTGGTTTTTCCTTCCACGGAAATGCCGACGTTATGCGCCGATTCCTGGAGGTATACGGAGATTACATGGAATTCGGTCAATTGCAGCTCAACTGGCTGGACTGGAGCTTCCAGGATGCCAAGGCGATGGTGCAGATGCTCAAGAAAAGAAATATCCCCGTATGGGTAATGGAGCCCGTGCGCGGAGGTAGCCTCGCAAAGCTTGAACCTGAGTACGAGGAGCGTCTGCACGCTTTGCGTCTTGATGCTACCATACCCGAGTGGGCGTTCCGATTCTTGCAGACGATTCCCGAGGTCACGGTGACGCTGTCAGGAATGTCAAACCTTGAGCAGCTGGAGGAGAATATCAAGACTTTCTCCGAGGAGAAGCCTTTGAACGAAACGGAGTGGAACACGCTGATGCAGATTGCATCCGAGAAGAGCGGTAAAAATACACTTGCCTGTACCGCTTGCCGCTACTGTGTAGACTACTGTCCGAAGGGACTCAATATTCCATATCTGATCTCGCTGTATAACGAAAAGACCTTTACGGGGTGGACGATCATCACACGGCGCGGCGTTTCCGCACTGACACCCGAGTCGCATCCTACCGCTTGCATCGGCTGCGGTGCGTGCGCCGAGGTCTGTCCGCAGGGAATCGATATTCCCGCGATGATGAAGGATTTTCCCGAGAAAATGAAAATATAAGGTATAAGATGAAAAGGTGTTTCAAGCGTGAACCGCATTTGAAACACCTCTTTTTATTTTGCTTGCAAACGAATGGCTTTTGGCGAGAGTCCCGTTTGCTTTTTGATCAGCTTGGTCAGATAATCCGTCGAGGAAATTCCCACGGCATTAGCAATATCGGAGAGAGATTGCTCGGTCGTTTTCAAGAGAGTGATTGCACGGTCGGTACGTGCGCGCACGATGTAGCCGCCAAGCCCCATGCCAAAGCCCTCGCGGCACGCGGTGTAAAGCGCGGTGCGGGAAAGACCGAGTGCTTTGCAGACGATAGCGATTGTGAGCGCGGCGTCGGAGAGATGCGCCGCGACGTATTGCTCGATTTCCCTTACGACGCTGCTTTTTTGTCGTTGCAGGAGTGCATTCATCCGAACATAGGAAGCGCACATAGCAAGAATCCGCACGGCGGCGCGCAATTGCTCCTCGTTGGTTTCCTTTATCAGCGACAAGGATCGGTGCAGGGCAAGCTTGTTGGACGGTTCGTCCAAGGCATCGATGCGGGATGCCACCGTTTCTCGCTCTCCTTCGGGGAGCAGTTGTCCCAGCATCAGATATCCGACGGGTAATCCGTTTTCGGTAATGGGAGCGATTGCCTCTACAAGTCCCATGTGACAGCGGTAAATGTGAATGTCGCGATCGGGTGTACATCCCGCAAAGCCCGAAAGATCGCATTCCCGACATTTTTTTGCAAGCACGGGGCTCTTGCGGACCTCGGCGCAAAAATCGCACATTCCGTTCGGCTGTGTGTGGATCATGTTCTTGTGCTTGTCCCAAATGACCGTCTTGATGCCGGAAATCAGCTCCACGTCATCGCATATTGATTTCAAAATTTCATTTGCCTCCATTTGATCACCGTCCCGATTTTAGTATACCATGATTTTTTGCTTTTGGCAATCCCTTTTTCAAAAATGTCCGTTTTTCCGATTTTTCGGAACGATTGAGTGTTTTTTTGTGAGGAATTTTATGTTATACTGAAGAAAAATAAGGAGGATGAATCGATGTTTGAAAAATTATTTACCGAGGGGCATGGAATTCTCCGTCTTGCACCGACGTGGGTGCCGCGTGCCTTCTGCATTCCGGGAAAGCGCATCAAGCTGCATCCCGACGATTATTACGTTTTGGGATTGGAGCGCGGCGGCATTGACGAGCGTTGGTTTGCGTCCACCACACACGCCGACAACGGCCCCGACACTCCCGTTGACGAGGGACTCAGCTACATCGTTTCCGCGGATGGCAACGAGCGCGTGCTTTTGCGCGACATGGTGGAAAGCATGCGTGGGAATTTAATTGGTGAGACACTTTGGAATACTTATCACCGCTGGCCGATGTTCTCCAAATTTTTTGATAACAAGGGACCGCTGCCGCATCATATCCATCACCGCGACGAGCACGCGGCAAGAGTGGGAGAAAGCGGTAAGCCCGAGATGTATTTCTTCCCCTCGCAGTGCAATAACCACGGCGGGACTTTTCCGTTCACCTTTTTCGGAATCTCACCGGGAACGACAAAAGAAGAGCTTCGGCATTGTCTTGAAAATTTCACCAAGGGTGACAATCACCTCTTGGATCTTTCACAGGCGTATAAGATCACCTTGGATACAGGATGGGACGTGCCGCCTGGTGTCTTGCACGCGCCCGCGAGTCTTTGTACGTATGAACCGCAGTTTACAAGCGACGTTTACGCCATGTACCAATCGGTTTTGTACGGTGGGGAGTGCGTCAGCGAGGAATTGCTCTGGAAAAACTGTCCGCCCGAGGAAAAAGGAAACTTTGATTACTTGATGGACGTGATCGATTGGGAGGCAAACGTAGATCCCGATTTCAAGAAGCATCGCTTTATGGAGCCATTGACGATCCGTTCCGATGCGTCGCACACCGAAGAATGGATCTGCTATAAGTGCAAGAACGTGAGTGCCAAGCGTCTCACCGTCTATCCGGGACAAACGGTGACCGTGCGCGACGAAGCGGCATATGGCATGATTTTGATTCAGGGACACGGTAAAATGGGTGTATGGGAGATCGAAACACCGACGTTGATCCGATACGGGGAATTGACGAACGATGAATTTTTCGTATCACACGGTGCGGCATGTGCGGGAGTGACGGTTACAAATACCTCTGCCACCGAGCCGCTTGTGATGCTGAAGCATTTCGCGCAAAATCCCGAGCTTGACCGCCTGTGGGCGATGTGGGAGGTATAACGATGTGGTATTCAAATGCATACAGACGCCATCTTTGTGACATGCATATCGCCGACTGGGACGATTCCTTTTTGAGCAAGTTTTCTCCGGAGGAATACGTGGAGAATCTTAAGCGCGGAAACATTCAAAATGCGATGCTGTATTTTCAGTCGCACGCGGGACTTTGCTACTATCCCACCGAGAGCGGGATCGTGCACCGCGCGTTTCTCGGGCGCGAGGATATGATGCGGCGCACGGTGGATCTGTGCCACCAAAACGGCATTACCGTTACGGGCTATTATAGCCTCAATTACAATACGGCGGAGCATGACCGCCATCCCGCGTGGCGTATGGTGCAGGCAAACGGGCGGTCGCGCCGAGAAAACGGTGGCAGTACCGATAACGCTGAGGTGCGCGCATTTGCTTCCACGAATGACGGCAGATACGGGCTTCTTTGCCCGAATCATCCCGAGTACCGTGCCTTTGTTTACCGTCAAATCGACGAGATGATTTCGTATTTTGATGTGGAGGGTATGTTTTTCGATATGCCGTTCTGGCCGCACACCTGCTTTTGCCAAAAATGCCGCGAGCGCTGGGAGCGTGAGGTCGGTACTTCGTTTCCCATGAGCGAGCCGAAGGACGGAAGCGAGGTACACCGTATGCTCATGCGCAAAAAATACGAGTGGATGGGGGAGTGGATTCAATCGGTTACCGATCACGTTAAAAGCATTGATCCCGCTGTTTCCGTGGAGCACAATTTTGCGGAGGGCATTGCGGGGGCATCCAATAACGGCTGTGCCGAAGCGGTCAGCGCCGCCGGTGATTTCGTTGGAGGCGACCTGTATGGTGGCATTCTCAACCACTCCCTTGCCTGCAAGTTTTATAAGAACATTACGAAAAGTCAACCGTTCGACTATATGTTTTCCCGTTGCAAGCCCGCTCTGTGCGCCCACACGCTGACCAAGACGGAGGACGAGATGCTGACGGAGGTTCTTTTGACTACGGCGCATCATGGCGCGACGATGGTGATCGATGCCATTGATCCCGTCGGCACGCAGGACAAACGCGTGTACGAGCGCATTGGACGCGTATTTGAAAAGGAATCCGCTTACGAGCCATATCTGCACGGCAAGATGGCAGAGGATGTCGGACTTTATTACGGCATCAAAAGCCGTTTCGGAAAAAGCCTTTGCGGCTTTGACAGCAAGGACGGCTGTATCGGTGCGTCGAAGACGTTGATTGCATCGCATATTCCGTTCGGTGTAACGGGCGGCTTTCACACGCTTGACGGCTATCGCGCGCTGGTCATTCCCATGGTCAGCGCACAGGAAGCGGACAGCGAGCGGATTCTGCAATATCTGGAAGCGGGCGGCAATGCTTACATCAGCGGCGCGCGAGATGCGGCACTGATCGAAGCACTCACGGGGGGAGGAAGCGTTTGCGGATACAGCGAGGAAAGCAACGTCTATATTGCACCGACAAAAGAAAACGAGGGGATTTTCGGCGGTTTCAACGCAGTATATCCCTTGCCGTTTGATGCCCGTGCACCATTGCTGAAAAACGTGCGGAGCGGTACGGTTCTGGCAACGCTGAAGCTTCCGTATACCAAGCCGCAGGAGATTGACTTTGCATCGATCCATTCCGATCCCCCGGGAATTGCGACGGCGTACCCGACGGTAATCGAGGGAAGATACGGACAGGGACGCTTCATCTGGTCGGCGCTTCCGATCGAGGCGATCGACATGGAGGAATATCGAGTCGTGCTGATCAACTGCGTGCGCCGTTTGCTGGGCGATGCTCCGTTTTCCTTTACAAGCACCGCACCCGAGGATGTTGAAATCACGCTGTTCGAGGACACGAACGAGTGGTTTGTCAATGTCACGCATCTGGACGAGCGCGCAAGAATGTCGGATGTAGCTCCGTTTTCACTTGCAGTCAAGGGTGAGGCGTTCGCGGTGGAGCGGTTGCCCGACGGAGCATCTGTCCCGTTTGATGTGAAGGACGGCTACACGCATTTTCGGACGGAGACGTTCCACGTGTTCGATATGTACCGTTTAATCAAATAAATAATACGTCGGAGCAGGATTGGTATTGCTCCGACGTATCATTTTAGGGTTTTCAGATTTTCTTTTTGTGCGGGTGTGATGCGATAGCTCTCGATCGCCTTTTGGATCGTTTTTGCGTGGATCCACGTCGAGAGTCTGCGCTCGGCGATATAGGGAAGGATCGCGTCGTATTGCTTGGCAAGTGCCGTTGCAAAGTACCATGCGATCATCATGTTGATGTAGTATTCGTCGCTTTTGATCGATGCGACGCGCGCGGGATATGCGGGGTCAAACGCCTCGTCCAAGAAGTACGTCATCAAAAGCTTGATCGCAAAGCGCACGGCGTAAACGTCGGATGAGGCAAGCCAGCGGTTAATGTCGGTGAGCAGTCGGTCGAGGTGCTCGCCGAGAATTTTGGGATTCATCGAGTCGCAGGTTGCCCAATTGTCCACGTGCGGAAGAAAGGTGTCCAACGCCGCGATGCATTCGTCGTAGTCGCGGATTCGCTCGATCAGAAAGGCGTGCAGATTGTTTTCCTCATAATAGCGGTGGGGAAGAGACGACAAAAATGTCTTTGCCTCCGTTGCGTCAAGTGCTTTTGCCATCTGCCGCAGCTGCGGCGTACGGACGCCGATGACGGCTTCGCGATCGACTGTCGGCATCAGCTTGCATTGAAAATCCTTGTATATCTCATCCTGCATGGCACGCAATTGTGCTTGGATTGCGGTTTGCATGGTGTCTCCTTTCTTGATCCGAGGATGGTTTTATTATATCACGAAGACACAAAAATGTCAATCAGCAGTGTCTATGAATCGTTGATTGATTTTTTGATTTTATCAAAAAAATCTCTATGACGGGTGTGTTGACAAGCTGTTTTCGGTGTGATACAATGAGCTTATCCGATAGAAGGAGGATGCATATGAAAACGAGAAAATATAGTTTGGACGGCGCATGGGCGCTATCCTTTACATTGCCCGACTGCGGCGAGCGATACGATAGACATTCCGCCCATCCGCTTTGAGGAGGTCTACGTTTACACATAGAACGTCAACGAGCGTGAGGTCGGCGTCACAGCGGCGTTCCGCTTTTCTACCCCCGACGTCAGCCTCCGAGATTACAGCATTCGCTTTTCGCTGATGGACGGCGATCGTGTCGTTTATACCGAGCACAAGTCCTTGTGGTTCATTCAAGGGGCTATCCGCAACTGGATTCCAAAGGAGCAGGTCAAGCTCTGGTGGCGCGCGCATGGGTGAAGATCATCGAGCGCGAGTGTGATCTTGCGGGTGAACCTATGGAATTGCATTAAAATTAACAGGTCCGAAATGCGATATGCCGCATTTCGGACTTTTTTTCGAAAAAACTGCTTGAAAAATCGAAAACACCTTGACAGATGCCAAGATTTGGTGTAAAATTGTATATGTAGAAATTTTTACTTTGGAGGACATGAAAGTGAACGAAGTAGTAAAGCAACTTTCCCTGATCGGCATTGTTCCGGTCATCAAGATCGATAACGCAAAGGACGCAGCTCCTCTTGCAAAGGCTCTTATTGATGGCGGTCTCCCTTGTGCAGAGGTGACCTTCCGTACCGCAGCCGCAAAGGAAGCGATCTCCATCATTGCAAAGGAATATCCCGATATGATCGTCGGTGCAGGCACCGTGCTGACCACGGCGCAGGTTGACGACGCAATCGAGGCAGGCGCAAAATTCATCGTCAGCCCCGGCTTCAATCCCGAGATTGTCAAGTACTGCCAGTCCAAGGGTTGTCCGATCGTTCCCGGCATCAACAATCCCAGCGGCATCGAGCAGGCACTCACTCTGGGGCTTGACGTTGTCAAGTTCTTCCCCGCAGAGCAGTCCGGCGGTTTGAATATGATTAAGGCAATGTCCGCACCCTACGGCGGCGTGAAGTTCATGCCCACGGGCGGCATCAATCCCGCAAACGTTTGCGACTATCTCGCGAATCCGAAGATCCTGTGCTGCGGCGGTAGCTGGATGGTCAATCCCGATATGATCGCTGCAGGCGACTTCGCCGGTATCGAAAAGCTCGTTCGCGAGGCAGTGGACACCATGCTTGGCTTCAAGTTCCGTCACATCGGTATCAATCCCTGCGGCACGACCTCTGCGGCTGCTGCCGACGTGCTGGCAAATGCCTTTTCGTTCCCCGTGAACGTAGGTTCCAAGTCCATCTTCGCAAGTCCTGCGCTTGAATTGATGAACGAAAAGGGACCCGGCACGCACGGACACATCGCAATCGCTACCAATAACGTCGACCGTGCAGTTTATCATCTGTCTCGCCGCGGTGTTAAGTTTGACATGTCCACCGCGACCTACGATGCAAACGGCGCTATGAAGTTCGTTTATCTCGCAGATGAGATCAACGGCTTCGCTTATCACCTTGTAAAATAATCAAAGGAGAACATAAAGATGAGTAAGGTTATTACATTCGGTGAGCTGATGCTCCGTCTTCAGCCCTACAACTATGAAAGATTTGTACAGTGCGACCACGTGGAGTTCACATTCGGTGGCGGCGAGGCAAACGTAGCCGTTTCTCTTGCCAACTACGGCATGGACGTTGCATACGTTACCAAGCTCCCCACGCACGCAATCGGTCAGGCAGCAGTCAACAGCCTGCGCAGATACGGCGTTGATACCACCAAGATCACCCGCGGCGGCGACAGAGTCGGTATTTACTTCAACGAAAAGGGCGCGTCTCAGAGAGGCTCGGTCTGCATCTACGACCGCGCAATCTCCGCAATCGCAAAGGCTACGAAAGCAGACTTTGATTGGGACAGCATCTTCGAGGGTGCCGAGTGGTTCCACTTCACGGGAATTACGCCCGCTCTCGGCGCAAACGTAGTTGAAATTTGTAAGGAAGCTTGTAAGGTAGCAAAGGCAAAGGGACTCAAGATCTCCTGCGACCTCAACTACCGCGGCAAGCTCTGGACCAGAGCAGAGGCACGCGAGGCAATGACCGAGCTTTGTCAGTACGTTGATGTCTGCATCTCCAACGAGGAGGACGCAAAGGACGTGTTCGGCATCGAGGCAGAGGCAACCGACATTTACGGCGGTAAGCTGAACCACGAGGGCTACAAGTCGGTTGCAAAGCAGCTGGCGGACAAGTTTGGCTTTGAGTACGTTGCAATCACGCTTCGTGAGAGCCACAGCGCATTTGATAACGGTTGGTCCGCAATGCTGTACAACGTCAAGGACGACGAGTATTGTTTCTCCAAGAAGTACGATCTGCACATCATCGACCGCGTCGGCGGCGGTGACAGCTTTGGCGGCGGTCTGATCTACTCGTTGATGAACGGCAAGTCCACGCAGGCGGCTGTTGAGTTTGCAGTAGCTGCATCCGCGCTCAAGCACTCCATCGAGGGCGACTACAACATGGTCACGCTCGCAGAGGTAGAAAAGCTTGCAGGCGGCGACGGTTCGGGCAGAATCCAGAGATAATTTTTGAAATGGCAAGGGGGAGAGGAGTACGTAAGTATTTTTCTCCCCAATACATTGTAATAATTAGGATTTTATTGACACCTCATCCGTCAGCCTACAGCTGTCACCTTCCCCTCAAGGGGAAGGCTCTTTTCCATTGAAAAAGTGTTGATAAATATTTATGATTATGCGCCTACTCATCCACTGCGATAGCGATGGATGAGTAGGAACCAAATAATCAGGTTCCATTGCTTCAAACGTATGAAAGGATTATATCGATATGTGTAACATTGCAGGATACGTAGGTAACAAACAAGCCGCGCCGATTCTGATTGAGATGTTGCGCCGTCAGCAATATTACGACGGAGGCGCGGGAACGGGTATCGCAACCATTCACAACGGCGTTCTGTATTCGACCAAGGTGGTCGGAGACGTAGACGAGCTGCTTCGTACCACCGATGCGCTCAATTTCCCCGGTACGATCGGCATCGCGCATTCTCGTCCGGGTGGTGATGACGTGGAGCATATGCACCCCTTCCTCGATTTTTCCGGGAAGCTTGCATTGGTGGCAAACGGTATATTCGGGACAACCAATACGCCTGCATATATGGATCTGACAAGTCAGATCGTAAATTCCTATCTCGCGCGCGGATTGCGTCCGCGGAGCGCAATTGTAGACGATGGCTCCGGTATGTTCCGTCTGCCGGACAACACGTGCTATCACGGAACCGAGACGTATGCGTTGCGGACAGGGGAGCTTTTTGATCAAGGGATGTCTGTTTGTGAGGCACTCGGAAAAACGCTGACCGAGCGTCCAAACGGCATCGTTGCGGTTGCGCTCCATGCCGACGAGCCGGATACGATCGCCATCGGTAAGCTTGACCGACCGATGAGCGTGGGCTTGATTGGAGAGGAGACCTATATTGCGACCACGCAGTTCGGATTCCCTGAGGATCTTGCATTTGACACCGTGGTGCAGCCTCCTTACGGGGTGATCTGCGCGGCGCGTGCAGGTGAGCTGACCATCACGCGCCATCGTGTGGAGAATATGCATATGGAGCTTGTCACGGCAGAGATTTTCAAAAAAGCGTATGATCTGACCGAGGCGTATTTGCGCGGCAAAAAAGAAGATCCCAAGAATCTTTGGGATCTGGAAAAGATGTATGAAACCGAGTGGAAGCATATCTGGCAGAAGCCGTACTGTGACTGCGTCTTCCAAAAGGATACGTTGTTCAAGCCGTACGCCGAGCTTTCCTACAACGTCCTTTATGCGATGCAAAAGGAAGGAAAGCTGCACAAGGTGTTGAAATTGCGCAACGGAAGATATCCGATGTATCATTTTTATTTGGATTGAAAAAAGAGATGTCCTGCTTGAATTTTCCACAGTTGAAAAACGCATTATTGTGTAGAATACTTGTTTATGTGGTGGTACTTGGCGGATTTATCGCCCCAATTATTATCATAGCAAATTTGGATTTTGTTCACGAAACAATTAAGGTTGTTGTAGGTATAATTTTATTAATTAATATATCTCTTTAAAAACTTTGTGCTGTTGATGTCAATGGATATTGCATTTGCACTATTACATTGTAATAATACAGCTAGGAAAAGATTTGCACTTCCCGAGACATTCACTGTCAAAAAAGTTGAAAGTCGAATTTTAAAAATTGGCAAACCATATTCGCCTATCGCGGTTTTACCCACGCCGAATATGCTCCAATACAAAAGCAGTGCTCCTTTGACGATTTACTCCGGCGGTATCGAAAAAGTGATAGCAGTTTACTATATTGACTTTCTTGACAAAAAACAATACCGCTCAATCATTAGTTCCGCTATTGCAAATTCCAACTTCTTAAAAGGCTCAAAGAAGCATCGGTTTCTTGACAAATCGCAGAAAAAATCACCGCTAAACCGTGTTACTGTAATCCTTATATTTGCAAAACAGGTAGAGGCAAGTTTCAGGGATGATTTATTTAAGACGGTTTGTCAGAACAGCGAGGATGGAGTTGATACGGCTAAAATTCCCTGTGTTGTTGATTTGGAGAAACAGTTTGCTACCTTTGACAGCTTGCGATTTCCGTATGCAGGACTTCAGTATCCTGTGAAAAATCGTGGTATCAGGATTGTTCGAAAATGTTTGTTTAACGGAAAACTTACTTTTGCAGATTCTCCCGATATGGTTGACCCGATCAAGGACATGGATCCGGAGCAAAGCTTGTGGAACTTTTGGAGCACTATGAAGAAAGAATTGATTTTGGTCGAAAAAGACACCAAAAAGCGTATTGAGAAAATGAAGCACAAGGAGCTTGCTTTCGAGGATGGCTACCTTTATCTGAAATGGGAAGAGAGAGGAGTTTGGCTTTCGGTTGAAATTGAAGGGGAAACGAAAATTGCTGAAATAGACGCAATCAATTCTTGGTATTATCCCAAAAGCAATAAAATATCAAAAGAAACCATAAAGGAGCTTAAAATGATAATCAGCTCTTATTTCACAGAGCTTGGATACACATCCAAGTTTCGCTCAAATGATTGATTCAAATCTACTTACAGTATAGCATTCCATTATCTTACTTTTATTTTGACTGCTTTTGGTGATTCAAATATACTACAAAGTAAGCGGATGTTCAATACCTTTCGGTAAA
>JAFTPJ010000016.1 GCA_017463405.1 Clostridia bacterium
CCGCAATGCGGCGGGAATTTACTGCCGCCTGACCTATGATGGCTACAACGGCTGGAGACTGCAGGCAAATGCAAGTAGCTACGACGGCTTTGACGATACGGGCGCGGCGCAGGCGCTGGGACTGTATCTGGGAGAGGATCCGAAGGATACGGCGGAGCGTCTGACGATTGTAGATGATGGCGGTGTATTGAAGGTGACTGCCGCCAATCACGATACGTACGTAACGATTGATTACACCGATTCATTCCAGATGCGATTCTACTCGGCAACGGGTGCTTTGATGTCGAACGTAAGCGATGTATCGTTTACGGGGGCCACATCGAGCGAGGCTTCCGACGAGTTCTTTACGATCAAGGGCAACCTGCTTGACGGCGAGGCAGTTTACGGCGGCGGCGAGCGATTCGACGTTGTCAACAAGAGAGGCACGAGCTTTGTGCTGTACACCTCCGACGGTTGGAACAGTACAGCAACCACTTATGTGGCGGTTCCCCTGTTTGTGACCTCGCGCGGTGCGGGTATCTTTATGAACCGCTACGAGAGAATCGTTGCCGACTTCGGCGCCGCATCATCCGACGAGTGGGTGCTGACCTTGGATAACGATCTGATGGATTGCTACTTCTATGCGACAGGCGCGATGAGCGACGCGTTGCTGGGGTATACCGAGCTTTCGGGACATTCGGGGCTTCCCGAGGAATGGGCGCAGGGAGAGATGATCTGCCGCTATTCCCCCGATCTGGCTACCTTTGAGGATCGCTCGGAGTACAGAACCAATTATACTTCTTACACGCAGATTCCCAATTATACCAGCTACTACGTACAGGGAACGAATGGCTCCTCGACGATCCGCTCAGCAATCGGTAGCGAGTATTCGAATTATACGTACGATTATACGATTCTTTATGAGTCTCCCGCTACGTCCAGCCCGAACGTGATTTACTATCTGAACGAGGAAACGGGTACCTACGACAAAACGGGTGCAAAGGGCAATCCTGCGGGCGACGGTGTCAAGACCATTGTGACTAATCTGATCAACGCCGGAATGAAGCCGCATTCCATGCTGATGGAGCCTTGGGGCTGGAGTTCGGTTTCCTCCAATGCGGAGAAAGCAGCGGATTTGAAGGAAACCGTGGAATGGCTGGAGAATCTTGGCATTAAGACGATGCTTTACATGGGTGTTGCTTCAATTTCGTCCAACATGAGCGGGTATAAGTCCGAATATCAGGTCTGGGCGAATCTGACATATGAGGATGGCACGATTGACCGCATCTACAAGCTTCCCAGAACATCCGGCAACGGCACCAACCCTGACGTCGGAACCAGCTCGACGCAGCAATTTTTGGATATCACCAACCCCGAGGCTGTGGATTGGTACATGAACTTTATTTGGGATCAGCTGATCGATATCGGTATTGACGGTATCAAGATCGACTTCTGCGAGACGATGCCTAATGAGGGGTGGCTTTATGACCAGTCTACGGGTCAGAACTTCTACTTTGAATACGATTGGTATGATGACAGCGTATTTGAGGACGATGATGTTCACCACGCGTACTCCACCTACTTTATCTCGCTGTTCTACAATAATATGAACAAGATGAAGGCGGAGAAGGGAATCCCCGACGGATTTGTGGTTCTTTCCCGTGGCGGCGGTATCGGATCCCAGCGCAATCCCTATTTGTGGGAGGGTGACCAGGTGCGTTCCTTTGAGAAGATCGAGGACCAGTTGATTGCACTGATCAACACAGGTATCTCTGGCATTCCCTTTATGACCTACGACATGGCGGGTTATGCGTACAGCAGTCGCAGTGGCTCCTTCACCATGAGTGTGGAGACGGAATCTGCAATCTTCGCAAGAGCAATCGAGTATACGGCGTTTACGTCTAATATCCAGACGCACGGTGACGTTCGTCACGCGTACCAGATGACCGAGGAGACCCAAGAGATCTACCGCGAGTTCTGCGATCTGCACGAGGAGCTGTTACCGTACATCCAAAAGTATTCAAAGGTTGCGTGCGACACAGGCATGCCCGTGGTGCGGCACATGGTATTGCAGTATCAGGATGATGCGAATGTGTACGATCTGGAAACGCAGTATATGTTCGGAGATGCGATTCTGGTGGCGCCTATTGTAAGTGCCAATCAGACCTCCAAGGATGTTTATCTGCCTGCGGGTAGCTGGCTCAACCTGCTGACGGGTGAGACGGTTGCGGGCGGTCAGACCGTGACGGTTTCTGCGGATCTCGGACAGATTCCCGTATTCATGAATACGGATTGCAGTGCAGAGGACAGAGCGCTTCTGGCGACGGTCTTCAACGGTGAAACCTGGCAGGCGATCAGCGGAGTGACACTGAACATCGAAACGGTTGCCGACTGATTCGATCGGAGGATTATATGCGTTTTTTGAAAATGATATTGGCATTGGCTGCGGCGCTGTGTCTGTGTGTATGCGTGTGTGCGTGTGAATCGTTTGGCGAATCCGTACAAAACGATACAAAGGACACGTCGGAAACCTCGGGAGAGGCAACCTCACTCACATCAGACGGTGTGGGTGAGGCCCCCACGGAGGAGAGTACCACTGTTGAGGACCGTACGACAACGACACCCGACGAGGTCGTGACGACAACGATGCCCGACGAGGTCGTGACGACAACGCCCGACGGGGAGGAGACAACGACATTCGATGAGAATGAAACCTCGTCTGCGGATGAAAAAACGACCTCTGATGGGGATGAAACAACTGAACCGGAGGAGACAACGAAACAACCCGGTACCGATAACGGTTGGACGGGGTGGTATCCTACATGAAAATCGGGCAAAAAGTGAAGTCGGAATACGAGAGTCCCGAGGTAAAAATCATCCGTTTTTCCAAGAAGGATGTTCTGACAGTATCCGGAGACGACGGGTGGTCTCCGTGGTATTGATCGAAAAAAGGGAAAGAAAGACGGTTTCGTGGGAAGTTATCAACAAATTTGACATGCCATTTTGTTGCAAAGTGACAAAAAAATGTTTTGTTGATGAATTTTACTTGACAAACACGCCTTTCGCGAGTATAATAGAAGCATAGGACAAAGGACAGTGCAGTCTTTGTCTCGAAAACAAATAAAAAGGAGATTTTTTATGAAAAACTGGAAAACTTATCTTATGATTCTCCTCGCGTTCTGCATGGTTGTTATGATCGCAGCATGTGGCGGCGGTGAGGGTGACAATGGCGATGGCACGACCGCCGGTCAGGATGCAACGACAGATGGCGACGGTACGACAACTCCCGAGGATCAGGAGTCCACAACTCCCGAGGATCAGGAGTCCACAACTCCCGAAGATCAGGAGTCCTCGACTCCCGATAAGGGCGCTACAACGGATCCCGGTGTTAATACTACAGATCCCGGTAACAACCCTTCGACGCCCCCTGATGATGATGATACCGATCCCGTGGATACGCTCCCTGCAGGTGATCCCGATGCAGACCCTTGGGTGGACGATCCCGGTGACTGGACACACGCTCCTGAAGTAGTAGAGCCTACTCCCGCAGAATAATTTATTTACATCAAACAGCGAAGCATTTCTGCTTCGCTGTTTTTGAAAAAAGGAGGAAGATATGCGAAGGTTGAAAAAATTGATATCGCTTTTCATGGTAATTCTGATGCTTCCGCTGACGGTATTGCCGACAGCCGCAGAGCCTGCGGTTTACGGGGAACAAGCATTTGATTCGATTGCCGTAGGAAAAAATCTGTCCACGAGCGACGGTCTCGGCGGTGTGCCGCCACATTCATCAGTGGGAGAGGATACGGACGGCAACCGTTACGCACGTATTCCATTCGTGGGGAGTGAGAGCGCCTCCAATACCTCTAATTGGGATAAATCCTTGGTTGCAAAGCATGTGGCATTGAACGGCGGCGATAGCTTTACCTTTGAGGTGAGTTACCGTCCGCACTTCAACGGAAGCGAGTCCGCAAAGGCACCGACGGTGGAGGCGCAGTTTCAGTCCTACGGCTTCCGCAATCCCGACGGAAGATATGAAAACGGAATTTTTATGAATCTTTACGTGATCAATCTTTCTACGGGCAAGCTCTCGGGCTGTGGTGATATTGTGGAGGGAGCGAAAGGACTGGTGCTTGACGAATGGAATACGGTCAAGCTGGTTTTTTACCCCAATAATTGCACGTTTAAGCTTTACGTCAATGACGCGCTGTACTCGATACAGTCCTCGCTGGTTTGCGTGAGCAGCGGATTTGCGAATACCTATTACGGTAATTGCACGAATGCGCAGATTGGTTCAAATCAGCTGATTGTTGCCAAGTGTAATAAGAGCACCGGGGCGTATGTGTCTGTCGAGGATGCCGCCAGTGCCAGCTACATTGATGTGGACAATATCCGAGTGTATGAGACCGAGAAGGTTCATTATACCTTGAACGGTGAGTCGCGCACCATTGGCAAGGGGAGTATTCTGGATTTGACTGCGGGCGGAAAACAGCTTTTGTGGGCGGATATTGAGGATGCGGACGGTACAACTTACACGACGAATGATTCCCTTGTTAGCGTTGAGGAGGGAATGAAGATCGATGCCGCTGTCCTGGGTTTTGAAAGTGTTCGCGCGGAGGCGAGACTGTGTACGCCGCTTGGAATACGCTTTGTGACCAAGGTCAATCTTGATGATCTGGAGGCACTCCGTGCAAGAGAGAATGTTGCGAGCGTGGAATGGGGCACTCTGATCGTTCCGACGCTTTCGATTGGCGGAATTGGGCGGGTGACATTTGAGAGCGTGAAAAAGGTTGGTTATGCCGTACTTCCCGCAGGAGAGTGGTACAGCATGGATGAGGCTACCGGGGTCGCAACGTACACGGGATCGGTTGCCAATATCAAGGAACAGAATTACAACAGAGAGTTTACCGGTGTCGGATACATGCGGGTTGCGTTTGTGGACGGTAGCGAAATCGTAGTGTACGCCTCGGACGGTGTTGATAGCAATAATACGGTTTCCCTGACGGTTGCCGCACGGAAGATGCTTTTATCGGGAGGTGCAAAGGGGGCCGCTAAAATGGCATTGCGAGAACTGGATGAACAATATGAAGGAGATGTTATGAAGCTTTACGGAGAAGATTTAAACGGACTGAACGTGCTGGCATTTGGTGACAGCTTATTTGCCGGAACAGTCAATTATCCGCAGTCAACCCAATGGGTCAATAAGCTGGGATTGGATTGTGGATGGAATCTGACCAATCTGGGAATCGGCAGTATGACAGTTTCGCTGACTGAACGAAACAATGATCCGAAACGCGGCAACAAGAACTCGATGTATGATTGGATGTTCAACGGCAAGAACGATTTCCGTTGGGGCAGTACATCAACGCACACCTCTCCCAACCCGTTTTTCCATTGCGGAGATATCAGTGGAGACGGCGAGGATGTGGATCTGATTATTTTCGAGGGTGGCTGTAACGATTACGGAACGGCGATTGCGGCACCCTTGGGGACGGTAGATTCCACCGATCCGGGCACCTTCCTCGGCGCGTGGAATTGTATTACGGAGCGATTGCTGGAGGAGTATCCGAATGCGACGATTGTATTTCTGACCTCGTGGAGACTCGGCGCGCAGGCACGTGATGGAGATACCTTGACGTCGATCGAGTACTCCGAAAGTGTGATTGATCTTTATAATAAAAAGTATGCAGATCACCCGCGCATTGCCTTGATCGATGCGGGAAATCCGTCGGTTTCTGGCGTGGATATGCTGGATTCTGCATGGAGAAATACATATTCGACCGACAGCTATCACCTGAAGGATACCGGTATGGCGGTGATGGCAGAGCATATGCTTCCGTTGCTGTGGCAGATCGTAAAAAATACTGGAAAAATTAATTGAGAAAAGGAGATGAAACGATGAAAACGGCGAAACGAATCACAGTGCTTTTGCTTGCGGTAATTATGATGATTCCGATGACGGCGTTTTGGGTATCGGCTGACATTATCCTGTATGGTGAGCAGGACTTCGAGGGGCTGACGGAGGGGAATTCGCTGGCGCTCAACGACGGATTTGCGGCGGTGCCGACCTACTCCGCAATACGCGCGGATGCCGACGGTAACCGGTTTGTGCACGTTCCGTTTGTTGGAAGCTACACTGCAAAGGCGAACAGTCCGACAGGGAGTGAAATTTGTGAGGGGAACTGTGACAAATCCATCCAAGTCAATCACGAGTCGTTGGATGACGGGTATGATTTCGTGATCGAGGTAGATTACCGCCCGCATTACAACGGCAGTAAGAATGTGACGGTCGAGGCGCAGTTCCGCAGATATTCGTTTGTCACTGAAAACGGTGAAGAAAAGAAGGAAGCCGGGCAATATTTCAATCTGTATAAGATCAATCTCGAGGATGGCTCGATTACGAACTGTGGTGAGGTGGTTGATGGTGCGGTTGGAATGAAGCTTAACGAGTGGAATACATTGAAGATGGTATTCCATCCTTCCAACGGACACTTTGAGATTTATGTCAACGGTGCACTGTATGCGCGGCAAGAGAATCCGAAATTCCAGATCAACAACGGAAGCTGGATCACGTATTATAATTGTTCCGATGTGAAGATTGGTGCGAACAATTTTATCGCCGCAAAGTGTAACAAGGTTTCAGAGGCGTATACCTCGAAGGATCTTGGCGAGGATACCAACTATATCGACGTTGACAATATTCGAATTTACGAGGCGGCAACGGCGAATGTCACGATCAACGGCAAGCAGCGATTGATCGGGCAGAGCGGTCGGATTGACGTGTCGGAGGCGGGAAAGAAGCTTGTGTACGCGAAGATCACGCTTCCTGACGGTACGTCGTACTTTACGGGCGACACTGTGATCGAGACGGTGGACGGAATGGTAATCGAAACGCGGACGATCGCACTGGATTCGTATTCGATGGAGGCACGCACTTGCACTCCATTGGGAATCCGTTTTGTTACGGCGGTGGATCCTGCGGATTATCTGGCATTGAAAGCGGACGAGAACGTCAAGGGGATTCGCTGGGGGACGTTGATCACGGCGGCGGATACTTTGGATGCGGTGGATGTGTTCACGCACGAGGCACTGGACGGTGCCGTGACCTTCCGTGACGTCGAGGTGCGCCTTGGTAATTGGTACGGGGAAGACATTTTAGAGGATCAATATCTGTTTGCGGGCTCTATTGTCAATATCAGGGAAGAAAATTACAATCGGGCATTTGCTGGTGTGGGTTATATGGAGGTCACCTTGCAGGACGGCTCCGTTTATACCGTATATGCCGAGAGCGATAAGGAGGATGTGCTGACGGGATCGGTTTCCGAATGCGCGATCATCAAAATGAGAGACAAAAATCTGAATGCCGCAGAGGAAAAGGTGATGCAGGCTTTTGCCGATGCATTTGAAGGCGGCGAGGATGCATTTTATGAAAAGGATCTACGCGGGCTGAACGTGCTTGCCATCGGCGACAGCCTGTTCTACGGCGCGAAAGAAACCATAGGGGAGAAGCAGTGGATCAATCTGCTCGGAAACAAGTACGGCTGGAACCTGACCAACCTCGGTATCGGCGGCGCAACGATCTCTTACAATCCTGCAATTACCTCAAACGTTTCGATGTACGACCGCTTGTTCAACACGGCGACTTATAAATTCGGAAGCCGTGCGGATAGCCGTTACTACAACTGCGGCAATCCCTCCGGTAATGCGGAGGATGTGGATATGATCCTTTTGCAGGGTGGTTCCAACGATTACGGTCCGAAGGTATCAGCCCCTGTGGGCGAGGTCGGCTCCACCGATCCCAAGGATTTTCTGGGAGCATGGAAGCTTATGGTGGATAAGTTGCTAGCAGATTACCCGAACGCGACGGTTGTGATGATGACGGCATGGGAAAACAACAACCAGAACCGTGAGGACAAGGCGAACGCAATCGAATTTACCTCTAGTGTGGTGGATCTCTATGAAGCTTTGTATGCGGAAAATGAGCGAGTGAAGCTGATCGACTCGGGCTCTCCTGATGTGTCGGGCGTTGATATGAGAAACAGTACGTTCCGAGCGAAATACGCATATGATGCGTTTCATCTGAACGATGATGGTATGAAGCTGATGGCGGAGAGCATGACACCCTTGCTTTGGGATATTGTGACTGACAATTCTGTAAAGAAAGAGAAGCGCGCGGTGATGGTAGAGCAGATGAATGGCATGGATGTGCTTGCCATCGGTGCGAGCAGTTTTGACGGAGACTACCTTTACAGCTATCAGACATGGCTGGCGCTCCTGGCAAAGGAATGCGGCTGGAATCTGACCAATCTCGGTCAGGATGGCTGGACGCTGGCGCACAACGATGATGTCTACCAGTATTCCGAGGATGTGCGTCCTTCGATGTACGACCATCTCGTGAATGATGAAAATTACAGGTTTGCAACCTCTGCTTACGCATATTATAATTACGGAGACGTAACGGGAAAGAGCCGGGAGGACGTAGATCTGATTCTGCTTCAGGGCGGCACCAATGATTACAGCTGGAACATTCCGTACGGGGAGCTTTCCGACCGTACAGAGACGACCTATCTTGGCGCGTTGAATCTGATGATCGACGAGCTGACAGAGCAGTATCCGAATGCGAAGATCGTGCTGGTGACGCACTGGCACAACACCGGGGAGCGGCGTATGAATTATACCGTCAACGGAATGAAGCAGGTTGTTGCAACCAACTATGCGGATAACGATCGCGTGATGGTGCTTGATCTGGGTGCTAAAGAGATTTCCGGCGTGGATATGACCGACGGGGTATTCCGTGAGAAATACGGAAAGGACGTTTCCGACATCAATCATCTCAACGAGTTGGGTATGCAGCTGGTTGCGGAGAATGTTTTGGACGATTTTTGGAAGCTGGTTGTCAAAGGAAAGAATGCTTCGGCAAGGGAGCGGATGGCAGGCGAAATGGAGGAGCTGAACGTGCTTACCATTGGTGACAGTCTCTTCCACGGTGATTTTCTGGAGGATCATCAGACATGGATTGCGCTCCTGGCACAGGAGTGCGGCTGGAATCTGACCAATCTCGGACGTGACGGCTGGACGGTAGCATACAATCCCGACGCATATGCCGATCCGAGCAAGGTGCGCACGTCGATGTACAACAAGCTGATGAACGATGCAAGCTATAAATATGGTAGCAGTAGCTATTACAATTACGGTAATACCGCGGATAAGAGCGCAGAGGATGTGGATCTGATCCTTTTGGAGGGCGGAACCAATGATTTCGGCTGGGGAATTCCGATCGGCTCGGTATCCGACAGAACCGAGAGAACGTACATGGGCGCGGTAAACCTGATGATTGAGGAGTTGCTTGTACGCTATCCCAATGCAAGGATTGTTCTGGTAACCTCGTGGCACAGCACCAATGAGACGCGGATGGCTTTCGTTGCCAACGGCATGAAGGAGATCAAGGCTGTTAATTATGCGGACAACGATCGCGTGACGGTTCTCGATGCAGGTGCGGTGAATGTTTCCGGGGTGGATATGACAAGTAAAAATTTCCTTTCCTCCTATGCGAAGAACGGGACCGACATCAATCACCTCAATGCCGAGGGCATGAAGCTGGTGGCGGAGAATCTTCTGGCGGAAATTTGGAAGCTGGTTAAATAATCAAAGGATAAAAAAGAGACTCGGGTGCGGTTGCATCCGAGTCTCGACTTTTTACAGTTCGATGATCTGATCGCCGTCCTTGGCGACATAGTTGGTTGTACAGCCGAACTCCGCGACCCATGCACGGGTTTCAAGCGTCGTAAAGGGACCTGTTCCGTTCAATGCGGGATCGGAGCTGTAGAATTGATTATTTTCCCAGAGCCAATAGGGAGCACACCACAGGCAAGTATGTGCGCGAATCATCTCGTAGACTTCACGCTTGGCACCGTCCTGACCGTGATGTGCAGTCTGACAGATATCACTCTTCAGTGCCTTGCCGTATCTTGCAACCAGACGGTCTCCTGCTTTGGCGCCTGCGTCCCCGAGAAATAGCACGGTTTTGCCGTTTAACGCCATGCGGATGACGGTGGTGGAGTTGTTGACGATATCCTCTGTCTCGGTGTCGTCGTAGGTTTGCAGGATTTCAAAGCTTGCTGTACCGATGCGGTAGCAGTCTCCCGTGGACACAGTGTGAGCTACGGAAGCGATTTTCGGAAGATTGGCATAGAAGCGCGAAAGTCTCGGTACGGACTCGCGCTCATATTTTTCAAAGTACTGAACAGAGGGGAAGCAATAGTAATAGCCGCCACAGGTGAAGTCCGCGGGGGCGTTTTCCAGCAGTGTGGCAAGCGCGTTGATGTGATCCCCATGCGCGTGCGTGAGGAACCACGCGTCGACGTGCGGGCGGTCGGACTGCGTGATCTTTTTGAGTTTTGTAAGCAACTTTTCCGCATCCTCATCATATCCGCCGTCAATAACGATTGTTTTGCGGTCCTCTGTTGTGATGATAAAACTCATCATCTGCCGATTTTCGGCGTTGTCAAACATATAAATTCTGTTTTTCATGGTCGCCTCCCGATTTTTTATTATTATAACATAAAGCTAGGATGATGTCAAGAGGCTAAAATCAAAGAAGATTACCGACCGAAAATTGCTCGGCACGGCGCACATCTCCGACGGCGTCGCGCAAAAGCGCTTGTGCACTGTGGTAACCGTAAAGATCCTGCACCTCGGCGCAGGCGACGAGCAGGGCGGCTTGCTCACAGACGCGATCGATGATGTTATATCCGACCGAGAGACCGATCAGATCGGTGCGATCCTCCCAGTAGTTTCTGATTTCCTGTGTTTTTGCTTTGCATGTGTCGGAATCAATGGAAGGGAGGGCGTCAATCATTTCTTCCATACGATCGGCAACGCGATTGATGAAAAAGAAATTGACAGTGATGGAGCCGAGCAGGACAATCAACAGGATTAGTGTTGCAAAAAGCGATTTCACGTAGCACCTCCGTTTTCTTTGAATATCCAATAAAGCTTTCCGTCCTCGTTCGCGGTCACGCAAAACAGTGTGGAGGGCTCCAGCTTGCGTGCTTTCAGTTGCTTTTTTAGCCAGGTTCGGTCCTTGCCGATCCATGCAAGTCCTTCGTCACTGATGATGCCATTGCTGAAGACAATGTGCATCAATCGCTCCGGAGGGGGGGTGAGCCCCATTTGTTCCAGTGTGGGTTGTGCATATTGGGATTTTGGTAATACTGTCAGCTTTCCATTCTTTTCCAGGATGGCGCACTCCACCTGCTCTATGTCGGTGAGGTTTTGTTGGCGGATTTCGCTCATCAGCTCATCAATGGAGATCCTTGCCTCGCGCAAGGCTTTCTGGATGAGCTTTCCGCGATGGATCAGGAAGGTTGGGCGCGCTGACAGAAGATTTTTCAGGAGTGGGACACGTAATAATATATAGGAAGAAAACACCTCGAGTGCCAAGAGGGTGATCATGGGGATCAATGCATAGGATACGGGGATCTCTTGATTGGTGATTGGGAGGGAGGCGATTTCCGAGAGCAGGAAGGTGGTTACGAGGTCGGTGACCTCTAGCTCTCCGATCTGACGTTTGCCCATCAGACGCATTGTCAGGATCAGAAATATATAAATGAAAAGTGTGCGAATAAAAATGGTTGTCATTTTGCGCCTCCGAGCTTTTTATTTCAGTATTTCTTTTCCGATTAATTTGATACAAAACATTTTTTGGTCAATGTGCAAAAAAATATTTTTATTTTTTGTGAAAAAGTACTTGACAAACAGAAAAAAAAGTGGTATAATAGACAAGCTGTCCGAAAGGGGAGCAAGAATACTGCTGAAGGCTCGAAGAACCTTTTGAAAAAAAGTTAGAAAAAATTTGAAAAAGGTATTGACAAGCGGAAAGAAAAGTGGTATAATAATCAGGCTGTCGC
>JAFTPJ010000155.1 GCA_017463405.1 Clostridia bacterium
AGAAAAAATCAAGAGTATGTAGGCACACCTTCTTATAATTTTTTCAGTTTCTTGATAAAATATATATGTAGGTAAATCTACGGAGTTAAATCTTCTTATCGGGGGTATCAACTTGACTGTAAATGACGCTGTTGCAAAGCGTATTTCCAAGTTGTTGCGTGAAAAAGATATGTCCCAATATCGTTTGGAGCAGGAATCGGGAATACAACACGGAAGTATGCAATGTATAATGAATGGACGAAACAAAACGGTAACTTTGAGTACCGTAATTATGCTTGCAAGAGGTTTTAATATGCCTCTTACCGAGTTTTTAGATGACGAGATTTTCCGTTCGGAAGATTTAGAGGTAGAACAGTAAAAGCCGCCTTGTGTGTAGGGCGGCTTTTGTGTTTATATAAAAAATTGCCGATGTATCACTCACGACACATCGGCTTTATCTTTTAGGAGAAATAGAAACTATATACTTTTTTCGGGGGATTTTCGCTCTCTCTATGAATAATCTCGGCATTTTCAAAGTGTGCAATAATTATTTTGGGGATGTAAACTTGGGAGTGTTGCTCTATCTGATATTTCAATGCTTTCAATACTTTCACAGTTGTAGAATGTGTAATCATTAATTATTGTCATATTATCAGGAAAAGTTAGATTAGTAACAAGATTACCATTCAGAAATAAATTGCTTGCAACATACAGTGGGTTCGAATCGCGACTATCAAACTTGATATTACTCCATGCCGCTATGTCTGTAATATAGACAGCATTCAAATCAGTATTCATGAATGCAAGTGCTCCGATTTTTGTTACACTGGGAGGAATTTCAATACTTTTGAGATTAAAGCAGTAAGCAAAGGCTAGGTTTCCAATACTTGCTACATTGGCACCTATTTTAATACTTACAAAACTACACTCCTCAAATGCATTTGCATCAATATCTATTACCCCGTTTCCCATTTCGACAGTTTGGAGTTTGCTACACCACTCAAATGCACGAACACCGATTTTCGTTACAGTATCCGGAATTATGATGGTTGTAAGTTTTTTACAATGGGAGAATGCTCTGGGACCAATACTCGTCACCGGCAGTCCCTCATACATCGCCGGAATAACAATTTTAGTATCTGTGCAGGTACCAATGCCTGTGACAATATAGCCCGCTCCATTTGCGTTCAATTCGTATACCAATCCAACACTACCTTGTGTCGGCTCATCCTTGGGTAGCATAGAAAGTGTCGTTTCTTCATCCTTCGGCGCGATCATTTCGTCATCCGGTACCGTTGTTTCAGTCGGATTTGACACGGATGTTCCCAAAATATCACACGCTGTCAAGCTCATAAAAATTAATAGAAGTAGTGTTAATAAAACAAATTTTTTCATTGTTTTTCTCCTTTCTTTTTCTTCGAACTTTCATTCGCAAGATAATTATAATCTATTTCAGGTTAAAAGTCAATACCCTGAAACAGATTAAATTATAATATTTTCATCAATATTCAGGAGGGAATCAATGTATCCGCGTATTCGCAACGTAAGAGAAGATCGGGATATGAACCAAACGCAGGTGGCAAAAATGTTGGGCATGTCGCAAACGGGGTATTCTAAATACGAAACAGGTGAAAATGACATTCCCACGGCGGTGCTGATCAAACTCTCCCGCTTTTACGACACCAGTATCGACTATTTGCTCGGCGAAAGCAACAATCCCACGCGTCACCCCTGACCCTAAAAAGCTGTTAAGCTCGCACATTTGTCGCATTTTCTTGTCAATCCGCACAAAATCAGTCACCCGAATTTGTGAAAAAATGTGAGTTCTCCTTCTTTTTTTAGAGGGGCTTTTTATGATATAATATATTAGTTAAAATGTTTTCAAAATTCGGAACGCTAAAACAGGGAGAAAAAGCAGTGATCAGAACAGATTTGAGAAACGTGGCAATCATCGCACACGTTGACCATGGAAAGACCACCCTGGTAGACGGTTTGCTCAAGCAGGGCGGCATCTACCGCGACAATCAGGAAACAGTGACCCGCGTCATGGACTCGGGTGACCTCGAAAAGGAAAGAGGTATCACCATCCTCGCAAAAAACACCGCCGTCCATTATAAGGACATCAAAATCAACATCATCGACACCCCCGGACACGCCGACTTCGGCGGCGAGGTGGAGCGTATCCTCAAGATGGTCAACGGCGTTATCCTGCTGGTCGACGCTGCAGAGGGTCCCATGCCGCAGACGCGCTTCGTCCTGCAAAAGGCACTGGAGCTGAATCACCGCGTCATCGTCTGCATCAATAAGATCGACAAGCCCGACGCGCGCCTGGGCGAGGTCGAGGACGAAATCCTCGAATTGCTCATGGATTTGGGTGCAAACGACGAGCAGCTCGACAGCCCGATGCTCTACTGCTCGGGACGCTCGGGCACCGCAACCGAGGACCCCGACGTCCCCGGTGAGGATCTGACGCCTCTGTTTGAAAAGATCGTCAGCTATATGCCCGCACCCGAGGGCGATGAGACGGGAGACCTGCAGCTGCTCGTCTCCTCCATCGACTACAACGATTACGTCGGACGCATCGGCATCGGACGCATCGAGCGCGGAAACATCAAGGTCGGTCAGGAAGTTGCCGTCTGCAACTATCACAACCCCGATTATCACAAAAAGACCAAGGTTGTCTCTCTCTATCAGATCGACGGTCTGGTCCGCACCCCCGTTGAAGCTGCAACCGTGGGCGACATCGTCTGCTTCTCGGGTGCGGGTGACATTACCATCGGTGATACGCTCACCACGGTCACCAATCCCGAGCCCCTGGAGTTCGTCAAGGTCTCCGAGCCGACGATGGAAATGACCTTTATGGTCAACAACAGCCCCTTGGCGGGCAAGGAGGGCAAATTCGTCACCTCCCGTCAGCTCCGTGACCGTCTGTACCGCGAGCTTCTCAAGGACGTTTCCCTGCGCGTCTCCGACGGTGATACCACCGACGAGTTCCGCGTAGCGGGCAGAGGTGAGATGCATCTGTCCATCCTGCTGGAAACCATGCGCCGCGAGGGCTTTGAGCTTGCCTGCTCCAATCCCCGTGTGCTCTATAAGGAGATCGACGGTCAGAAGTGCGAGCCGATGGAGCGCGTCACGCTCGACGTCCCCATGGATTATGTGGGCGTCGTGGTGGAAAAGCTCGGTCAACGCAAGGGCGACCTGCTCTCCATGAACCCTGTCGGAAGCCGCACCCGTGTGGAGTATTCCATCCCCGCGCGTTGCCTGTTCGGCTACCGCTCCGAGTTCCTCACCGCCACACACGGTGAGGGCGTCATCAACACGATCTTCGACGGCTACGCACCCTACCGCGGCGAGATCGCCATGAAGTTCACCGGCTCTCTCATTGCCTCCGAGGCGGGTGAGACCACCCGTTACGGTCTGTACAACACGCAGGAGCGCGGACAGCTCTTCGTCGGTCCACAGACCGAGGTTTACGAGGGCATGATCGTCGGTGAGAATCCGAAGAACGACGATATCGCCGTTAACCCCTGTAAGAAAAAGCAGCTCACCGCCATCCGCTCGGCAGGTGCGGACGAAAAGCTGCTGCTCACGCCCCCCAAGATCTTCACCCTGGAGGAAGCGATCGAGTATATCACCGACGACGACCTAATCGAGGTCACGCCGAAGTCCATCCGTCTGCGCAAGAAGATCCTCAACACCGAGCTACGCATGAAAGAAATGATGCGCAAGCGCCGCGAGCTGGAAGCACAGAAAAAATAATCTCTCCGCTTCTGTTTTCATAAAAAAAGGGCTGAATCAATGTCACATAGCGTTGATTCAGCCCGTTTTTATTGCGACAGCCGCGCATACGCGCTCGGCGTCATACCCGTAATCTTTTTGAATAGTCGTGAGAAGTAGTGCAAGGACGCAAATCCCAGCACCTCGGCAATCTCGGTAAAATCCATCTCCCCCTCGCGTATCAGACGCTTCGCCTCCTCGATGCGCAGATCGATCAAATATCCGATCGGTCCGCACCCCGCCTTTTCGCGGAACAAAAGCTTCAGCTTGGAAACGCTCATCGAGCATCCCGCAGCAATCGCGGACAGCGTCAGTGGATCGGACAGATGCGATCGCAAAAACTGCACTGCAGACGCAAACTCCGCATCCCATCTCGCCAACCGTCCGACTGGGCTTGTCTCCTGCTTGATCAGCGTCCTATAGACGTCCATCAGGAAAAATTCGATCTGCTTTTTCAGTCGCCAAAGCGTATGCGCCTCCACGTCATCGTTGAGCACCATCCCCTGCACACTGTCCCCCGGCACACGGCGGTGAAAGCATCCCACACCCTCGTCAATGATCGCACCAAGCACCCGCTTCTGCTCCTCCGTGAGAGTAATCACACGGTTATACAGCACCGGCAGAATCTCTGACATCGCGTCAAACGTCAGCACGTTTGCCTCCGCCTCTATCGGTCGCTTTTCGCTTGCTTCGTGATATGAGTCAGGTGCATAGATCACCATCTGCCCGCCGACCAAAGCGTATTCCTTTTTATCGATCAGTAGCCAGTGACGCCCACGGGAAAGATAAAAAATCTCGGGAAACGGATGCGCCTCCCCCCGTCCCGGCCACGTCACAGTAATATCGGGACGAAGCACAGTATAAATCTCATTGACTGACAGCGCGTCCGACATCGCCGTTCCCATATAAGTCATACCACACCCCCTCTCAAATTTAATCCGATTGTGTAAATTTTGTGTCGTATTTTCTAAATACAAACCCTGAAACATGTGTTACAATAATCATACGGGCAGAACGCCCCTCTACGATAATTATAAACAATCATCGTGTAAAAGTCAAGATGCACAGAAAATTTTATTTGAAATGCTGAAACACAGCAGAAAGGAACTGTTATGAAAAAGCTCAGACTCGGACTTGTCGGTTGCGGCAAGATGATGGCAGCACACGTCAAGGGTGTCAAATTCGTTGACAACGTAGATATCGTTGCTGTCTGCGACATTCTCCCCGATAACGCACGCGAAACCGCAGAGGAAATCGGACGCGACGTAGGACTTACTCCGAAGGTTTATACCAATTACCGTGACATGGTCGATGAAATCGATGCCATCATGATCGCGCTTCCACACGATCTGCATTACGAATGCGGTATGTTCTTTGCACAGAACAACAAGCACGTCCTGATGGAAAAGCCCTTGTGCAACACCGAAGAGGAGTGCCTGAACCTGATCGAGGAATGTGAGAAGCGCAACCTCAAGCTGATGTGCGCATACCCTTGGCGCTACAACCCTGCCATGCTCAAGTTTAAGGAAATCGTTGATTCCGGCGAATACGGAGAAATTATCCAGTTCTCTGCATGGACTGAGCAGCTCACGGGCGCAAACTGGACCTTTGACGATCCGTTGGGCCGCCAGTGGGGCATGACCAACCGTCTCGGCGGCGGTCAACTGTTCAGCCACGGCTGTCACTACATCGATCTGTTTTTGTGGTTCCTCGGAGAGCCCATCACCGGCGCACATGTCGGAACGCGCAACGGTACCCCCTGGATGCTCCGCGAGGGCACCAGCGCCGTCATCATGAAGTTTGAAAACGGCACCGTCGGCTACCACGGCGCGACCTGGGGTGCACGCGGCACGCGTCTTGCATATGACTTCCAGGTGCAGACCGAAAAGGGGATGCTGGAATTTGAAAACAACTCCGGTGAAATTCGCCTCTACAACGGAAGCGGCGAGCACGTTCCGCACGGTGGAAACGAAAGCCAGAAATATCACGTGCTCTGGACAAGAGAGTTCGACAACGGAAAGAACACACAGTACGAGATCAAGCATTTCGCAGAATGTGTCCTGGAGGACAAAAAACCCTTCACCGACGGCCGTTCCGCACTGCAGGGTCTGCGCGTGATCTGGGAGCTGTACAACGCGGAAAGAGAAGGCCGCATGGCAAACCTACGCGGCTTGGGTCTTTCGGCAGTAGAAAGATAACAAAAAGCGGGGAGGCTTCCGGCGGAATTCCGATGGAAGCTTCCCCATCCTGCTTGACAACAACTTGCGTTTGTGCTATAATACAACTATCGATCCTTCAAGAAAAGGAGCACTTTTATGAATCAATATACCATCATCGAAAACGCCAATCTCGTCCTTGAGCACGGCATTATCTGGGACGGAGCGATCGTCATATCGAACGGACGCATCGTTGAATTCGGAGAGGTGCGCACACTGTCCGTTCCCGCTGATGCTTACCGCATCGACGCGCACGGCGCTTACGTCGGTCCGGGCTTTATCGACATCCACGTCCACGGTGGAAACGGATATTCTACCTCCCACGACACCGAAAAAGCAGGAAAATTTTTCCTTTCTCACGGAACGACTTCCTTTCTCGCTACCCCTTTCTATTCCATGCCCTTTGATGAATTTCTCACCTCCATTCGGCAGATCAAAGCAGCAATGCCAAGAACGCCCAACGTTCGCGGCATGTATATGGAAGGACCTTACATGAACCCAAAATACGGCTCCAACGCGCACAAAAACCCTTGGAGGCATCCGCTTGACCCCAAGGAATATCAGGCACTCGTCGATGAGGCAGGAGAGCACGCACGTGTCTGGGCAATCGCCCCCGAGAGAGAAGGGCTCCTTCCCTTCCTCGAATATGCAAGGAAGGTCAATCCAAACGTTCTTTTTGCCGTGGGTCACAGCGAGGCACTACCCGATGAGATCCGTGCGCTCGGTGCATACCGTCCCGCGATCCAGACCCACTCCATGAATGCCACGGGACGTCGCCCCGTCGGAGGCGGACTGCGCGGCTACGGGCCCGACGAATACGCCTGGAAGGATCCCGAAATTTATACCGAGATGATTAGTGACTCGCTCGGCGTTCACGTCAACCGTGATATGCAGCAGCTCCTGATCCATACCAAGGGGATCCACCGCGTGATACTCATCACCGATAGCACCAATCCCGACGCTCCCAATCCCCCCGAATACGCACATGTACCAGATCTCAACTACGATGATCGCGGCGGCATCGCGGGAAGTGCGATCACCATGGAGCAGGCATGCAAAAACGTGATGACACATACCAATTGCGGTATTGCCCAAGCGTTCATCATGGCGTCTCTCAACCCTGCGCACGTGCTCGGAATGCACAATGAGCGCGGATCGATCGAACGAGGCAAGATTGCAGACCTCGTCTTTGTCAACGACCGCTTCGACGTCAAGGACGTCATGCTCGGCGGTGAGATTTGTAAATTTGATTAAAAGGAGAATCACTATGAACCGTCTTCAGGCAGGATTTGCCTCTGTTAATATCAATCCCCCGCTCCGCATCGGTGTCAGCGGATATTATGTACCGCGCTTTGCAAAGGGCATACTCGACGATCTCGAGGTTGGCGCACTGGTGCTCTGTTGCGGTGGCAAAACAATCGCTCTCATCTCGGTTGACGCCTGCGGCGTGGACGCGGAGCTGATCGAAAAATACTCTGCCTCCATTGAGCGCGCAACCGGTATCCCCGCGCAAAACGTCTTTCTCTCGGCCACTCACTCCCACACGGGCGGGCTTCTCGTTCCCACCGAGGCGTTTGCCGCCGACGAGGGCGTCATCCACCGCTACGCGGAATTCGTAGGTGAGCGCATCACCGACGCAGTCACACTGGCGCTTGCAGATGCAAAGCCCGCAAAAATGGGCTACATCTACGGCTACGCCCCCGAGCGCGTGGCATATATCCGCCGCTATAAAATGAAGGACGGCACCACCTGGACCTGTCCTCCGATCAACGACCCCAACATCGACCATCCGATCGGCACGCTCGATCAGCGCGTCAACGTCCTGCGTTTCGACCGTGAGGATGCTCCCTCGATCGTGCTCGTCAACTACGGTCTGCATGCCGACACCATCAACGGAGAGCTCCTCTCCCCCGACTGGCCCGGCTGGATGCGTAAAACCCTTGATAAGGCACTTGATGGCGTCAAGTGCGTCTTCTTCAACGGCGCCGAGGGTGACGTGGGAAGCACAAACGTCCATCCCGCAGGCGGTGACATGAACGATACCGAAATCAGCTTTGACAATGAAATGAAGAGCCCCGGCATGGCACGCTTCGTCGGTCGCGCAATCGCAGGTACTGTCCTGCAGGTCTACGATAAAGTCTGTTACATCGACGTGGACGAGATCGACATCCTCCGCCGCAAGCTGCCCGTCGCCGCAAATCTGCCCACTCCTGAAGACCTGCCTCGCGCACATGAATACAAGGATTTACACGACGCAGGACGCGACGACCTGATCCCCTACACCGCAATGGAGCTAACCACGGTGGTTGCAGAGGCACTCCGTATGTGCCGACTGGAAAACGGACCGAAGGAATTCCTGTTGGATCTGACGGCAGTCAAGCTCGGAAGCGTTGCGATGCTCGGCATCCCCGGCGAGCCCTTCACCGACATCGGCGTCGGAATCAAGGAGGCAGAGGGCTGGGATCTGATTCTCCCCTGCGCCCTGACCAACGGAAACGAGGGATACTTCCCGATGCAATCGGCATACGATGAAGGCGGCTACGAGGCACGCACATCTCCCTATCGCGCAGGCGTTGCGGAAAATATCATCCGCGGCGGCAAGGCAATGCTGGATGAATTGAGAAAGTAATTACATTAAGGGGCTGTATCAAATCGTCGATTTGATACAGCCCCTCGCGTACAAAAGCCGATGGTAGGCTTTTGTGCGCCGCGGAATTTGCGGTTTTCGCATGTCATATTGCATTATTTTGCAAAATACTGGGCGAAAATTGCGGCATCAAGCCGCAAAGCAAAAACGACGGAGGTGTCAATCAAATGCGAAAACGTATTTGAGACACCTCCTTTTATCACTGTATTATTGCAAGCTTTCTGCCTGACGGATAAACGCATCCTGCTCGGGACGGTTGATGCTGTTCCAAAGGACGTTCCAGCCCGCAACACGAACCTGCAGGTCCTCGTAATTTTCGGGATGCGCTTGTGCATCGCGCAGAATGTCGGCGTTGAAGACGTTGATCTGGAGGGCGTGTCCGCCGCGCTGCATAAAGGTCGACAGCAGTCCGTACATGGCCATCAAGCCGTTCTCACCCTTGACCGCGGAAGGGAGCATTCCCGCATCAAGGCAGGCGTCGCTGGTAAAGGACGTGGCATCCAGCTTGGTTACGGACAAAATCGCCGCCGTGATTCCCTCGCGGTTCTGTCCCATGGAGGAGGAGCAGTTTTTGGAAAGCTCCTCACCGCACCGCCGTCCGTCGGGGGTTGCCGCAGTCGTAGCGCCTTGCGTGTAGCACATTCTTGCGATGTGGAAGCCGCAATTCCATTTGCCGCCGCGCAAAGGATTATTGGGACGCCCGCAGGTCGATGCGACCGCAAGCTCGACAATTTCCTTGGCAAACGCATCGGGGCGTTCTTGATTGTTTCCGTATTTTTCACGGTCGAGCGAGAGCATTCTGCGGAATTCCTCATGCCCCTCGAAATTGCAATCGAGAATATCACGGAGCGCGGCAAGCGTTAATTTCTTCTGCTCGTAAACGTATTTTTGAATCATGGTAAGGGAATCCGCTGCGTTGGCAAGAAAACCAAATTGGATATCGGAATCATTCATCACGGCACCGCCGACCAATGCGTCCTTTGCCCTTTCCAGAGATGTGGGATAGGTCGCGGAAAGCATCGATTGCGGATTGACGTAGGCAAGGTAGCCTTCAAATGCGTTGACGGTTTCGACGGTAATATCAACCAGATTCTTGAATTGCCGCTTGTACTCCGCATAGAATTTTTCAAACGTATCGAAGCTTTCAGCGGGCGGACAGGACAGCCCCGCGGGCTTGCCCGTAACGCCGTCGCGTCCCTCATGGAGCGCATATTCCAGTGGCTTGATCATATTCAGATAATTCATACCGACGTTCATCGCGCCCTGCGGGGAATATTCATAGCATCCCTTGACGTTGCAAAGGCGTGCCATCTCCTCTGTAGCACCCGCACGCATCAAGGCGCGGCGCATCGTCGCGTCACCGACGAACACGATACAGTTGTGGCCGCATCGAACCATATCCAGCGCCTTGAGCAAAAACTCCTTTGGCGTTGAGTCTGCAACCTTGATCTGGATCTTGGGGTTGTAAATGCCCATTTTATCGTATACGTCGAGGAACAAGTAGGACAGCGCATTGATCTCGGTGCTCTCGTCCGCGCGACATCCGCCGAGGAACACGGGCTGGTTCCAGTAGTTTCCGATCGCGGTGAACTGCAAAAAGAAATAGGCAAGGTCGGTGCGGATTTCCACCTCGATTACGCCGTTTTTCAAATCGTTTTCATAGAACGTGTAATAAATGCGGTCGAAATTGGAGAGGGAGCGCACCTGCAAGCCCTCGATATGCTCACTGATCATGAAGTAGATATAGTTGAGGACCAGCGCCTCGTAAAAGGTTGCGGGCGGATTGTCTTGGATATGCTCCAGCGCCTTTGCAAGACGGACATTGCCGTCTTTTTTTGCTTGCGCAGCCAAGCGACCGACGAATGCAATGAGCGCCTCATAGGTGATACGGATTCCCTCGAAAAAAGCATCCTCCGCTTCGTTGCATTCTTTTTCGTTACGGATATGCTCGCTCTCGGCAAGTAAGCCGGAAAAGCCCAGCCCCAGCACTCTCTCCCATACGGGAACGCTGTGGTCGTAGTCGGGCCAGATCGTTACGATGCCGTCCCGCTCCAGCTGCTTCATTCTTTTTCCCACCTCGGGGATGAGCTCCTCAAACACTTCACGCTCCCATTTCGGAACCAGTGTTTGGTTCAATGGACGGTCCACCATATTGATTGCCGGGAACGGATCGCGCACATCACAGCGGATCCTTGTGTTTTTCAATACATATGCAACCGCCTGTGCCTTGCGGATCGGATGCGCAAGATGCGAAAAATGCTTGTCATTTTCGAGGATTCCGCCAAGGATCTCTTCCCCATCCATGCCGCTGTCGGGAGAAAAAATCTCGTCATGGCGCGCAAAACGGTCGGGGTGATATTTGTTTATAATATAATCGTAGTCTGCTTGCTTGATATATTCCATCGAAGTGACCTCCTGATTTTTTATCATTATAGCAAAAATGTGATTGTTTTGTAAATAGAGAAAGCGAAACACTTGACGAAATCGATACAAAGATGTATAATAGAAAGCGGAGGTGAGGGATATGGAGGCTTGGGAGAACGTGATTGTTTCAAGCGTTGCGTTTGCAATGTACGTACCACCGGATACGGGAGCGATCATGCACACCGATCGTGCGTATCACGGCTTTGTGCTCAATTGCGCAAGTTCGGTCAAGGACTATCTTTTTTCGGACGGAACGGTATTGCATACGCATGGAAATGAGCTGTTTTATCTGCCGCAAGGGAGCAGTTATCGGGTAAAAAACCTATCTTCGGGCGGTTGCTATGCGATCAATTTTCATGCGAATTTGAGTGACCGACCGTTTGTGCTGGGATTTCGGAACGCCGACGCAGTTTTCAAAACATTTAAGGATGCGGAGCTTGCATGGCGTACGCAAAGTGAGTTTTACCACATTGTAGCAATGCGCGCAGTGTACGATTTGATCCTGCAGATTCACAAGGAACGGCAAAGGACATACACGCCGAGCACACAGCGCTCGGTGATCGCACCTGCAGTGGAAACAATCAGGCGTGAGTTTACGCGGAACGAGCTTTCGGTCGCGACACTGTCGGAGGCATGCGGAATCAGCGAGGCATATTTTCGTCGAATTTTTCTCAATGAGTTTGGTACGTCACCCAAGGAGTACATCATCGGCTTGCGAATCAATTACGCGAAGCAGCTGCTGAAATCGGGCGATTTTACGGTTACACAAACGGCACAGCTTTGCGGCTATGCGGAGCCGTGCCATTTTTCAAGAGAGTTTGTCAAGCGCGTCGGCATGTCGCCTTCGGAATACAAAAAGAATTGATGAGAAAAAGGCGCGTTTTCGTGCCTTTTTCTCATCCCTTTTTCACGTATTCTGTTGGTGTACACCCAAACCATTTTCCAAATGCAGTGCGAAAATATTTCACATCGGAAAAGCCTGCAAGGGTTGCAATCTCCTTAACTGTGTAATAACCGGATTGCAACAGCGTACAAGCATAGGAAAAGCGCAGTTCCAATATACGTTGCCACGGAGACATATCGAAGCATTCGCGATATACACGCCGAAAATAGACCTCGCTGACGTGACAAAGCGATGCAAGATGCGTAACAGTCAGATCGGAATCGCGATAATGCGTTTGCAGATATTCCACACCCGCAAGAATCGCATCGGGAGGTGTTATCTGTTGCATCTGTTTTGCTTTTTCCACCGTCTCAAGAATGCGGTACAGGCGGGACAAACAGCGGTTGCGTACACCAATCCCCCCCGTCTCCCAATCGGAGAGCAGCTTCACAAATTGCTCCTCCACACCGTCCGCGTGCAAAACCGTGATCTCCCGATCGTCCTCACCGTGACACTTCAGGTGCAGAACAATCATCTCTTCATTTCCGCCAATGCGGGAAAAATCAACCCCTGCGGGAATGTAAATGATACTTTTTTCATCTGCAACGCAATGCTTTTCGCCATACGTAAACGCACTCTCGCCGCGTAAGCGAAACGCAAGTGAAGAAAACGTGCGTCCCGCCTCATACTTCTCCTCCAAGCCGCCGCGTTCAAATCGGTAAACGCCAAGTAAACTGTATACGCGCGTCGGGTCATCATAAAACATATTCTCTCCTCCTTTTTCTTCATTATAGCAGAATCAGTTTCGAAATTCAACCCTTTTCTTCCGATTTTTCGGTTGCAGAAAAGAATCTTTTTATGTTATACTGTAGAAAACACTCTTTTGGAGGAATTTATGATCGATTTTGAAACCGCACAGATCAAGCGCATCAAGCGAGCCAACACCGATTGGTGGATCAACGAGAAATCCATGGTCGGCAAAAACGGCATGACCTACGTTGCTTACTATAATGATATCGGCGAAATTCACGTCAAGGAAATCGATGCCAAATGCAGTCGACACCAAGCCGCGATGTCTGCGTCTGCCGCCTCAATTGCACCTACGGCGCTCACACGGGTGGCTGGCACAGCGACGTGGTGATGTACGTCGATTACGATGATTGAGGAAAATGAATATGAAAGTTGTTTTTATCGGACTGTGCGGGCATAGCATGCAAGCATACGAAGTACTGAAATTGCGCACCGACGCAACACTTTGCGGTGTGGCACCGGGGAGTGAACACGAAAATATGACCGAAAGCTTTGACCCGGCGATCCCCTATTTTGCATCATGGAACGAAATGCTGGATAAAACTCATCCCGATCTTGCTGTCAGTTCTCCCGTCTTCGGCTTGACAGGTGAAATCGTGATCGCATGTGCAAAGCGCGGCATCAACGTGTTTTGCGAAAAGCCCGTCGCGGGAACGCTTGAAGATCTGGAGCGCGTGAAAGCCGCTGTCCGCTCGTCGGGCATCCGTTTTTGCGCCATGCACTACCTGCGCGTATCCCCCGCCTTCTGGCAAGGTGCTGCAATGGTAAAGAGTGGCGCGATCGGCGAGGTTCGCCTTTTGAACGCACAAAAAAGCTACCGCTTCGGCACACGTCCCGATTGGTATCGCGACCGCGACTTATTTACCGGCATCATTCCATGGGTCGGTATTCACGCCATCGACTGGATATATGCATTTGCGGGAAAGAAATTTTTGTCGGTCAACGCCTCCACGGCAGGCATCCCCGAACGAACGGCGCTGTGTCGCTTCGATCTTGAAGACGGCGTCGCGGCATCGATCAGCCTGGACTACTTCCGACCCGAGATCGCTCCCTCACATGACGACGACCGCATCCGTTGCGTCGGTACAGACGGTATCCTTGAGGTACGCGACGGAAAAATCCATCTGATGAATGGCGACGGCGTGCAAACGATCGATCCCGATCCCGCGCCCGAGCTGCTTTCCTGCTTCCTTGACAGAAACGATCTGCTCTCTCCCGACGATATCTTTTATCTGACACGCGTAGCCCTCCTGGCACGCGAATCAGCGGATACGCAAAGCACAGTTTCAATTGAAAATTGAGATAACACCATGAAAATTCTGTTGGTTGGTGCGGGCGGCTACGGCACAGTGTATGTCCGTGAGCTTTTAAACCACTGCCACACACATCGTCTGGGAAGGCATCGTTGATCCGTATTTTTCCGCATGCGCCGATCGCGAACGAGTGGAGGAGGCAGGCATTCCCGTGTACGACACGATGGACGCTTTTTATCAGACACACGGCAGACCTTGCCGTGATCTGCACCCCGCCCTTTTTACACCGCGAGCAAAGCATCACCGCATTGCGTCACGGCTCGTACGTGTTGTGCGAAAAGCCCGTCGCCCCCACTGTCGAGGAGGCAGAGGCAATGCTGGTAGCGGAGCGGCAGTATTGCAAATTCATCGCCATCGGCTACCAGTGGTCATTTTCCGATGCAATCCAAGCCCTGAAGCAGGATATCCTTGACGGTATCTTGGGCGCCCCGATATCCATGAAAACCGCGATCAGCTGGCCACGTAATTTTGCCTACTACCGTCGCGGCGGCGGTTGGGGCGGTAAGATCGCGAAGGACGGCGTAACCGTGCTGGACTCGATCGCCTCCAATGCCTGCGCACATTATCTGCACAATATGCTCTTTCTGCTGGGATCGAGCATGGAGGAAAGTGCTCTTGCCGACAGCATAGAAGCAGACTGTTTGCGTGCGAACAATATTGAAACCTTTGACACCTGCGCTCTCCGCGCGCGTCGCCGATGTGCCAATCTATTTTATCGCCTCACACGCGACGGAGAAAGTTAAAAAATCCGGAATTTGTGTATGTCTTCGAGAACGCAACAGTGTGCTTTTCGGAGGATAGCGACAGCTTGATCCATGCAACCTTCCGTGACGGCAGTGAAAAATGCTACGGAAATCCCTTTGCAAACGATTCCAAAAAGTTGTGGGATACGGTAGACGCAATCCGCACGCACACGACTCCCATTTGTACGGTAAAAACGGCAATGGCGCATACCGCGCTGATCGGCTTGCTTCACCAAATGGCAACCTACCGTCCTTTCCCCGCATCCGAAATCGTCTCGAATGCATCCGATGACGGCGTATTTGTCCGTGAGCTGTTCGAGCAGATGTATCACGCATACGAATCGACGTCGCTCCTTTCCGAGCTTGCGTGAATACAAATGAAAAGCACTTATGATGCACGGTATTTACACCGCACATAATAAGTGCTTTTGTTATATTTCCTTGATCAAAATGCAGGAATGTACGGGCAAGGTAACTGTCAAATCGCGAGTCGTGCGAATCCGTTCGCCGTTGTGCTCCCGATCTACGGCATAGATCTCATACTCCGCTTCCTTCGCAAAATCGACATGCAGTGTAACGTCCGCCGTAGGCATCGTCATCCGAAAAATGGGTAATGATTGCAGCAACCCGCCCGTCCTCATCAACGCGACACAGCGAATAAACGTTTTCAACCTTCTCCTCACACCGCACCTCGGCACCGCAACGGTAAAAATCATTTCCATACAATACAACGGATAATACGCCTTTTGCGGCTTGTAGGTGTAATAGTCGAATACACCGCACAAAACACCGGGGCGGGTATCGTAATACATCAACATATCGATGGGCGCTCTTTGTGCCTCACTGATGCGGGACATCACAAACGCCGCACCCTTGCATCCGCGAATCATATCAACCGTGTACATGAACTGATCCGTCCAATTTTTGAGATAGTTCCATTCATTGCAGATAGATTCGGCTGCTTGATATCCATATCGATCCAACAGCACGCGGATGCGCTCTGCCCGATCAGACATACGTGCAGGCCCTGTGCAGTAGTTATGCCATGAGAAAAAGTCCAGCGGAACCGCTCTTTTTTGCATCTCGGAAAGAAATTCTTCTGCCCAATCCTCCTTTTTGGCAAGCGCGGGACCGCCAATTTTCAAATGTGGAAAACAAGCCTTGAGATGCTTGGCAGCAATCTCGAACAGATCGAAAAATTACTCCTTCGTTCCATCCCACAAGTTTCGTCCGAGATCAGGCTCGTTCCAGATTTCCCAGTACTGAATGTTCAGATGCAATCCATTTGCCCATCCCTCGTTGTAGTGACGAATGACGTGCTCACAAATACGTGCCCACTTGTAAAAATCTTTCGGTGGAATCGTCCCGTGTTTTTTGACTTGATGCTCAATACTTTCACCTAATCGGAAACAGGTCTCACTCCCCGCATCAAGACACACTTGCACGTTGTCATCTGTACAATCAAAATCATAAGACGCGGGATCATTCTCGTCCGCATCAAAATTCGGGAACAGCACGTGAATATCATGAACGTATGGCGATCCGTAAATATGATGTCCCACCAGATTCGTATCATGATTCCGAACGTATGGAATTTTCGCCGCCTCATACTCCAAAAAGTTACTTCTTACCGAAACATTGGCGGGACGAGCTGTCCAAGGTCCTCCGTTTTGAATGAAACGCAAGGAGAGGCGGACTGCCTCCGCAAGGAGACGCAGTCCGCCTTGATCATTATTCCTCGGGCTTCGTCTCCAGCTTCAGAGGATAATCTCCGAGATGCGCCATCTGAAAGCCGTTCTTCTTGTATTCCTCATAATCGAACGCCTCCAGCTCGTCAATCGCAAGCTTGTGGAACTCATAGAAATTATACCACCATTCATATCCGCTGCCAAGCTCTGCATTCAGATATGCATCGGCAATGTCACAGCCCATTGCGGGAGCTACGTAGAATGCACCCATTGCAAGGACGTTGACACCGTTACCCGTGATCGCACGCAGTGCCGCGGGAACGCTCTCAACCACACCTGCATGAACGTGCGGGCACTTGCTTGCCGCGATATGGATACCCATACCCGTTCCGCAGAACAGAAGCGCGCGCTCGAAATTGCCCTCCGAGATCTGCGCACCGACGCGAAGACCTACGCGGTGGAACATGTTTTCGGTATCGTCGGGATCGCTGTCAGCGGTAACGCCGAGGTCGGTGATCTTCCATCCCTTTGCCTTCAGATGTGCCACGACAGCTTCCTTGAGAGGATAACCTGCGAAATCCGCACCTACAACCAAATACTTATCCTTTACTGTTTTCATAATCGTTCTCCTTATAAAAATGATTTATATTATTCATATTTACCAACGGCAGACCAGACTTCCGTCCTCTGCACGTTCGATTTTCGTTCCATATTTTGCACAACGTGCGATAAAATCATCAAGGAATGCACTGCCCGAAGCCAAGCGCGGCAACCCCTCCTCGGAGCGCTTTCCGCCCCTTGTCAGCGTCACGGGATACAAGCGTAGCTCCTTGAGCTTACCTCCCTCGGTCTCCCAATACGGGATCACCGTCTCCAGCATCCGATGATCCTCCATCAGACCGATCGTAAAATCCTTCGAGCGCTTTTTCAGCAGCTCGTGCACGGTGTCCTTCGACGAAAGTCCGTATTCCGCATAAAACTCCTCGGGCGCGAATGCAATATTATACAGCTGAAGCACAAAATCACCGAGCGAGTAAAAAATCGGACACTCCTTATAAACCTCGATCGGACGCAGCAGATGCGGTCCGTGTCCCACTACGGCATGCGCACCGTGATCGATGCAAAAATGCGCAAATTCGGTCAGATACGGCGCAACCTGCTCCTTTTCGGTTCCGACAATCGCATGTGAATGGAGCGAAATCATGATGTAATCCGCCTGTAGTTGCGCTTCATAGATTGCTTTTTCAATACGGTGCAGATCTTTTTCATTCATTTTCGGTACACCGCGCGTCTCCTCGCCAAGCACGAAGTTAACGTCACGGATATATTGCACCGCATCGTTCATGCCGCCATAGTAGCCCTCGCGCTTTGCGATATCGCGACCTGCATTGATGCCGCTTTTTTGGATGATCCGCTTCAACGCTTCAAAATCCGCAGCCTCCAGCTCCACCGTGTCGCTCACGCGCAACGGATTCACACCGGGACGTCCCGGCATCCGCTCGGTTTGCTCACCCGCAACCATCTGCCCCGAAAGCGATGCGTTAACGCCGATCAATGCCACGCGCCCCGCCTCGGTCTCCAAATAGCGCGGTGCTGCCGCCTCGGCGAGATTTCTGCCAACGCCCGCGTGCACAAGTCCGCTCTGATTGACCGCATCCAACGTGCAGAGTAAACCGTCAAACGCGAAATCCATCGCGTGATTGTTATTGAACGAGGTCATATTAAAGCCAAAATTTTGAACGTCCTCCAACACCTCGGGATCGGTGCGAAGCCACGTACCTCCGCTGACCTGCGAGGCATAGCACTCGCCCTCGTGATTCAGAGTCGTTTCCAGATTGAAAAATTTTGCATCTCCTTGGTTGATGATCGGAGCAAGCTCCGAAAACCCAACGTAGTCCTCTTGGATTCTGCGTCCGATGATAACGTCACCAACAGCCGTAAATTTCATATTATATCTCCTCCGACAATGCCAGCGCCGTCTCAATACCGGCAGCAAGTCCCGTCACAAGCGAATCCCGTTTGATCCATTCCTCGCGCGTATGTGCACCGCCGCCCTCATAAACGCCGACGCAGATCGCGGGAACGCCGAGCGAGAGCGGAATGTTACAATCGGTCGAGCCTGCTCCGCAGGTGACACTCTTACCGGTTGCACGCTCCTGAATGACGGCGCAAACCGTTTCCATTCGCGCAATCTGTTCCAAATCGACATCCCCCATGCAGGGGCGCTCGCCGACGAGCGTCACGCGCAGCTCCACACCGTCATACGCCGCAACTTCGGAAAAAATCCGTTCGAAATGTTTCTTCATGATCGCCAAGCACTCCATGCTGTCTGAACGGTACTCGCACAGCATCCGTGCGCTCTGCGCGATCGTATTGACCGACGTACCGCCATCGATGATACCGACGTTATAGGTCGTGCGGCTGTTCCCGACGTGCGGTACATCAATGCGGTAAATTTCTTCTACCACGCGCGAGAGCGCGGCGATTGCGTTGGGATTGCCGAACGCGCCCCAAGAATGCCCACCGACGGTCAGCGCCTCAACCTCATAGCGATGCGAACCGACGCAACGGTTGGTCAGGTGTCCGAGTTTGGAGTCATACGAAACAAACCGCGCAATGCGTCCGTCAAAATCCTTGAAAATCTGCCGCGTGCCCTTCAGATTTCCCAGCCCCTCCTCACAGGAGTTGCATACAAACAGCACACCGCCCGCAGGACGGACATTTTGCTCAATAAAATATTTCGCCGTCAGAAGCAACACTGTCAGGCTCGCTGTATCGTCTCCCACACCGGGACAGCGGATAATCTCGCCGTCGTCGCTGTACGGCATCGGATCGGTATCGGGAAATACCGTATCGGTATGTGCCACGAACACCGTAATCGCATCACTGCCCTCACAGTTGATCGGCAGAACCGCGTTCAATGCCTCGTCAACATAAACCTCTTTCGCTCCCGCCTTTTTCAGCCATGCCTTACAGTATGCGGCACGTGCCTGCTCCATATGCGACGGTGCGGGGATCGCACACAGCTCGCGCAGTGTGCCGTACATCAGCACCGTATTGCGTTTCACATATTCCTTGATGTTTTCCATCTCTGCCTCCAAGTGTTTTTTCTTTATTATAGCAAAAAATCCTGTCATTTACAAGTCCCGAAATCATAAAAAAGTGTTTTTTCGTATAAGCGATTCAACCGACGAGGTATTTTTGTCGGAAAGTCGATTTTTAGATAACACCGCAAAATTTGATGGTGCAATTGCGCCGTCAGAAATTTCGTCAAACCAAATTGAAGCAAGGGCTGTCTCAAATGCTCTAAATTTTGCATCTGAAACAGCCCCAATGAAATTTGTATATTATCCGGAATTTATACAAGCAAGTGTGCCGTCACGGTTTTGTGCGGTGTTGCCTTTAGATTTTTATCAAAGAGTCATCTGCAACAAAGCCGCCCGTAATATAGATACAGCCACCGTCAAGGTAAAGCGCCTTGATCTTTCTTTGCAGCGTCGTATCCTCTGGAAGTGTTGTCAGATCGTCGGGACGGCTCTGACAAAACACAAAATGATAGACCGCCGTACCATCCCCACCCATCGGATAACGCAGGAATTGATTGCCGAAACCCGCAATCTTTGACTCCGCACCGAGTAGTCCCCCCAGCTGTGGATCAAGAATCCACGACGAGCAATGAACAGCTCGCACATTCACCTCGGGATAGCGCTCACACGATAGTCGGAATGCCAAAGCAAAGCTCTCCCTGATATTTTCCTCGGTTAGGCGCGCACCGCGCGGAATGTGGATTCCGACGATTCCATCGCCCCGACGTGCGATTTCCTGCCATTCGGCTTTCAGATAGACGCGTCGCTCGGGAAACACGCGTGCGTCTGCCGAAACGGCACAACCGATCAATGCCTCCTCCGTTTCGAAAAGCGTTGCATCGAATGCACCCTCCTCGTCCATACAGCCGCCGCTGCCAAGCTGTACGCCGGATCGGTGAAATTTGCCGGAAAGCACAAGCACCGCCCATTCCCCGCTTATGCGATGACGTAGCAGAATCCCGGGCTCATACATAACGCGCGGCGTAATATTGAAGATTCCTGCCGGAAAAACCAACGCCTTTGCATAGTGAAGCAACCAATTGAAGCCACCTCTGTCAAGCCCCGAAGCACCGCGAATCTCTTCAGAGATCGTCACTCTGTCACGAACAGAGGGCACCAACGCCACACGGATTTCTTCCTCGGAAAAACCGCGTGCACGGTACGCATCAATGCCACCGCGAATGAGAGAGGCGAGGATGAGTAGATAATAATAGTCGAACGCCTCTCCCTTCGGTTGAGGTACGACAAGTGCCGTCCCTGACGAGAACGGATGGGAGGCAATGTAGGAGGCAATGCAATTACTCCATGCACAAAGCGTAACATCCTCCGCAACAGCCATAGCACATTGCCGCGTTGGCTGATAATATGATCCAAGAAGCGCATATTCTTTTTCCAAGCCGTCGAGCACCTCAACGTCGGACACACAAATTTGTACGCGCTGCTCCTGCCAGAAATCCTCCGGCATTTCGGGAAGTGACTCCAATCCAAGCACGCGAATAAGATGTGATAGAGTGATCGAATGTTGGATTGCAAATTTTTTCTGTGCTGTCTTCATTTTTTGCCCCCCAAAAAATATATCGCCATCAGTATATCACATTCCACACTCGATTGCAAGATTCAATTTTCAAAATATCTAAAATAAAAGTATTTCAAGCAATATTTCATGCTTCTCCGCCGATCACGGTATGCGGAATGTGCGGATCAAACTTTCGCTTCAAAAAATACTGCATGCACGCCTCGGCAATCTGATCGGTCGAATACTCCACAGTGAATATCGTCCTTCCAAAATGCTCCAACATGGGCACATGATCAAAGCCTGCCAGCGGCACCTCACAGGAAAAACCAAGTTGGCGAAAAACTCGCAGAACGTAGTGATCGGTTGAGCAAATAATCCCTGCACACGCGTCGTCAAGATCGCTCTCATCCGTCACAAGCTGCCAATCGCGCCCGCACTCCTCTGCCGCGCGCCGAAAGCCCTCAAAACGCAGTCTTTGTGCATTAAGACTGTGTAGCTCCTTTTTCAGAATCGGGGCGAAATATTGCAACGCCCCATCGCGCATCGGCATTCGTACCGTCAGATCGTACATCGCACACGCGTCGTCGACACCGATGTATGTCAAGCCATCCATGCGATTTCCCACTGCAACGATCGGACGCATAACCGAGCGCAAATACGACAAGTATTCCGCATCATCGCTTCCGACCGAGAACAAAACGATTCCGTCCACACCAATGTAGTTAAAATAGTCCACTGCAGACCGTTCCGCCGCAAGCTCCTTGTTTGAAAACAGGAACACTACCGAATATCCGACACTTTGAAACACGTTCGTCAGGCTCATAGCAAACTTTGAGAAAAATTCGTTGTAAAGATCATATAATACCACACCGATCAACATAGATTTCCCCGTCGGCTGTTTCCCACCGACCGACGGAACGTAGGCGTACTCGCGCGCCACGGCAAGGATGCGCTCCTTTGTTTCGGGATTGATCCCTGGACGGTCGTGCAGTGCGCGATCCACTGTTCCCTGCGATACACCGCAGATGCGCGCGATCTGCGTGGTCGTCATACTTGAAAAGCGTTTCATATCACCTTGATCACAAGCTCTTTTGCAATTGAGCGCTCCGCAAATCGGATTTTGCCGTCACAAGCATCAAATGCAACTCTCTCTCCATCAGCACAAACCGATGCGATCTCACACTGCAAACCGAACGTCGCAAGCGTCAATGGTTCCCCAAGCACGGTCAGCACACATTTTTTATCCGCAAAACGCACCGGTCCCCAGGTGTTCCCTACGCTCCACACGTATTGTCCATCACCATGGACAACGGGTGCGAAGCCGATATACTTCTCGGTCATGTCAAAGGAAAATCCGCTCCACAGCGGCATCAGCGCATAGGACGCCATTGTGCGCGCATAATTGTGTCCGCATTCGATCTCATCCCACGGGTTACGCTTCTCGCCGTCGTAGCGATCGCGGATCGCCTTGACCATCGTCTCGCACTCGTCCACGTATCCGTTCGCGAGCATAAGCCCCGCCGCGGCATACTCAAAGCCCGTCATGACCTCCTCGCAATACGGGATCGGAATAATCGGCTTCTCAAATCGATCGGGATACGAACAAATGATCGTGCCCGCCTCGTCATCCACCGCAAAAATCCGCCACATGTTTGCCACCTCGCGCATGGAGGGAACGTAATTGTACCGATACAAGCTCTCCAGTGCCGTTTTCTTTTTCTCCCCGTCAAAAATCGGCTCCATACCGAGAATCGCGCCGTGCCACTCGCCCAGCATCTGGTCGATGATGCATCCGTCCGCAATTTGATATTTGATCTGTCCCGATTCGGTGTTCCAATAATTTTCGGCACCGTTATTTCCGATTACACTCTTATCATTTTCTGCATCAAACCGATCCAAAATACTCTTATCCTTTAGATCGAGCTTCTGGCAGAAATATTCACCGTTGAAGAGATTTTCGTTCGTCCACTTTTTACCGTGTTCATACATCGCACGATATTTTTCGACGCGTTCCTCTTCACCAAGCGCCTCTGCCATTCGCGCACCGCAATCCAACGCCAACAGATAAAAACTCTGCAGCCACGAGCTCGGGCCGAACAGCTCCATATCCAGCGTGTGGTGCTGTCTGCCCTCCATCACGCCGTCCATGTCCGCATCCCAACGATCGGGATTTTCGGGCGACCAAGCATACTCCAACATGGAAAAGATTTTCCCGGCATTCGCGCGTAGCCATTCGGTATCCCCCGATATTTTCCACTCGCGGTAGCATTTGATCACCTCGCCCATCTGCCCATCCACGCAGGCGCGGAAGTCCCACGGCTTGCGACCGATGGGAAGCATAATACGGAACGAGGACTTTCCATCCTCTCCAAGCGCGTAGTTCAGCGTCACGTCGCGCAAGCTTCTTTCCAGACGCGGGAACAAAAATGGGAGCGCATAGGCATAGTTCCAGACGTGCTGGCAGCTTCCCTCGCATGCACCGGTATGATCGAAAACTCCCTCCCAACCCCAAAGAGAGCCATCAGTCAGACGAAGCACCGTCGGACTTTTCAGCACCGACAGGTTGGACGAGATCGCGTCGATCACACTCTGCGGCAGACTGCTCTCCTGCAGTGCATCCGCAAACGCTTTTGTTTTTTCATAAAACGGCGTGAAGTGCTTCATCGCGTATTCTGCCGTCTCGCGGGAATCGGCAAACAGCGTTGCGTAGTAATTTTTCCACGGTCCCCGTTCTTCTTCCTGCAAATCCTTTCCCCAATAATTATAGGCGTTCGGTGCATTCCAAGCCATAACAAAACGCACCCGCCGCCGCTCACCGGCGGGAATTCTGACATAGGCGACCAGCGTGGCGTGATCCTTTTTGCCGGGTGTTGAATACGTGCGCTTCGGCATCCGTTCCATCTCCGTAAAGTTGCGCCAATACACGCTTTGCGCATCCTGCCAACCGCCACGGTACCAGTATTCCTCGGCAACCGTTTCCGCGCCGTCACACAGCATACACAAATCGAAGTACGCTGTGTCATCTTCACCGCTCGCGGTATCGCGCAGATAAATTCCTCTACAGCCATTCTGTCCAAATGCGGTGTTTATACCGCTGTCGCTTGGGTTTTGCAGGCTAAATGCCAGCGCACAGTCGGCGTCACGGTTACTGACGTTCTCCAACTCCCACTCAAAAAGCGCCGCCGGCAGAGAGGAATCATCCTCGTTGTGCGGAATAAACGGGTTAAACGCATGCAACCGTGCAACAATCGGAAAGCCCTCCTCCGACAAGCACAGCTGTGCCATGGGAAAGCGCCCCTCAAAGCATACGTTGCGAAAATGCGGAAAGCCCGCCATCGTTTCTCCCCAAGAGTACCCATCAAGATTCGCAATGCAATCGCCCTGCAAAACCTTTGATACGTATTTCCTCTCCTGTGCCACACGAAGCGCAAAATGCGTCAAATTGTTATATGAACGCTTATTCGGACGGTTAAAAATCTCCCAATCCTGAAAAGATCCGTTGCCCGCCAGACCAACACTTCCCGTGCCAATGCCGCCCAAGGGAAAGGATATTTTTTCAAGCTTCTTGTTTTCGTATTTCATAGTGCACACCTCCATGTAACCCGATTCGGGTTCTTAATTACCATTATAAAGCAAAAAATCCACCGTGTCAACTTACACGGTGTATTTTTTGCCATATTATTTTTACCTGATCGGAAGCATAAGTATCAAAAAACATCTTACACATCCAACGCAATCACACGATCCAAGCGCGCCTCACAAAAGGAAAGAAATTTGCCCCACAGCGCATCGTCGAGAAAGCGATTTTCTCCCGTTTCCAAAAGCAGCTTCCCATATTCCTCGGTATTATTGTTCCAAGTATGATTCCCGATAAAAACGTCCACACGTTCGCGCATCAATCGGTGCACCGACGTACGGTATCCCTCGCGACATCCTTCATAATCAAACCGTCCCTGCTGTAAGGTATTTGCACCCGCGCCACCAAACATTCCGACGCGATACGTCTTTCCCTTTTCGCGGGTCTCAAAGAAGAGCGACACCGTCCCCTTGGTGTGTCCGGGCGTTTCAATAAACGAGATCACCGTATTCCCAAGCTTCAGTACGTCGCCCTCCTTGATCAGCATATCGGGCGTAAAATAGCGGCTTGCCTTCTCCGCATCCTGCCAACCGATCAGCGTCTTCGCGCCCGATAACGCAACCAGCGCCGCCGTACCCTCGGTATGATCCCCGTGCCAATGGGTGTGAACGATGTATTTGATGTTCTTCGGATCAAATCCCAAACGGTGGATTGAATCGATCACCAGATACAGCGCGTTCGCATATCCCGTATCGATCAGAATCAGCCCGTTACCGGTATCGATCAGGTGCACGGATGCCTGAAATGTACCGACAAAATAGACGTTTCCAACGATTTTAAAGGGTTCGATTCTTCCCTCCCACGGATGCTCAATCTTTCTTCTTTCAAACATACTTGCAGTCTCTCCTTTGCTTTATTCCCGAACTATGAGGCAACCATCACGCTCCGCAACGGTCATAATTTTTGCTCGCTCCTCCATATGCCGCTCGGGATGGTGGATGCACATTTTTTTCGTTCCGTCAAAATCGGTAAAAAACATCGCGTGTCCGCCGTTAGCGTCAAACAGCGGCGGGTCCAAATGCATCCACGGTCCGCGGATATCATCGGCAACCGCACCCAACACAACGTAATTGTTCCCCGGGAACGGCGACCACGTCAGAAACAACCGTCCGTCGGACAATCGGTTGATAAACGGTGCATCCGATCCGTAACGAAGCACGTTCTTCCCCTCCCAATGTGTAAAAGACGGCGTCTTTGCCGAGTACGGACAGTCGGTGGATTCAAACAGACAAAATGGCTCTCCCACGGGCGTTGTCAGGTCCTCACTCAACGCAACGGCACAGATCTGTCCGACATATGCGTCCTTTTCCGGAACGAAATGGTCGGGCCAATCGCGCGAATACACGATATAAGGTGTGCCGCCGTCAACAAACAGCGTCCCGTCGATACAGCTTTTGTCAAGCGGTGTCGCGGCTCTGTCGGCAATCGGCAAAAACGGTCCCATCGGCGTGTCACTGACCGAAATCTCGGTACCGCGCAAGCCATTTTTTCCCTTGATAGAAAGGAAAAGATAGTATCTTCCGCGATACGCGTGTACCTCGGGTGCCCACAACTCCGTCTGCTTCCATGTATCGGTCGAAAGCGTATACACCACCGTCGGTGCATCCCATTCCTCCAGATCAAAACTTTGGTAAACCACAACAGTTTTTCCATCCGCAGAACCTGTTGTACTGTAAAGATAATACACGCCGCCCTCCACAAGGATATACGGATCGCGGACACGAATGTCCTTTCTGTTCATATTCAATCTCCTTTTCACAACATAGGATCATTATATCAGACTCAATGCGCAATTACAATATCAAAAACGAAAGTCGCTTATTCGATTTTCGTGCTTCGGTCGCTCCAATAGGAGCGGTAGCTCATCCCCGTTGTTTTTTTGAAAAGCCTGCTCATATAGGCGGGGTCGTTAATCCCTACATTATAAGCTGCCTCGGCAAGCGTCAGTTGCTTCGCCCGTATCAATTCCAAAGCAATCGAAATGCGTCGGCGATTGATAAACTCCAAAACCCCCATCCCATTTACATTTCGGAAAACACGGTGCAAATACCCCTCGGAAATACCGAGATGAGAGGCAATCTCCCCAACCGTCAGCCGCTCCATATAATGCTCGGAAATATATTGTACCGCGCGCGATACATATCTCCTCTCCGACGGCGGTATCTCCTTCTTCGTCTCGTTCAATTGTTCGTAAACAAACGCGGTCAACTTTCCGGTCAAAGCATACCACTGCGCCACAGCTTCAATCTGTCCGCCCGGCGTATTCGAGAAATAGCAACCGACGATTTTTCGGATGCGATAAAGAATATCATCAAACTCCTCACCCATATCCATATGATACGGAATCAGTATTGTTTGCCCATTCCGCAGTCGCTCGCCAAGCGCAGAAATATCACACTCCGTCTCCGAAAAATACCGTACCGCCCGATATTTCATCACGACACCTACGGTTGTGTGTCGCTGGCGTTCTTCCCTGTATGCCCGCGTTTCACAGCAAATATCGGAAACAATAGGAATCAGCATCCGTGGAACCGCAAGCTCCTGCCTTCCATCCGCATGCTCAAATAGAACACGTCCCTCTTCACATACCGAAATTTCCAGAAAATCCTCGCGGTTGTAAAAACAATTCCGATATTTATCGTATTCGACACTACAAGCAAACTCGATCCTCGGAACGGATAACATCTCAATTTCATAAAAAATCATCCGCCCACCTCCGTTTTATATTATTATAACAAAAAATATCAGTTTTGTCCATGTTTATAAGAAAAATATATTTACATTTTTTGAAAAAACATTTATAATGATCCCATAACACAAACGCAAAAGGAGAATTGTATATGAAAACGTATCAAAAGCTGATCCGTTACCCTCTTGGCGCCATTCACGCCACGGGCTTTCTGCACGATCAAATGGTGCGCGGCAAGAACGGCATCTGCGGGCATCTGCATGAGCTGGAGCCCGGCATGATCGCCGATCCGTATATCAACAAAACCTACGTCAAGGCGTGGGGCGACGGCGATCAATCCGGCTGGGGCGGTGAGATCTCGGGTAACTATTGGACAGGCTATATCCAATTCGCATACACGCTGAACGATCCCGAAATGATCGCCGTCGCAACCGACTGGGTCGATACCATGATGAAAAAACAGCGCCCCGACGGTTATCTCGGCACCTATTACGAGGAAGACGCCAAAATCCACGAGGATTACAACGCATGGGGAACATCCTGCGCCATGCGCGGCTTGATTGCCTTTTATGAGGCAACCGGCAGACGTGATGTTCTCGATGCGGTGCATCGTTGCATGCTGTGGTTCTGTGACACCTGGGCAGGAGATCAAAAAACTTGCTACGGAGGTCCTTTTCTCATCGAACCGATGGTCTTTACCTACTACCATACGGATGACGAGCGTCTGCGTGCGTTCGCGGAGGAATATATGCAATTTCTCTGCACACATGATATCTTCAAGATTTCGCATAAGGCGATGCTAACCGAGCGCTTCCGCTACAATTCCAACAACTCCGCAGGGCTCGGTACTACCGTCCGCCTCCCCGCACTGGTCTATTCGGTCACGGGCAATAAGGAATACCTGCAAGCCACCGAAAAAAGGATTGGCGAAATCTATGAAAAAACCGTACAACTCTCGGGTAGCCCGGCCTGCACGATGGAATATGCCTCCCCCATCGGCGCGATCGAGGAAACCGAATACTGTTCCTACGCCTTTTATAACGCAATGTACTCCTACATGAGCTTCATTACGGGAAACACCATGTACGGCGATCTGATGGAGCAGATGTTCTACAACGGTGCACAGGGTGCACGGAAAAAGGACGAAACGGCAATCGCCTACATGAACTCCCCCAATCAGATCTACGCGACGGATATCTCCTCGCACTCCTGGTTCGCTTACCAGGCATACGCCCCCTGCTACCCCACCTCCTGCTGTCCCGTCAACGCCGTGGCAGTTGTTCCGGAGTTCGTTCGCGGAATGCTCCTGCGCGATGCAGAAAACAATGTCTATGTCATGGCATACGGTCCCGCCTCACTCCGGCACGAAAACACCGCGCTGACGCTTGACACCCTCTATCCGTTCCGCAACTGCGTTACGGTCAAAATCGAATGTGAAAAAGCGTTTTCGATCAACCTCAAAATTCCCGCATGGAGCCAAGACTATACCGTTGAAGTCAACGGCGAAACAGTTGATGCGCCGATCTCCGACGGCTTCGCGACCGTCACGCGCGCATGGCACATCGGCGATACCGTAACGATCCGCTTTGTCGCCACGGTGGAAACGGTCGTTGTGGATGACTCCGACAAATCAAGCAAGCATCCTTTAGCAATCCGCTACGGTGCACTGCTGTTCGCCTACCACATTCCCGAAAAATGGATCCCGATCAAGGGAAATCCTATGACGCCCCTGCCCGACGGCTGGAGCTGGTACAACGTCGAGCCCGACTTCAAGGAAGCCGACGTATCGGATCCGCACGAGCAATTGGGATTGCGCCGCGAGCAGATCACCTGGAACGTCGCACTGGACGAGCATCTCTCGGCAAAGGATTTTACGGTCGAGGAGCTTCCGGCAGACGGCTATGTCTGGGAAAATCCGCCCATCCGACTCCACACCCATTGCTACAAAGCCCCCTATCTGTATCCGCCGTATCCGCCCAAAACCTACGAAATGATCGAGCCGTACCAATACGTCACCGACCGTCTCCCGCTCGTCCTCGAGCCATACGGCTGTACGAATCTGCGCATTACCTATTTCCCAAAGGCTGATCTGAAATAAAAAACAGTCAAGGAGTGAGCCAAATGCAAAACGCATTCGGTACTCACTCCTTTTTGATATTCCGTTTTAACCCTTTCTGCGCTTTCTGAACAGATATTCATCCAGCTTTTCCTTGACGTTATCGGGAATTTCGCGCGATACGGGACACATCGCCGCATTTGCCATGCGGGAGGCGAACGCCGTAATGAAATCGATATCCTTTTGCATCTGCGCGGTCTTCATCACCGCTACCGTATCGTAGCTGCTATGGATGGGTGCCAGATCTCCTCCCGCCTTGCGCGCAAAGGTCACTGCGGGCACTCCCTTGTCGGCAAACGGAGTAGAATCGCTGGAGTAAACGTCCTGATAGGTGCTGACCTGAAACCCGAACTCGTCACCCATGTAAGAAATATAGTGCGCCAGCTTCATCTCGCAGGTTGCGCACGCAACGAACTTACCCATGATGCAACCGATCATATCCAGATTGATCACCAGCGCCACATCCTTGAGCTCCTCCTCGTGCGCGATACAGTACGCCTTGGAGCCGAGCAATCCCCGCTCCTCGCTTCCGCAGAAGATAAAGCGCAGGCCATAACGATGCGGATGCGCAGAAAAATACTCCGCCATTCCCAAAAGTCCGATGCATCCCGACATATTATCATACGCCCCCTGTGAGAGCGATGTGGAATCGTAATGCGCGGTAAACACGATTTTCTGCTCGATCTCGCCTGCAAGATCGACGATCACGTTCTGCGAAATTCCCTTGTGTTCGTCCTGCTTTAAGGTGATCCGCGCGGTTTTGCCGTCTCCTTTGACGATCGCAACTGCATCCTTGGCGTTGATGTTGACACCCGGAATTTTCTCCCCCTTAGAGACGTAGGAGCGTAGCTCACGGTGGTCGATATCGCGGTGGGCGTAATTGACGTTTCCGCTGTAGCTGATAAATCCGACCGCACCGTTCTCCAACAGATCGCGGTATCTCCAGTATCCGAGATACCCATCAAACAGTACGATTTTTCCGCGGCAACGAGAGAGCGAATAGCGGTCGCTGTCAGTCAGATAATATAGCGGCGCTTCGACCTCGCCCGAGCCTGCACAAAGATATCCCTTGCAGGGAATCTCTCTGCCGTCCACTGTCAGGGTTGCCTCTGCATTCGACGCCATTTCCACCTCAAACGCCTCCGTATAGGCTTCTATGCCAAATTCGCGGCATACACCCTGCAAATACTCCGCCGTGCGTCTCTCCTCGGCACTGCCGCCCGTGCGTACGTACGCCGTATCCGCAAAAATTTGATCGATCAACTCTGCTTTCATCCGTATTGCCTCCATTCGATATGCTATGTATTTTTTATATTATAACACATCCGCTCCGTAAAATCAAGCCATATCACAGAAACCAAACCCGGAAACAGAATTTTGCTTGCAAAAACACTTCTTCACTATTGCCTCATGCCTAAAATTTCGTACACGCTAAATTAGTGAAAAGTGCAAAAGTAATCGATTTGCCGATTAACAAATTTTCTTTCATAATATCACCTCCATCATATTCATTATATCATAGAATCATAGGTTTTTCAAATCAATCGTAAACAAAACTGCTCCCCTGCTCTTGAGATCCTCTCTCTTGTAACTTGCTGTTGCAATTACGTATAGCATTCCATCGAATTCGATTGCCGCAGGATAATGACACATGATCATATCTTGCGTTGCTTCGCCATCTATCAAAAGCTTTTCCTTCATAAACTTCAATTCTCCATTAATAACACAAACAAGTGCTATTAAAGTCGGCTTCAATCTGCGAACTGTGGTTATTATAGTCTTTACATCGCTTTCCTTCTGTCTATATTATATCAGAAAAGAGGAAACATTTGCTTGCTCGCAAAACACGAGCATTCCG
>JAFTPJ010000156.1 GCA_017463405.1 Clostridia bacterium
CTGATCGGCTACGGTCCCGATTGCCTCGTCCGACCTGCTGCCCCCAAAAAAGGGGAACCGAAAAAAGCAGGGGGACCGCCAAAAAGCGGACACGCATCTGCCCATTACGGCAAGCGCATCGAAAAGAACGGCGCGAAAAAGGATGCACACGACAGCAAAAAGGAGCGCGCACTCCATCCGCGCACAAAGCAATCCTCAAAAAACGCTCAAAAACATAAAGCAAAAAAATAAAATCAGGGAGTCCGTATGTACAATGCATGCGGACTCCCGACTTTTATTTCATCTCGTAAATGTCATCCTCATCTACGTCAATCACACGTCCCGTGGATGCGTATTCGCCGAGGATGCTTTCAATCTCCCTCTGCGTCACGCCGTACGTGCTCTCGCCCGTCGGTACCTCGCCCCAGATTGCGCGAAAGATCATGTGCGCACCGACGTAGCCCGCCAGTGGCGTGCTGTGCAGATGCTGATCATCCATACAAAAATCCCACCTGTTGCGCCCGTCGTTGATCAGCGCCTCGATCTCGCCCTTCCAATCCACAATCTGCACGTCGGGATACGCCTCACGTGCGCTGTCGATATTGCTCTGCGATTCATTGTGCGCGGGAAAGATCACAAGCGTTGTCCCCGAAGAATCGCAGATATCCTTTAATTTGCCCAGGTAAGAATTGGAATTAACACCGCAAATAAACACGGCATCGTACGTTCCCGCCACAATCTCCTCCATCAGCGCCTCATCGTTCACGTAAGTGTCAATGTGCGCATATCCGCGGGACATCGAGTTGATGTAGCACGCCTTTCCGTTCTGTGTGTGCATATCATTCAGGATCCCACCGATCTTCGAGGTGCTGATAAAGCTGTTGCCGAGGATCGCGATCGATCCCCACTGCGCCTCGGTCAACGTCCCGAATCCCGGGTCAAGAAGGCTTTTGGAAATGACGCCCACCGTAGCAAGCAGATGCTGTGCGGCATCTCCGTCCAGCTCGGAATAATCTACCGTCAGCGTCAAAATCCGCCGCTTTCCCTCGACAAATCGGAGATAATACCGATGGCGGAAGCGGAGCGTCTCGCCGATTCCATCCTTTTCCAGATAGTGCTCACACAAAGCCTCACCGCCCTGTGAAATATCGGTATCCAGCAGCTTCCAATCTGATGATCCCTGCTTGCCGCCCAAAACCAGCGTTCCGATCACCCTTCCCTCGCGTGCAATTCGATAACCCTCCTCTGCAGCCGAGAGTTCCCAATCGGACGGTAGATCCAGATACAGCAGTCTCTGACACTCCTCAAAATCGAAAAAACGCCTCTCAAAAGCCTCAACCGAACGCGCGGAGATTTCCAGATACTCGTCATCCTCCGCTTCATCATCAGTCGGCAATGTCGTTTCCTCCTCAAGCATCGTTTTCTCCGAAGGCGGTTCTTCTGTCGCCGTTTCCTCCAAAGAGATTTCGTCCGAGGGAGCTTCCGTGCTACCGTCGGATTCGGTGGATGTCACGGAATCGCTCTCCTCACTGTCGGGCGTGTTGGAAGCACCGAACAGGTCGCAGGAGCAGAGGGAGAGCATGGATATCAACAACAGCAAAGCCAATACTCGTTTCATAAAAGCCTCCAAGGATTTTTGTATGGTTTTATTATACATCATTCACGACGCTTTGTCAATATCTTTTTCAAAAATAATCCGCCCAAGCAAAACTTTTCCGATCATCGCCACAATCGGCGCCAGGAGCATTCCCAAAATTCCAAACAAATAAAATCCGACGTAGCTTGCAAACAGCGTCAGAAGCGGATGGATTCCAAGACTTTTCCCAACCAGGCGCGGCTCGGCAATCTGACGTACAAGCTCGATCGCAAGATACAGGATCAGGAGTCCGAATCCGAGATAAAATTGCCTTTGCAGAAGCAAAATCACAGACCACGGCACCATCACCGTTCCGACACCGATCACGGGCAAAAGATCCGCCACAGCGATCAGAAGCGCCAACAGAAACGCATAGTCGATTCCAAGGATCAGAAAACCGACGAACAGGAGTAGAAAGGTCAGCGCCAACAGCAACAAATATGCCTTCACATAACGCCAGGAAATCTCCCGCATCCGCGCACGCATCGGCGAGATCCGCTTCTTCCAAGACGGCGGCAGAAGTGAGACCAGTGCTCCGCGGATACGCTCGCCGTCCACGCAAAAATAGAATCCTGATATCACCGTGACGATCACGATAAAAAACACCGTGGGCACCGAAGATAACAGTCCCCCCAGCACATCAGGAAGCCTTGCACTGACGGAGGACAAAAGCCCGCCCAGCATCTCCGACATCATGGAAGAAAATCTGCCAACCTGCGATCCATCCTCCCCCGTAAGCCCGAACACCTCACCCAGCTGCTCCAGCCAATTGCTCACCGCCCCGATCACGCGCGGAACGGTACCATCCGCAAGCAAGCGCTCAACGACCCCCGCAAGCTCGGAGAGCAGACGCACGCTTCCTACCCAAATGCCCCAGGCGCCAAGCAGGATGACCGCCGCGAGCAAAACAACCGCGCAAAGCTTTTGCGGCAGATGCAAAAAACGGGAAATCCGTTGCGACAGCGGACGGACACCGAGCGATATCCCCCATGCAAGCAAAAAAGGAAGCAACAGCGGCAACGCAAAGCGAAATGCACAATAAATCAGCCCACCCCCAAACAAAAGGCACAAAAAAAATGCCGCCATTCTCTCCCACCGAATCTGCTCCATACGCTCACCTCTTTGCGTTTTTTACTATTTTATCCGACAGCGGTGTAAATTATTTCTCAAATCCGAGAAACCACTTGACAATGCTTTTGATTTTTGGTACAATAATAGCAATATTGAAAAGAAAGGATTTTTATTATGGGAAAAAGCGCAAAACAGCGCAATGCCGAGCAACTTCGTCAGCTCCGTGAGCAGGAGCGCATGCAGGCATTGGCAAAAAAGAACAAAGAAAAAAAGCTGGCAACCATTATTGTAGTAGCTATCATTGCCGTGATCGCGTTGGCGATCAGCATCACCGTTTTGGTGATGAATCTGATAAAAGCACCAACAATGGCGGAGCTCGACTTTTCCGAACGTAATATCACCGATTTCGTCGAAACGGAAAGCGTTACCGATTATGTCAAGCTCAACGTTTCTTATACTGCCGAGGACGGAAGCGAAAAAAGCGAAGATATCGTTCTTCGTCTGTTCTCTAATGTTGCTCCGATCTCGGTCAGCAATTTCCAGAATTACGTTAAGAACGGATTTTATGACGGCTTGGTCTTCCACCGCATCATCGAGAATTTCATGATTCAGGGCGGTGGCTATGATGCAAGTTTGAAGAGCAAGGAATCCGATGCACCGATCAAGGGCGAATTTTCCGCAAATGGCGTGGAAAACAATCTGGAGCACGTACGCGGTGTCCTTTCTATGGCGCGCACCGATGACATGAATTCTGCAACGTCCGAATTTTTTATCGTGCATAAAACAAGCTCGCATTTGGACGGTAAATATGCCGGCTTCGGCTTCGTCGTTTACGGAATGGACACCGTAGACGCGATCGCCACACAGGAAACAAATTCCAATGACCAACCCATGAACACGGTCACCATCAATTCCGCAACCTTTGTGAAAGAGAAATAAATGATGCGCGACATTTTGGTGTACACACCGAACGACCTGTTTTCCGAATATCACACGACAAAAAAGGATTGACCATGCTGTTATTGATTACCGACCGTCCCCTGATCACGCGCGTATTGACCGAACGGTTGCCCGCAAACGGTATTTTTCTGTATCGTGCGCCATTTGAAACAGCGATGTTTCATTTTGAAAAACGCGATACGGGCGGTATCATTCTCGACTGCGTAGGCGCGTCGGAGGACCCTTATATACTGTGCGCGACGTTGCGTGAACAGTACAGCGCTCTGCCGATTGCCGCGATCGTTCCGAAAAACGAGGTTGTTGAGCTTCCCGCCGATATGCTTCTGCGCGACGGAAATCTTGATGCGATCTGCGACGGTGCTCTTGAATTTTGCCACGTTTGCTGCGGATGGATCGAGGAACCGCTCCGCGTTTACAGTCTTTCCGTAGGCAGCACACCGGATTCCGTCTATTATATGGGATACCGTCTTCCGCTGGCTCCCCGCGCATATGAGATTCTACGTTGCCTGTTTTACCGAATGCCGCGAATAACAAGTGCCGATGAACTGATGGATCTTTGCTTCCCAGGCGGCAGGCAGGGCATTGCCAATCTGTCCGTACAGATATCAAACATCAACCGTGTCGCCTCCGCGATTGACCCTCGCCCCCTGATCGTCAACGAATACGGTAAGGGCTACCGCCTGCGAGACGGATTATAATGCACTAAAATCGGGTGTTTCAATCCATGAAAGGAATTGAAACACCCGATTGTTATTCTGCTTTTTTCATCGCCGCACGAATTTCGCCCAGGGAATATCCGTAGCGTGAAAGGAAGGCAAGCATACGCCGTTGCTCCTCTGCCTCCCGTGGAACACCGCCATAGTGCTTTTGAATCAACGCCGCACAATTTTCGGAAAAATCGACCTCCTCAAGGCACGCGGGAAGCTCCGCGATCGCCTCTGCCGAAAAGCCACGCCCCCACAGATGCGCGCAGATGCGCTTCTGTCCCCAAAGCTTGCGCAGACACCGCTCAACCTCCCGACGCAAATCCCTTGCCTCATTGATCAAGCCGATCTCCGAAAGATGCTCTGCCGCCACCGTAGCAATCTCACGCGAATATCCGCGTTGCATCAGCTTACGCGTCAACATCTGCACGGAATTGGCACCGTAAGAAAGCAAATTTTCTCCGCTTCGCAAAGCCTGACACAGCTCCGACGCCGTCTCCAAGCGCTCGTAAAGATCCTCCGAGATCGGTCCCTTCGAGGGCTTCAATTCGCAGTATTGCTCCATGGTTAAAAGCAGGCTTTTCTGCTCTTGGTGTTCCCCATTCTCCAAAAGCACCTGAACCTGCACCTCTGCGCCATCGTGTTGAGCCCGAAGTGCACGCACGGTAATTTTCAGCGGCACGGATGCCGCCATTGCCATATACGGATTATTCGTCGTCCTCACCGCCATCCGAAAGGCGCAGGTCGAATTCGTCCTCGTCCTCATCATCCACTTCAAATTCCTCGTCCATGCTAATCCTTGCCTGATCGCTCATAGCCCTGACCTTTTCCTCGATCTCTGCCATCAGCTCGGAATTACTCTCCAGGAGCTTGCGTACATTCTCCTTACCTTGCCCGATTCTCTCGCCGTTATATGAGAACCACGAGCCGCTCTTCTTGATAATATCCAGCGAAATAGCAAAGTCCATGATCTCGCCCGAAAGAGATATCCCCTTTCCGTACAGAATATCGAACTCTGCCACACGGAACGGAGGCGCAACCTTGTTTTTGACGATCTTACACTTGACATGGTTACCATAGACGTCGTTCCCGTCCTTGAGCTGCTCGGTCTTGCGCACATCAATGCGCACCGATGCGAAGAACTTGAGTGCACGTCCGCCCGTGGTTGTTTCGGGATTTCCGTAAATCACACCGACCTTTTCGCGGATCTGGTTGATAAAGATCACCACACAATTACTCTTGGAAATGACACCCGAGAGTTTACGCATCGCCTGCGACATCATGCGCGCCTGCACGCCAACCATCGACTGTCCCATGTCGCCCTCAATCTCCTGCTTGGGAACAAGTGCCGCAACAGAGTCGATGACAATGGCGTCCACCGCACCCGAGCGCGCCAGCGCTTCACAGATTTCCAGTGCGTCCTCGCCGCAATCGGGCTGGGAAACAAGCAACTCGTTGATATTCACGCCGAGCGCCTTTGCGTACACGGGATCCAGCGCGTGCTCCGCGTCGATGAACGCGGCGGTGCCGTTTGTTTTTTGCACCTCTGCCAGAATATGCAGTGCCACGGTGGTTTTACCCGAGGATTCGGGGCCGAAGATCTCGATAATACGTCCGCGCGGAACGCCGCCGATACCGAGCGCAAAATCCAGCGAAAGAGATCCCGTATGGATCGCCTGAATC
>JAFTPJ010000157.1 GCA_017463405.1 Clostridia bacterium
GACTCTTCAGCCGGAGTTTTCCTGGTTTGGATTCCGGTACTTTGAGGTGGTGGGGGCGGCCACACCCCTTTGCGTGAAGGAAGTGCATGCGAAGATCTCTCCCAGTTCCACCTTTGATAGCGACAATGAGGTGCTGAACTGGACTTACCGTACCTTTTTGCACACCATGCTTTGCAATATGCACACCGGTCACCCCTCGGATTGTCCGCACATCGAGCGACGCGGCTACACAGGAGACGGACAGTTGACCTGCCACGCTGCGCTGTCAACGCTGGACGCCGGGGCGTTCTATGAGAAGTGGCTGCAGGACATCGCCGATTGTCAGGACACCTTGAGCGGACACGTACAGTACACCGCTCCCTACATCCACAGCGGAGGAGGTCCCGGCGGCTGGGGATGCGCGATCGTAGAGGTTCCCTATCAGCTGTATCGGCATTACGGCGACCCGCAGATTCTTACAAAATACTATGAAAATATGCGGCGTTATATCGATTATCTCGAGGCGCATTCCGAATTCGGTCTTGTTACCAGCGACGAGAAGGATGACTGGTGCCTGGGAGATTGGTGCGGACCGAACGTCCTGTATCCCGAAAAGGACATCACCTCGCACAACCAGCAGGTGATCCTCCCCGCCCCTATGGTGAATACCTACTTCATGGTCAAATCGCTTCGGACGATGTGCAAGATCGCCCGTATCATCGGCAAGGACGGTGACGTCAGCGAATACGAGCAAAAGGCGGACACACGCGCAAGAGCGATCCGTGCAGCATATTTCAATACATTCGACGATAATTTCGTGATGAACGTGCAGGGCGCAAACGCCTATGCCGTTGATCTGGGACTTGGCAACGAGCAAACCTACGCCAATCTGCGGCGCTATTACCAAAAGCTCGGGCACTACGACACGGGAATTTTCGCCACCGACATCCTGACCCGCACGCTGTTCGAGCACGGAGATGCCGAGCTGGCAGTGGATCTGCTTACGCACAACGGCAATCAGGGTTTTGCACGTTGGAAGCAGAACGGCGCGACCACCTTCCACGAATACTGGGACAGCAATCGCAGCCGCTCGCACAATCACCCTATGTTCGGCGCTCCCGTGGCGTATTTCTTTGAATATTTGTTGGGAATCCGCCAAGCCCCCGATACCGCAGGCTACACCACGCTCCGTATCGAGCCGATGGCAGTCTCGAAATTCGGTAGCATGCGCGGCAGTATGCAAACGCCGAACGGAGTCGTCAGCGTGGAATACAAAAAAGAAAACGGCGGTGTCAGCTTCAAAATTTGTATCCCACCGCACGTCAATGCAATCTTCAGATATGCGAACGCGGAATATCCGCTCACCGCAGGCGAAAACACGTTTGCGTGCTTATAAAAACGAAGAAGACGGAGAATGTTTTACGTTCTCCGTCCTTTCATTATACTATAGTAAAATACAGATCAGCCCGTTGCTTCCCTCGTTGATGATGCGCTCCAGCGTCTCGGAAAGCTTCTTGCGCGATTCCTCCGGCATGTGATCGAGCTTCGTGTGCAAGCCCTCATTGATCAGCTCGTAAAGTGATTTTCCGAACATGTTGGATTTCCAGATGCTCTTGGGATCCTCCTCGAATTCCTTGAGCATATAGCGCACAAGATCCTCAGATTGCTGCTCGGTTCCCACCATCGGATTGATCTCCGCCTCGATGTTCGCGCGAATCATGTGCACCGATTGCGCCCCCGCACGCAGCTTCACACCGTAGCCACCCGCCTGCTTGACGATCTGCGGCTCCTCCAGATGCAAATCCTCCACGTCCGGCATCACAATGCCGTAGCCGTTTTCGTTGACTGCCTCCAGCGCCTCTGCCACCTTGTCGTATTTTTCCTTAACCGAGGCAAGCTCACGAAGCAGTGCAATCAGCTCGCGCTCACCGCAAACCGAAAAGCCGGTCAACTCGCTGATCACGTCATAGTAAAGCCCCTCTCGCATCGTAAGGCTGACGGTCGCTTTACCCGTTCCCAAATCCAACACGTCCAACGTTGCGCCGTCCACGTACTCGTTTTCCCGCATCTCCTCAAACGCCGCCTTCACGTCGCCTGCCTTATGCACCTGATCGGCACAGCGGCAAAGCGAGGTGCGCACCGATGTGCGGATACGGTGGCTCTCATCCAATGCGTTCATCCACTCGGGCATCTTCACCTTGATCTCGGTCACCGGAAATTCCTCCAGCACAAGCCCTAAAATGTGTCGGATATCCTCCGCGTCCAGGTCCAGACAGCTCACAAGAGCCACAGGTACTCCGTATTTTTCCTCTAATTCATACGCCAGGGCACGTGCGCTTTCACTGTCGGGGCGTGCAGAATTGAGAATGACCGCAAACGGCTTCCCCAACTCGCGCATTTCCTTCACAATGCGCTCCTCGGCTTCCACGTAGGCGTCGCGCGGAATTTCTCCGATCGAGCCGTCGGTTGTCACCAGCATTCCGATGGTGGAGTGCTCGGTGATCACTTTGTGTGTTCCCATCTCCGCCGCCTCGACAAATGGCATCGGCTCCTCACGCCACGGTGTACGTACCATGCGGGGCTGTCCGTTCTCGATCGCCCCCATGGCTTCGGGGATCAGATACCCCACACAATCGATCATGCGCACCCGCATCTGCGCGTTGTTGTCCAACACCACGGGAACCGCCTCTTCGGGGATAAACTTCGGCTCCGTCGTCATCACGGTCTTGCCCGCCGCCGATTGCGGCAGCTCGTCACGTGCGCGGTCTCTGGAATACCCTTCTCCGATATTCGGAAGCACGACCGCCTCCATGAACCGCTTGATAAAGGTGGACTTTCCGCTACGAACAGGACCTACGACTCCAACGTAGATATCCCCTCCCGTCCGCTCTGCTATGTCCTTATAAATTGAATGCTCCGGCATGATAAAACCTCCCGTATATCGCGTTGTTACAATATACGGGAGGTCTTGCATTTTTAGAACAAGCTTTTCAATTTTTTCGGATCTCATCGGCTTTCCGAGGATTGGATAGAATCAGACAACCGCCGTTGTCCGCACTTTCATTTGTAGGGATCGGCAAACGCTGTCATCCCACACCACTGTATTGAAAATTCAAAACGAAATCATTCCAACCAGAAACGCCACGACGCAAGCGGCAAGCGACACCACGATCAGAGATTGATTCAAAAGCGACAACACCACGGCAACGGCAAGACCCGCGAGCGCGGAAAGATAGCCGTCGGTGGAATACAGGATCGCGGGTAGCGTCATCGCCGCGAGAACCGCGTACGGGATGTAATAGAAAAAGCTTCTGGCAAAGCGCGATTTGATCTTTTTACGGAACAGCGTCATCGGCAGCATGCGCACCAGATACGTTGTCAACGCCATTACAAAGACGTACAGTAAAATTTCAAGTCTCACGGCGCGCCCTCCTCCCCGTCGGAAATCGGACGCAAAACGGCCATCACAACCGCTGCAAGCACAGCGCAGATGATGATCGCAAAGCCGTCGGACACGGCATTCAGAACGGGAATATACGCCATGCAGCAGCTCAAAGCCGCCGCCAGCATCACGGTCAGAAGCACGCCACGATTCTGCTTCATCGGCGGCAGAATGATCGCCACGAACATCGCATAAATCATGATGCCCATCGCCGCGCGAAGATTTTCGGGCAGAATGCTTCCTGCCAAAGCCCCCATCAGTGTGCCACCCGCCCAACCGATATACGGAGCGGTCATCAGACCGTAAAAATAGGACGGACCGACGGGATACGGCTTGGACGCCGCGAGTGCAAAAATCTCATCGGTCAGACCGAAGGACATCAATAGCCGATGCCCCGTGTGGCATCGGTCATCCAGACGTTGCGTCAGCGTAATACCCATCAGTGAATATCGCAGATTGATGACCAGCTGTGTCAGTGCCATTTCAAGCAATGTGCCGCCCGCAACGATCACCGTCACGCCCGCAACCTGCCCCGCCGAGGTCAGGTTTGTCATGGAAATGATCAGCGCCTCCAGGACGCGCAAGCCCTCGCCCACAGCGGAAATACCGAAGCCAAAGGACACGGAAAGATACCCAAGTCCGATCGGAATTCCGTCCTTGAGACCTTGCAGATATCGATATGGGGATTCATTTTTTGCCACAAAAACACCACCTTTTTTCTCAATCCTGCATATTATAGCATACATTCTCTATTTTGTCAAGGCGTGCTCCGCCCGTTCCGGATTTTCAAATCAGTCGCCTTTTGTGCAATTTGACCATGGTACTTCTTTTTTTGAAAAAATAATTGTTGACAAATTCCACACCGTATGATATAATCAAAATGTACTCAAGTACAATAAATCATTTGAAAGGAGTTCGAACTATGAAACGACTGTTATGCCTGCTTCTTACGCTATGCTGTATGTTGCCGTTTGCAGCCTGCGCGGGACCGAATCCCCCGCTCGAGCCGACAGACAGCACCACCGCATCATCCCCCGAGGATACGACCTTGCCCGATGATACCGACGTGACGACCGAACCGAATGATTCGGACTCCGAATCCGATTCCGATGTCACAACCGAACCGCCCGTAATCGATCCCGTTACGGGAGACAATTTCGTTGACCTTGACGGGTACGTTTACATGGCGTATGTTTATGTGCGCGCCGGCAGCAGTGCTTCTACTGTGAGGACTTCTGGGTAGAAAATACTTCAAAAGACGTCCTTTCCTATGCAGTTTATGCACGCAATCAAGCCATAGAGAAAATCTACAACTGCCGCATCCGCCAATACGACTCTGAAGGCAGCCAGTACACGGCAATGACAAAATTCTATTATAACAATGAGAAGTATGAATTGGCGATTCTTCTTGGTGCAGATGCCGCCGTGTGTGCAACCGCAAGCTTATTGCAGGATATCCAAAGCCTTGAAGCCATCCAGCTTACACACCAAGCATACGATCAAAATTCCGTCAAGCAGTTCACCGTGGGCGGCAAGCTGTATTACGTCAGCGGCGACATGAACATCGCCGCCTTGGATTCTGCGGCAGTCACCATCTTCAATCCCGATCTGTTCGCAAAGCACGATTTCACAACACTGTGCGGAAACGAAGCGTACGATAATCTGTACGAAATGGTCGCGGACGGCACGTGGACGATCTCCGCAATGCTGGAGATGGCAGAAGCGGTCAACGTTGATACGGATAAAGACGGAATTTTAAATGCCTCCAAAGGAGACACCCTCGGTTACTTCTCCTACTCCGCGACACCGATGTATTACTGGTACGCCTGCGGTGCAAGAGTTTCCGAAATCGATTCCGCAAGCGGATATCCGACGCTTACCTTCGGTGCGGAAAGTGATCGGGAATTGTTTAATTTCCTGTTCGACAGCATCAACACCAAAGCGGAAGGAAACGAGTGGCTCCAGAACGGTGGCGGTGGATACAGAAACAGCGAGTTTATGACCGACAGTCTCTTGTTTACGGATATTATTCTTTGGGACGTGCGCAAGGTTCTGCAGCCACAGGACAAGGCAAACTACGGAATTCTGCCCACGCCCAAATACAACGAGGCGCAGGAGCGGTACTACGATCTGGTCTGCTGGCCCTACGGAACAACGTGGCTCTGGTCCGTTCCTGTCATGTGTAATGACACCGACAAGGCAAGCTTTCTGTTCCATCTGATGGCACAGTATTCGAATGCGCCCGACGGAACGATGGATGCCTACTTTGAAAAAACGCTTTGTAAAACGATTGCATCGGATGCAGATTCCCGCGAATCCCTGCAAACCATTCGCGATTCGCTGACCTACGACTTCTTCCTGCTCTACAACTGGGGCGGCTTTATTCAGAACTTAATCGAAGGTCTTGACACTGCGGAATCGAATTTGTATGAGGAAACCGTTACAGAGGCAAATCTGGCGAATGCCATTATCGACATGAACCTGACACTGAATCGACTCAAAAATCCCGTACCACCCAGCCGTGATGATGCGGCACCGGAGCCAACCAATTAAAAATCCCAAAGAGGGAGCCGCAAACCGTCGGTTTGCGGCTCCCTCTTAACGATATTGTACTCCTTACGGTGGATCCCCCGTACACTATCACACTCCGCAAAATTGCCTTCGGC
>JAFTPJ010000158.1 GCA_017463405.1 Clostridia bacterium
ACGTGCTTTGGTCCTTGTGGGAAAGGTTCTTGCGGGAAGAGGTTTGGAGGAGAAGGGGGCTTCTTGAAAGAAGCCCCCTTCTCCAAGGTCTTTCTATGCAGAAAGGAACTATTACCATGAACGTAAAACTCAAGCTGACGCGCGGAATGAGCGCGCCCGAATATGCAACCTCCGGCTCTGCGGCGGTCGATCTGCGTGCCGCGCTGGAGTCGGATGAGATTGTAACGCTTGCACCCGGTGCGCGTGCGCTGATTCCTACGGGGCTGGCAATTTCGCCCGAATCGAGCGGATACGTTGCCATCATTGCAGCAAGAAGCGGACTCGGCATCAAGAAGGGCATATCCCTTTCCAACGGCATCGGTGTGATCGATAGCGACTATCGCGGAGAGATATGCGTGGGACTGATCAACCATGGCGACGAACCGTTTGAGGTGCGACGCGGCGACCGGGTTGCACAGATGATGTTTATGCCGGTCGAGATGGCGAATTTCATCATCACCGACACGCTTGACGAAACCGAACGCGGCGCGGGCGGATTCGGACATACGGGCGTGAAGTGAGATTTTGAGAAGAGAATGAGTGGGGAGCGGGAGAACTTTTTCAAAAGTTCTCCCGCTCCCCACCCCTCTCCCTTCCAAAGCTTTCGCAAGAGGAGATATTCACTGTAGCTCCGGATACATTCGCACGTCCTTGCGGTAGGCGGCGGGGGATTTGCCGTGGTGTTTTTTGAAGATACGGTTGAAGTAGGTGACGTTGTTAAATCCGATTCGCTCGGAGATATCGATGATGCTGTCGTCGGTGGAAAGCAAAAGCTGCTCGGCGCGCTTGATACGCTTTTCGTTGACGTACTCATGGATGGTCTTGCCGGTTTCGCGCTTGAAGAGTCTTCCGAGATATTTTTCGTTGTAGTGAAAGATGCTCGCCAGCTCGCTGATTGAGACATCGCCGCCGGGGTTGGAGGTGACGTAGCGCTTGATATTCTCGATCATGGGCGTCATGCCTTCAGGTGTGCGGTCGGTCGGATAAAGCGACAGAAGCATTCGGATATAGCTCTCCAGCACACGGGCAAGCGCGCGGCATTGCACTTCGTCAAAGTCGGCTTGCATCGTCTCGGTCAGATTTGCTTGCGCACCGAGATGACGGCAAAGCTTTTTCTCGCCGCGTCCCGTGGTGAGAATGTTACCGATATAGATCATGCAGATCAGCTCGTCTGCATCGTCGGTCACGGGGTGCGTATATTCATAAACGCCATTGATACAAAGCCCTCCGAAGGGCTTTTTTTGTTGCATTGCGCAACGGATTGCCGTGTTTCGACAGAGGAAGCAACGCTCGTAGCCGCGCGCGGACGTGTTTTTGAGCGCCTCGCAAACGGGGGCGGCGTGGATGGTCTGCTCGTGCGGAAGCGTCAGCTTTTTGTTGCCGTATTTTCCGAAGAACAGCACGCCGACGTGCAGACGTGTGCCATAGGTCAGGCATCGGATTGTATCGTACAGGCTTGCGTAATCCATAAAAATCAACCTCCGTTTGTCCAAAAGGTAGCTCTTTCGTTTTATTATAGCATAAAAGTATCGTTTGTTCAATACGTTGTTTCTGAAATATAAGATTTTTTGATTGGTTTGTGGTAGGATATGAGCAACGAAAAATTACGGAGGATTTGGTGATGTCATCCAAGAGATATGAAATCGCCGTCGTGGGAGGTGGCTTTGCGGGTGCGGCGGCAGCAATCACGGCAGCAAGACAGGGTAAGAACGTACTGTTAATCGAAAAATACAACTGCCTCGGCGGCGCGGCGGCGTACGATCTGGTCAATCCTTTTATGGGAAACTGGACGCGCGATCCCGCAAACAGTAAGGTTATTATTGAGTTGAGTCGTGGGCTGTTTACCGAGATTGTGGAGCGCTTGCAGGCAATGGGCGGCGCGGAATATTTTGCCGGCATAACTTTCAATGAGGAAATGCTGAAATACGTGCTCAACAAAATGGCGCTGGAAAGCGGCGTGAAGTTATTGTATCAGACCTATGTCACGGGCGTACGGATGGAGGGGGAGCGTGTTGTGTCGCTCGATATTTCCAACGTCTCGGGTGCAGGTGTGATTGAGGCAGATTGCTTCATCGATGCAACGGGTGACGCGAACCTGATTAATATGGCGGGGCTTCCGTACCGTGTGGGACGCGAGTGGGATGGGCTTTGCCAGCCGATGACGCTGTGCTTCCGCCTCGGAAATGTAAAGGTTACACGCAAGAGCGACTTCAAAACGCGCATCAACAAGCTTTACAAGGAATTTCAGGCGGCGGGGAAGATTCAAAATCCGCGCGAGAATATTCTGGTGTTTCATACGCTTTGCGACAGCATCCTGCATTTTAATACAACGCGCGTGGTCAAGCTGAATCCCACAAATGCCGAGGAAGTGACGCGTGCCGAGATCATCGCGCGAGAGCAGGTGTTTGAACTTTACAATTTCCTGCGTGAGAATTTCGAGGAGTTCAAGGAGAGCGTTCTGCTGTCTACGGGCATGCAGATCGGTGCGCGGGAGAGCCGTATGATCGATGGTGAATACGTCCTGTCTCAGGAGGATTTGCTGGCGTTCCGCAAGTTTGAGGATTCGATTGCGGTGTGCAACTATGACATCGACATCCACAGCCCGGACGGAAGCGGTACGAGCCATTATTATTTCCCGGACGGCGAATATTACGGCATTCCGTATCGCTGTCTGATTCCCAAGGGCGCGGAGAATCTTTTGGTAGCAGGGCGATGCATCTCGACCACGCACGAGGCGCAGGCATCGGTGCGCATCATGCCGACCTGCTGCAATCTCGGCGAGGCGGCGGGCATTGCAGTATCGCTGGCGGCAGAGAACGGCGCGAAGATGCGCGACGTGGACGTAAAACGGTTGCGTGCGATCCTTGCGGAAAATGGTGCACGGGTAGATTGACAGCGCGTAACCGTAGCGCTTCGTTTGACCGCTGCAAAACAGAATACCGCACCGATATCGGGTGCCTCAATGCAAAATCGGCATTTGGGGCATCCTTTTTTATTGATTCTCACGGAAAAACTTTCTTCTAAAAAAACGGAAAATATCTTGAAAATCAACACATATTGTGATATAATATTACGTAACGACAAAACAGAATGGTTTCATCCCATGCTTTGTCGGACGAAAAAGCGAGCGATTTCCCCAAAACGTGCCCCAATGATCGTAGAATGGAGTATCAGACATGACCTTTGCCGACATACATTGTCACGCCCTTTACAATGTTGACGATGGAGCGTCAACCCCCGAAATGATGGAGCAGATGCTCGATGCCGAGTACGCAGAGGGCGTGCGGTATCTTTGCTTTACCCCGCACTATCATCCCGGCTATTACGGATACAATGAGATCCGTGCGGAGGAGGCTTTTGCAAGAGCGGTTGCGTATTGCGAAAAGTATCCGGATATGCAATTAATGCTGGCAAATGAATTGCATTACAGTCCAGAATGCCTGACTTGGGTCAAAAACAAAACGTGCCGCAGGCTTGGAAAAAAGCGCTGTGTTTTAGTAGACTTCAGGGAAAACGAAGAGGCGAATGAAATCGTAAAGGGGCTGTCCCGTCTGATCAATGCGGGATACGTTCCGATTCTTGCACATGCAGAGCGATACCTGAAGCTGGATCTTTCCGTTTTGACGGTGCTGAAGCAGGACGGAATACTGATTCAGGTCAACAGCGGCTCGTGTTTCGGCGATTTTGGTTTTCATGCCCGTGGGATGTCGAAAAAGCTGTTGTCCCAAAAGCTGGTCGATTTTGTTTCGACCGATGCACACAATTTAAAGAATCGGCCGCCGCAGTTTCAAAAATGTTATCAATACATCGCGAAAAAATACGGCACGGAATATGCAGATCATATCTGTCGGGATCATGCGGTAAACCGTTTTTTTGAAAAGAAAGGAAGCTGACGATGGAAAAGAAAAAAATTGCAAAGGTGATAACGATTCAGGATCTGTGGAATATCTTCGTATACAGATTATGGATCATGATATTGGTCGCAGGCCTTTGTGTCGGTGCGCTGTTTACCTTTAACGCTCTGACCTTCGATCCGAAATATTCCTCTACGGCGACGATGTATATTCTGCGCCAGACAAATGAGGAGAGCTCCGCAGGTGACGTTTCCTCTGACTTCTCTTTGGCACTGAAGGTGGTCAATGACTGCGATTTTTTGCTAAAGAGCTACACGGTTGTCTCCGCGGTACAGCAGGAGCTGGGGCTGGGGGAGGAATATGAGGATTTAGAGGATTATATTACCACGACGAATCCGACGGATACGAGAATTTTGCAGATTACGGTAGAAGCAGATACTCCCGTGATGGCAAAAAAGATCGTTGACGCTTTGTGCGAAATCGGCGCAGAGAATATCAATACGGCGATGGGCTTTGATCAGGTCAACGTGTACGAGCACGGGGTAATCGACTATGAGCCCTGTAACAAAACGCCGATTACCACCTATATTCTGGTAGGCGGTGTCGTTGCGATTCTCGTTTACGCAGTGTTTTTCGTGATGTTCGTGTTGGACGATACACTCAAGAGCAACGAGGATTGCTTGCAATATCTGGGGGTGAGCATCATCGGTGATATTCCCGACGCAGATGATGTCGGCAAAAAGAAGTACGGCTATTATCGCGGATACGGTTATCGGACAAAGTACGGGTATCGGAATAAATACGGATACCGCAACAAGTACGGAAACCGCACGCAGTACGGCGTCGGTATACCGAATAACGTACACGATGCACAGCCTGAGGTGAGCAAGGAGGAGAAAAAATGAGCATGGAACCGATTTCTTTGAATCTTCCCGGTGAGGGTGAGTATTTTACACAGGAAGCCTATAAGACCTTACGCACCAACATTCAGTTCTGCGGTAAAAACATCAAGGTAATTGCGATCACGAGCGTGAGTGAAAACGAAGGAAAATCCACCGTTTCGCTTCACATCGGAAAAAGTTTTGCCGAGCTTGGAAAAAAGGTTCTTGTGATCGACGCGGATATGAGAAAATCGGTTATCGCGGGAAGAAATACCACGGCAGACACGCCGAGCGGCTTGAGTGAGCTTCTGACAGGCTTGAAGGAAAAAGAGGATTGCTTTTATCCCGTGAAGGATTTGAGCATGGAGGTGATTTTCTCCGGTCCTTATCCTCCTAACCCCGTAGAGCTTCTGAACAGCGATACCTTTGCCAAGATGATCAAGGAAGCTAGAAGCCATTACGACTATATCATCATCGATACCCCGCCGCTTAGGGAGGTCATTGATGCCGCGGTCGTTGCCACCAGATGCGACGGTGTGATTATGGTGCTCGGAAGTACCAAGGTGCACTACAATCAGGCACAGGAGCTTGTCGAGCAGATCGAAAAGAGCGGCTGTAAGATGTTGGGCGTTGTTCTGAATCACAGAAAAAGAAACGACAAAAGAGGATACTATCGTAAAAAATATTACAAGGCGTACGGGGCCACCGAGGAAAAAGCGAAGAAGTAATATTATAAATCAAAAAGGGTACCGAAAATGTAATTCGCATTTTCGGTACCCTTTTTGAAGTCTTGTGCTAACGGTCAGAGCTGTTGCCGGTTTTTCGCCGCAATATATTCTTTCGGGGATATTCCGACACATTTTTTGAACACGTTGGAAAAGTACAATGGATCGGAAAAACCGGACAGAATTGCCACGTTTTTGACCGAATCGATACCGTGATCGAACAGCGCGGTTGCATATTTGAGTCGCACGGAGCGCAGATATTCCGAATAGCTGATGCCCATTTTTTCCTTGAACAGATGGGAAACGTATTTCGGATGATAGGACAGCTCCTGCGCGATTGCGGAAAGATTTAAGTCGGGATCGTTGAAGCATTGCTCGGTGATTTCGGCGATTCGCCCGATGATGCCGTTTCGCTCGGATTCTGCGCCGAACAGACGGGAAAAGGTATACAGCAGAATGCTTTCGGCGGCGAGATCGATCGTTCCGTCGGACGCGCGGGAGAGACTTTCCTGCCAGAGTGGGATCAGCCCGTCGAGGCTGTCGTAGATGCGGGAAAGTGCGGTGATGTCGAAGCGTCGGAGCAGCTCCTCTGCACGCGCGCCCGCAAAATCAATATACATATACGATACGTTCTCACCGTCGCAGAGTGAGAGCATTTCACCCGCAAAGCCAAAAAGGAGGCTGCCGCGACGGAATGGGACGCGTACGTTGTCGATTTGAAAGGCGCCGCTGCCTTGCACAGTAAGGAGCATCCGATGTGTCTTGAGCATGGACGCGCGTTTCATAGTGGTGGGATCGCTCTCGCGTACAAAACAGGAAATCGACAGTATACTGCCGATGAGCGGTGCGGTGGGAAATTTGCAGATATTTTTGCTTGGCATAGGGGTGCCTCCGTTTGTCTGTCTTTTGGTTCAGTATAACACGTTTTTTTGAAAAACGCAAGTCGAATCTAACTTTTTTATATAAAATCATGGATTTATTCCATTGTTTTTTGATGAAAAGCGTGCTATACTGGTCTTACCAAACAAAAAGGACGGATAATGATGTATTACGCTTTGATTCTTCTTTCGGTTGTGATGTTCGGCGGTTGCTTTGCATTGCAGGACGTTTACCGTAAAATGCGTGGCAGTGGGTTGCGGATCAGCATGGAAGCGGCGTGTGTGGGTGCGGCTGCGGGTTTGGTCGTTTTGCTGGTGGTCAACGGCTTTCGTCTTGAATTTACGCCCTTTACCCTGATCATGGCGTTGATCGCCGCGGTCAATGGAATTGCCTTTACCTTTTGCAGCTTCAAGGCGTTGGACGTAATCAATCTTTCGTTGTTTTCGCTTTTTTCAATGCTCGGTGGCATGGTGTTGCCCTTTGTGCAGGGGATCGTTTTTTACGGAGAGCGCATCACGGTTGCCAAAGTGGTTTGCGTGGTGTTTATCTGCGCGGCACTTTCCTTGACGGTTACGCGTGGCGAGAAAAAGCGAGGGTATATTTATTACGTCGGCATTTTTGTGCTCAACGGAATGTCGGGCGTGCTTTCCAAGCTGTTCAACGAGCTGCCGTTTGAGAAAACGAGTGCGGCGGGATATTCGATCTGGATGGCGATTGGTACGGTGGTGCTGTCAGGGATGATATGGTTGATCCTGTTGCGGAAAAAGAATCCAGACGAGCCGCGGTACACGCTTTTCGCGGGTATCGTGAGCGCTGTCAGCGGTGGCGTGAATAAAATTGCGAACTTTTTGCTGGTGCTGGCGCTGGTGCACGTGGATTCGTCGGTTCAGTATCCGATGGTGACGGGTGGAGTGATGATCGTGTCCACGTTGATCTGCTTTTTCGGTGATCGGAAGCCGAGCAAAAAGGAAATGCTTTCGGTCGGTCTTGCGTTTCTCGGAATGCTTGCGTTGTTTATAATTCCCATGTAACATATACTATTTTTAAGGAGGATAAGGCTATGAAAAAAATCAGAATCGGTATTTTTGGCGCGGGGACGCGCGGAAGAAGTCTTGCATGGACGTTTATGATGCTTAACTGCGAGATCGTGGCGATCTGCGACACCCGTGATGCGGAGCTGGAAAAGACGGCACAGGCGGTGGGCGGTGACGTTGCGATCTACCATGATTTCGATTCATTCATCGAGCACGACATGGACGCCGTGGTGCTTGCAAACTATTTCCACGAGCACGCACCGTATGCGATCCGTTGCTTTGAACGTGACTTGCACGTTTACAGCGAGTGCATCAGCAACGGAACGATGGCAGACGGTGTGGCGTTGATTCGCGCGTTTGAGAAGAGCAAATCCATCTATATGCTGGCGGAAAACTACCCGCAGATGCTGTTCAACCGTGAGATCAAGCGCATCTGCGACGGCGGAACGTTGGGAAAGATCATGTATGCCGAGGGTGAGTACAATCACCCGGGAGATCCCAATGACGTGCAGTTCAAAAAGGATTACAATTATTTTGAAAAGCATTGGCGCAACTATCTGCCCAGAACCTATTACATCACGCATTCGATGGGTCCTGTGATGTGGGCAACGGGTGCGACACCGAAGCGTGTGACGGCGTTCACGAGCTTTGCACCGATTGAGGGAGACGTACCTACCGCAAGCTACAACGGTGATGGCACGGCGATTATCACCACGCAGAACGATGACGGATCGATTTTCCGTGTGACGGGTTGCGCAAAGTTCGGTGCGCATCATAAGTCGTACCGTGTGTGCGGCACCAAGGGATCGATTGAAAATTTGCGCGGCATGGAGCCGCAGGTGATGTTGCGCTACAATGACTGGGAAATTCCCGAAGGAGCAAAGGAGATCAATCTTTACACACCGGAGTGGAATGATCCCGATCAGGAGCTGATCAAAAAGAGCGGACATGGCGGTGGCGATTATCTGACTGCAAGAATGTTCCTCAATTGCATTGACAAGGGCGTGCAGCCCGAGCATCCGTTCAATGCGTATGCGGCGGTTGCGATGTCGTCGGTGGCGATTCTCGGACACCGTTCGATGCTGAACGGCGGTCAGCCGTATGATATTCCCGATTTTACGAAGGAAGAGGATTGCAAGCAGTACGAAAACGACCGCGAAACGCCGTTTTACGGTACGGACGGAAGTGAACCGACCGTTCCGTGCTGCTCACATCCCGATTTCAAGCCGACCGAGAAGCAGGTGGAGCTTTATCATGAGGTGTTGAAATAAATAAAAGTATGGAGCGTCGCAGGTTTGCGACGCTCCATATTGACTTTTTTGCGTTTTTATGATATAGTAATATCATAACGAAAAGGAGAGGGGCTAATAATGAAAATTACGTTTTTGGGGACTGCCGATGTACGTCCGCGTATCGATGCATACGTGTCGGCAACGATGATTGAGGTTGGGGATGCCGTTTATCTTTTGGATGCGGGCGCTCCTGTGAGTGATTTGATGCTGCGCTACGGCAGACGTCCCGATGAATTGCGTGCGGTGTTTACCACACACGCGCATAACGATCACGTGGATGGACTGTTGCAGCTGTTCAGTCACTGTATTCATATTTATCCCAAGGCGTCATATGAGGTTTTCATGACCGAAGAACCGATTGCACGTGCGTTTTGCGATTGCATCGGGACGCTGTATCACATGGACTTCCCGAAGGAGAGATTGCATGTGCATATCGCAGCGGAGGGGGTTGTTTACGATGACGGTGTGCTGCGTGCGACCTATATTCCCGTGGCGTACAACGAGGGACCTCCGCATTTTGCGATTCTGATCGAGGCGGAGGGACGGCGTGTGTTGTTTACGGGGGATATGTCGCAGGATTTGAAGGATGACGATTTCCCGCGCGTGGCGTATGAGTGCGAGACCGATCTCATCGTTTGCGAATACGCACATACCCTGATCGATCGTCTCGATCCTTGTCTGAAGCAATGCCGCACGCGGATGCTGGCGTTCAATCATTATGCGGGGTATCGCCACGAGGAGCTGGCGGCGATTGTGAACAGTGGAAAATATGCATTTCCGATCCGCGCGTTGCGAGACGGCGATGTAATCGAGCTGAATGGAACGGAGGAAAGATAGGATGGAGTTGAAGGTTTACGACGTGCGTGCATTGCCGGGGGACAGCTCATTTTTGCTGGATGATGGCGAGACGGCAATTCTGTACGACACGGGCTTTGCGTTTACGGGATATACTGTGGCGGACAATATCCGTCGCGTTTTGGGCGACCGTGAACTTGATTTTATATTTTTGACGCATTCCCATTACGACCATGCACTGGGAACACCGTACATTTGCGCACGTTATCCCGATGTGCGTGTGGTGGCGGGTGAATATGCGATGAAGATTTTTGAAAAGCCGACCGCACGCGCGCGGATGCGTGAGATGGATCGGAAGTTTGCCGATCGCTGCGGCGTCGGAGAATACGAGGACCGTGTGGATGAATTGCGCGTGGACGTCCCCGTGCGTGACGGGGATACTGTTCGCGCGGGTGCGATGGAATTTCGAGTCATTGATCTGCCGGGGCATACCAAGTGCTCGGTGGGCTTTTATCTTGCCTCCGAGCGACTGCTGTTATCCTCGGAGACGCTGGGGGTGTATGACGGTGGAGAGATCGTATGCCCATCGTATCTCGTAGGATATGAGATGACACAGGCGTCAATCAAAAAGGTGGAGCGGTTGGAGATTGATCGCATTTTACTGCCGCACTACGGGCTGTTGGATCGAAAAAAAACAGCGTTTTATCTCGTTATGTGCCGCAAAAACGCAGAGGAAACCGCGGCACGGATACTGCAAATTCTCAAAAACGGGGGAACGCGCGAAGACGCTGTGCAGTATTTCAGGAACACCTTTTATCACGGCGGGATCCCGCGTATTTATCCCGAGGACGCGATGCTTCTGAATACGGGAATCATGGTCGGACTGATCGAGCGGGAGCTTGGCGGTGCGATTGAACGGTGTAATTGATAAATATGTGTGAACTGTATTGACAATCGGATAAAGAATATGCTATAATACTTTATTATAGTATTTTTATATGGAAGAAAGGATAATTCAATGGGCGGCAGTTTTTTGAAATTCAAGCGACGGTTGCTTGTTGCGCGGATCATCAAATCGGTTGCGGCGGGAGCCTCTGCGGCGATGCTGACCATCGGTGTATGGCTCGTTTTGTGGAAGCTTGCGTGGATTGATGCGGATGTGATATTGGTGTACGGCATCTGCATCGGTGCGGCGGTCGTCGTTGCAGTGCTGGCGTATCTGCTGCTTCATACATCCGATCGCCATCTGGCGACTGCTTTGGATACGCGCTTTGATCTGCAGGAAAAGGTGCAGACCATGATCGCGTTCCGCGATGAGAGCGGCGGAATGCTGGACATGCAGCGAAAGGACACGGAGCGATCGCTCGCCGCAGTCCGTTCACGCACTGTTGGATGGCGCGGGCTGTGGATATTTCTGCTCGCGCTTTGCGTGGGTGGTGCGGTGCTTGCGACAGGACTTTTGGTGGAGAACCGACGCGACTACGAGCCTCCCGAGGAGATTGTTCCGTTTGAAATTTCCGAGATGCAGATCGCTGGAATTGAGGAGCTGATCCGATATACGGAGAGCTCCGACATGGAGGAGCCGTATCGGGGGGAGATCGTTTTCTCGCTGACGACGCTACTCTCGGAGCTGAAGGCTGCCGAGACGGAGCCGCAGATGCAGACTGCGCTTGCGACTGCTCTGACGGAGATCACCGAGACGACCTATGCCGCCTCATCGATGACAGAGATTCTCGATGAGATGTGGAAAACCGAGGAGACGCACGTCAAAGCGCTGGCAAGGGTGCTCAATACCAGCCAATGGACCGAGCCCGATTGGGGCGATTTTGCCGAGAAGTACGAGGCGTTTCGCCTGTCGTTGCGTACTGCCGACGGTGAGAACGGTTCCGCACAGAGCGTGCTTTGGACGATCGAAAACGTTGCACTGAAGCTTGCGGGGGCGCTGAACACCTCGGGAATCAAAAAAACGGACATTCTGTATGCATCGATGGAGCGACTGGTACACGGTGCTGATACAGAGGAGCCCTTTGACGGGCTGTCTGCTATTGCGGAAAATGCGACGGACGGGACGGATGCCGATGCGCTGCTTGCGACGGTCGATGCATTGCTGGAGAAAATGTCCGAGGAGTTGTACGGCGTGATTTCCGTACAGAAAACCAACACCAATGTCGGTGAGTACGTGCTCAAAAAGCTGGCAACGCTGTTCGGCGTGCCGATTCCCGCGTTCGAGCGTCCGCAGCTCGCAAAAAACGGTGAGGATGGCGCCACGTCCGACGAATCCGACCGTGAGGATGAGGACGGACCTGTCGGCGGCGGTATCGGCGAAGGGGCAACATTCGGAAGTCAGGATCTTGTCCTGGATCCACTGACGGGTGAGTACGTGGAATACGGAACTCTGTACGCCATCTATAATACACGGATGATCGAAAAGCTCAAGGACGACAAGTACGGGTACACCGAGGAACAGAAACGGTCAATCGAAAAATATTTTGCTTTGCTTTACAGCGGATTTAAAAACGAGGAAGGAAACGAAAATGAATAACATGAAAGAATCGGTGAGCAATGAAAGAGTTATTGCATTCAGCGAAAAAATCGCCGCAGTCAAGGCGGAGCTCTCCCGTGACGTGGTCGGACAGAAGGAGATCGTCGATCAGGTGCTGATCGCTATCGTCGCAGGTGGAAACGTGCTTTTGGAGGGTGTTCCCGGTGTCGGAAAGACGCGATTGGTGCGCTCGCTCGGCAGAGCCTTGAGCCTGCCCTTTTCGAGAATCCAGTTCACCCCTGATCTGATGCCATCGGATATCACAGGTACCAATATCATCGAAAAGGAAGAGGTGGGAAAACTGAATACCGTGTTCCGTGCCGGTCCGATTTTTGCCAATCTTGTCCTCGCTGACGAAATCAACCGAGCTACTCCCAAAACGCAGGCGGCAATGCTGGAGGTTATGCAGGAGCATAAGATCACGGTGGGAAGCAATACATACCCACTGGAGGAGCCCTTCTTCGTGCTTGCAACCGAGAACCCGATCGAGCAGGACGGTACCTATCCGTTGCCCGAGGCACAAATGGATCGCTTTATGTTCAAACTGATTATGCGCTATCCGAGCGACGAGGAGTTGGTGGACATTGTCAAGATGACGCAGGTGACCATGCTTGAGATCGCAAACGCCGTACTCAATGGTGCGGAAATTCTGGAAATGCGTACGTTGGCGTCTGATGTTCCCGTGATGGATGAGATCATTCATTACGCGATTCGCGTTGTGTCCGGCACGCACCCCGAGTTGGAGAATGCGGGCGCTACGGCGAAAAAATACGTCAAATACGGTGCGTCTCCGAGAGCCGCGCAGGCATTGGTGACTGCCGCAAAGGTGCGCGCACTGATGCAGGGCAGATTCAACGTCTCCTATGAGGATATCAACGTGCTGGCATATCCCGTGCTCCGTCACAGAATCAAGATCAATTACACCGCCGTCAACGATAAGCTCACGGTCGATGATGTAATCGGGATGATTTTGAAGGATGCGAAAAAGGGCCGTTAAATGAAAAAGCTGGTAATCGACGAGGCGTTTCTGTCAGAGCTGGAATCTTTGCAGACGCTTCTGAAAAACAATGTTGCGGGCGCCTTGGGAGGAAACCGACGAAGTAAAAATCTTGGCTCATCCTGCGAATTTGCGGACTACCGCGATTACGTCCCCGGCGATGACGTGACCAAGATTGACTGGAACGCGTATGCACGCTTCGATAAGCTTTACGAAAAGTTGTACTATGACGAGCGGCAGATGCATACCAGAATCTATATTGACGCCAGCCACTCCATGGGGCACGGTGCCGATGAAGAAAAGGCAGAGCAGGCGATCCGTATCGCCGCCGCGTTTGCCTACCTTTCGGTGTGCGAGCTGGATAAGGTGTCGATTTACGTGCTACGCGGCGGCGTGGCAGAGGAGATCGTGTCGGGCATGGTCGGCAAGGATTCTTATCTGAATTGCGTCAACCGCCTTAACGCGATCTCGTTCGAGGGAGATGCGCGGATCAGCGAGGCGATTGTACCGACGAACGTCGGACGCGGGGACGGTTTTTCAATCATTCTGTCCGATTTTCTTACCGACGAGAATTACGAGGACGCGATTGATTGGCTGTGCGAGCGGAAGCGTGACGTGCTTTGCGTGCAGATTTTGTCGCGCGAGGAGCTCAATCCGCAGCTTCGCGGCAGGATGCATCTGTTGGATTCGGAGGATGGCAACCGGTTCTTCCGTAAAAAGATTGACGGGGACGTGGTACACGCCTACAAGGAGGCGCTCCGCTATGTGTCCGATAGGGTGCGGACGTATTGTGAATCCCGCGGTGCGCACTATCTGCTGGTGCCGGCGTATGTGCCGCCCGCAGATATTTTCTTCGGTCAACTTTCGGATATGGAGGTGATCAAATGACCTTTCTGTATCCAATGGGGCTTCTGGGTTTGATCGGCGTACCGATCATCATCCTGATCTACATTCTGAAAAACAAGTATAACGAGCAGACCGTTCCGTCGACCTATCTCTGGACATTGAGTGAGAAGTTTTTCAAGCGCAGAAATCCTTTGAGCGGACTGACGGGTATCATCAGTCTGATTTTACAGCTGTTGACCGTCGTGATCGTCTCTTTGGCGATCGCGCGTCCGATCTTTACGCTTCCTGATTCGGCAGGAGAATATTGCTTCGTGCTAGACTGCTCGGGCAGTATGAATACCGAGAGCGACGGTAGCTCTCGCTTTGAGCGCGCGAAACGCGATATCATCGGTGAGATCGACGGTGCCAGTGCGGGGAGTACGTATACGCTGATCGCGGTATCCGACGAGACGGCGGTGATCTATGAGCGTTTGACCGACAAAAAGTTGGCACGTCAGATGCTGGAGGAAGTTCCTTGCTCCGACGGTGGCACATCCTATTCCGAGGCGCTCGTTACGGCACAGAAGTATTTTGACAAGAACCGCTCGTTCATTGTCACGCTTTATACCGACAAGAGCGTGGACGTACATGAAAACGCGGAGGTGGTGAACGTTGCCTTCGACAAGGAGTTTAACTATTCGTTGAGCGATGTTTCGGGAACCTTTATGGGGGGAGAGCTTTCGGTCGGTGCGACCGTTCTTTCCTATTCTTTTGACACAACGCTGGAGCTTGCGCTCTATCTTGATGGCAAGGATACTCCCGTGAAGCGCACGGAGGTGGCAGTAAAGGCAGGAGAGCCCATGTCGGTGAGCATGTCCTGCAAGACCGATAGCTATGAATCGTTCCGCGTAGCAATCGAGAATGAGGATTCGCTGGCCGCCGATAATGAGTTCATCAGCTATAACCTGAAAAATGAGAGTGCATACCGTATCCTGATTGTCAGCGAAACGCCCTTCTTTTTGCAGGCGGCGCTTGACGTTCTGACTGATACGGTGATCGATACCGCCCGTCCGGATGCTTATCGGGAGGGGGATTACGGACTGTATATTTTCCACTCCTTTACCCCCGCGGAATTGCCCGATGCGGCGGTGTGGCTGATCAATTCGAGTATGAACGTGGAGAACTCCGGCTTCGGTGCGCGCGGTATTGTGGAGCTTGACGCTCCCGCGGAGCTTGAAAAATCGGATTCGACGTCGACCGTGGCGCAAAAGCTGTTGACGGGTGTGTACGGAAAGGATATTTTGATCTCCGAGTATGTCAAGTACAGTAGCATGTATACGCGATTCACGACGCTGTTTTCCTACGATTCCCATCCCTTGATTTTTGCGGGCGTGAACGGGTTCGGAAATCGCGAGGTGGTAATCGGCTTTGATCTTCATAAGGCGGATTTCTCGCTTTCCACCGATTTCGTGGCACTTCTCGGAAATCTTCTGGAATATTCCTGTCCCGACGTGATCGAGCGCTCGGAATATACGTGCGGCGAGGATGTGGCGATCAATATCACCGCGAACATCAGAAACGTAAAGGTGACAACACCCTTGGGTGAGGAGATTTACATTGACACTTCCTCCGGCGTTGCCACTTTTCGTCTCGGACACGTGGGCACCTATATGGTCAGCCTGCTGGCATCCGATGTGGAAAAAAACTATAAAATATATTCCGGTGCGCCCGCAGAGGAGGGAAATCCCGTGCAAAGCGGGGAGGCGTTCTCTCTTTCCGGCGTACAGGAATATGAGCGGACAGACGGAGAGTTTGATCCCTTGATGATTTTCTTCGTATGTCTGGCTGTGATATTGATTGCGGATTGGATGGTGTACTGTTATGAAAAATATCAGCTTCGATAATCCGTATTGGCTGTTGCTTGCGATTCCGCTGTTGCTGCTGGTTCTCGTTCCGTTCTTTATTTCGGCAAACAAGGATAACCGCAACCGCGGCTGGATTCTCTCATTGGTACTGCACGTGCTGATCATCGGGTGTGTGACCGTTGCGGCGGCTGGGCTTGTCTATACGACGGTGATGACGCGCACGAAGGTTTACGTCGTTGTGGATGTCTCCCATTCCATGAGTCGGAATTTCGACGAGATCGATGAAATGATTGCGGAAATTTCGGAATCCATGCCGCAAAATTCCCGTCTCGGTATCGTCTGCTTCGGACGCGACAGCGTGATCCTTACCTCCTCCGGCACGGCGATCAAAAGCGTGCACGAGGCGGTGGTGGATGACAGCGGCACCGATATCGCGGCGGCGCTGGACTTTACCTCGACCATTTTCAGCGAGGGAGAATTGAAGCGGATCATTCTGATCACCGACGGCTGTGACACGACCTCGGGCAGCAGTGTTGTCTCCGCTGTGGAGCGGCTTGCCGCGAAGAAGATTCAGCTGGACACGATTTACGTGGACAGCAATCTCGGCGCGGAGGATGCGGAGGTGCAGATCTCCGATGCCGAATATACCGCATCCACCTATCTGAACCATGAGAATGCGGTGAAGCTGCTGGTTGAGGCGAACACCGCGGGAGAAATTCTTTTGGATTTGTACGTCAAGAGCGGAACGGATGAGGAGTATGTGAAGATTGATACCACTGTCGTCAGTGCTGAGGCAGGGATCAATATCGTCTCGTTTCCGCTTCCGACCGATGCGTTCGGAGAATTTGACTATCGGGCAGTACTGACGGCATCAAATGATACCTCCGACCGAAACAACGTCTATACCTTTACGCAAACAGTTGCGGCAAAGCGCCGACTGTTGCTTGTCACGGAGCTGCAATCCGATGTGGAGGAATTGAGCGTACTGTACGGTGAGGATGCCGAGATCGATGCATATGTGATCGGAGAAAGCAACCGATACGTTCCTTACACCGTAGAGGCACTTTCCGCTTACGATGAAATCATTCTTTCCAACGTCGACGTACGGAATATTCATAATGTCAGTGCGTTTATCGATTCGATCGATACCGTTGTGTCGAGTACCGGTAAGAGTCTGGTCACGATGGGTAATCTTTCGATGCAGAACAAGGACGATCCGGTATTTGAAAAGCTGGAGGAGCTTTTGCCCGTCAGCTTCGGAAACGCAAATAAGGATGAAAAGCTGTATACGATCATTCTTGACGTTTCCCGCAGTATGAACGACACCTCTCAACTGATTATAGCAAAGGATGCGGCAATCAAGTTGCTCTCCCTCTTGGATGACGCGGACAGCGTCGTTTACGTGCCCTTTGCAGGTAAGGTGCTTGTGGAGGACGGTTGGAAGCCGATGAAGCTCGGTGATCTCGTGGATTTTGACGGGAGCGCCAAGGAGATGACCTACAGAGAATGGCTCTATCGCGAGATTCAGGAGGCGACCCCCTATCAGGGAACGCTGATCGGTGCCGCGTTGGAGCAAGCCTACCGGAATATCAAGGATTTGTCATTTGGAGAGAGCCAGGTGATGATTATCAGCGACGGCTTATCCTACAGCCATGAGAACGAGGACGCCGTCGATATTGCAAGAAAGATGCATGCGGAGGGAATTACCGTTTCCGCAATCAGCGTAATCAGCAACGATAACAGACTTCCCGAGATTGCACAGGCGGGCGGCGGCACGCACTATGCGATTCAAGCGGCGTCGGACGTTGCAGAGCTGGTCTTTGCAACGATTGCAGACGGGCTGACCGAATCGGTTATTGAAACGCAAACGGCGGTCAATGTGGTGAGCTTCCGTGACGATGTGCTGGAGGGGATTCTCTCTTTGCCCGATGTTCACGGATATCTGAACACCAAGGGGAAGCCCGACGCGACGACGGTGCTTTCGGTGGATTACCGTAAGAGCGCTGATACGACGATTGCGGTGCCGCTCTATTCATACCGTGAGCATGGAAACGGGCGCGTGGCAACCTTTACGAGCAGCCTGTCCGGAGATTGGCTTGACGGCTGGAGCGATGTGCAGAAGAAACAGTTCTTCGGAAATGTGCTGGTGACGAACACGCCGAGAGAGCGCGTGGATTATCCGTTCGGGCTGACCGTTTCCTATGGCGGGGATTATTCAACTGTAGAGATCATTCCGTCCTACCTCAATCCGCGTGCGAAGGCATATCTCTGGATCACCTATCCCGATGGGACAGAGATCGAACGGGAGCCTGCGTTTGACCTTAACCGCTATGTTTCGGAGCTGGAAACGCCCTATGCGGGGAAATATCGCATAGAGATCGCCTATTCCTACGGAACGCATTACTTTACTGCGAGTACCTGTTTTGATGTTCCGTATTATCCCGAATACGATGTCTTTGCGGTGCGTGATGCGGCGAACGTTTACGATTTTATGCGCAATGCGGGAGCGGTGTATACGGACGGCAATGTTGATCTTGAGCCGGATAAAAATGAGATTGCAACCTACGAATACAGCATGCGCATTCCGCTTCTGATCGCGGCAGTTGTGCTGTTCGTGCTGGACGTGTTGGTCAGAAAACTCCGATGGAAAAAGCGCAGGAGTATTTTCCGCAGATTGCGGGAGAGAGGAGGAGTGAAATGAAGAATCCCTTGAAAAGAAGCTTACTGCTTCTCCTGATATGTGCGATGGTGTTTGCGGTCTCCTGCGGAGAATATAAGCCTCCTCTGTTGCAGGAGGAGACCGAAAGTGGCGGAAGGCAGGACAATGCTATGGATAAGGATCCGACGAACGACTTTACCGTCACGCTTCATTTGAACGGTAAGGCGTATGCACCCACAGTTGCCATCGATGTTTACTGGAGCGATGGATACGATATTTATATCGCGCCCGTGGATGAAACAGGTGTTGCGCGGATTGACGGGCTGGACGGGGACTACCGTGTGACCCTTTCCACGGTGCCGCACGGTTACGCTTACGATTCCAACTCCTACGAGGCGACCAATTTCAACCGTAATATCGTGCTGGATCTGTACGATCTGAACTCTGTAAAGGGAGAGGGGACGGAGCTGTATTCCTGTTACGGATTGAGCCAGACAGGCATCTATTCGGTCACCGTCACCAAGCCGGGGGAGCAGGTGTATTTCGAGTTTGCGCCTCAGCTCAACGGCACCTACACCGTGGAAAGCTGGGCAAGTATCGCCGATGACGAAATCAATCCCATTTGTACTGCCTATTACGGTACCTCGAGTTACAAGCACTCTCCGTACGAGGTTGACGACGAGGGTGCGGTAGGAAGTTTTACCAGAAACTTTGTCTATACGGTCAAAATTGCGGATGAAATGATCAGCGGAGGTGGCTCGCAGACCTTTACCTTTGCGCTGAGTGCCGAGACTAAGAGCGGTGTCTATCCCGTGACCTACACCTTCGCGATCAAGCGCGACGGGGGCTTTGATCTGGAGCATGCCGTGAGAACGATGGTTCCCATAACAGCGGACCTCTCCAAGTTCGATTTTGATGCCTTCAACGCATTGGCAGGCGGTACGATCGTCGGTGCGGAGACGCTGTTCAAGGACGCCGATGGCAACGAAAAGCCGGGGGCGTACGTATTCGAGGCGAGCAATTACAAGCTCTGGGAAATCTCCGAAGGCGGCGACGGCGTCTATCATGTGTATGACACGGTTAAATACGCCTCCACAGGCGGGTACGGCCCCGTTTTAGTGGCTTATATCACTGAACCGTGCCGCTTTGTGGATTCCGCATTCACCGTCATCGAATCGTACGGAAACAAGGCGCTGACGGTTAACGGTGGAACCGAAAACTACAAGCAATTCATCGAGGGGTGGGAGGCGCTTGCCTCGGGCGGATATTATTGTGTATCCGATTGCCCTTGCCATACGGCAGATGAGGCGAATAAGGCATGCACACCCGATTGTACGAGCTGTAAGTCAACATGTACCCGTTGTCCCGAGGATATGATGGGGAAGGCGGGATATGCCGCATGGTGCAATGCGGACGGTGTCGCTCCCGTGACGCAGGAGCTTGCCGAGTTTTTGCAGAAATTCTCGATCTCGCAGCGTTATTTCGCTGACGGTGACGGCTGGGCGGAGAAAAAGGGCATTTATGCGTATGAGGATTCGCAATGGTTGTTTGCCTGCGGGTACTATCAATAATATCCACCATGCTTCCTGTGGGAGCCGCTTCGGATTGGATTTCGGAGCGGCTCCCCTTGGTTTTACCTGAAAAAGTTTCTTTTGATATGAATAAAAATGTGTAATGTAACAAAAAAATATGTTTTTATGCAATTTTCAGGAAAATATATTGATTTTTTGAAAAATTATGTTATAATGATATCTGTATAGTTATTCCTGTCGGGATAACAATGCAAAATAAATGCTGTACGTCAGGAAAGAGGATGTGCGGCAAAAAAATTCAGGAGGCCTTTTTATGAAAAGGAAAATTCTCATGCTCCTTTGTCTGCTTCTGGCAACGGTGATTGCGCTTGCATCATGCGTTGCGTTGCCTCAAGGCGAAGATCAGACCAAGGACGAAGGGACCACCGGCGGAGAGCCGACGGATGGATGTACGCATACATTCAGCGATCAGTGGTCAAGCAGTGCAACGGAGCACTGGCACGCAGCAACCTGCGAGCACGGTGAAGTCAAGGATTCCCTTGCCGCTCACACGGACTCAGACGAGGATGGCAAGTGCGACGTATGTGCGTACGAGATCGGACACACCCACACGTATGCAAAGGATTGGAGCTCCGACGGGAGCTACCACTGGCATGCGGCAACCTGTACGCATACCGACGAAAAGAGAGATAACGCTCTTCATACGGATGCGAACATAGATGGCGAATGCGATGTTTGTGAAGCACATGTACACATCGTGGATACGACGGGCTATTGCACGGTTTGCGGTAATAAGGTGAACGATATTGACGAGACCGATATCGAAAAGCTGATTGCGGCAATTCTTGCAAGCTCCAAGAACGTTCTCAGCGGTAAGGTTGAGTATGACGTAGTGATCCGCGATCAGGAGAGTGAGTTGACGCAGTGGCACGATCTCGAGTACCTCTTTGCTACCAACGGTATTTATACCAAGCGCACAGAGGATGAGATTGCCGTTGAGGGTGAGGGATTCGGTGCAACCGCATCCGCTACAGGCAACAGACTTCTCACAGAGAACTGGATGAGACTTGATGCAGAGGATAGCGTTTACGCGATCACCGTTCAGAAGCTTCTGGATCAGGTTATTTACGCCGAGCCGATTGCTGTAGGTACCGATGATCTGATCGGTTACTACTTCGCGGTTTCCACGCTGGCAAACGAGTACGGTGCAGAGAATACTTTGAGCGCGCTGTATGAGTTGTCTCAGACGGAGCATGTGACCGAGTATACGGTAAAAATGGATGCGGAAAACAACAAGGTAACCCTTTCCTACAACATTCTTGTTATCAATGAGGATACTGCAGAGGGCGAGGACGACGGCGTAGATTACTACGAGGTTGAGGTATCCTTTGGCTATTCCGATAAGTATGTGCTGACCTCTCTCGATATCAAGTGTGATTGCTATACCAATTCCTTGGCGGACGAGGCGGAGCATGACTACACCTACGATCAGGAGACCAAGACCATCACCATGAAGGACACTGCAACCGCAGATACCTATACCTTCAAGGTGACCCAGACCGAGGGCACGAGAGCAGAGCTGAATATGGAGGCTGTTGAGCCTTTCATTCCTGACGAAGTTATCATCTATGAGGATGAGGAGAAGACCATGGTGGCAGAGACTCTGACCATTCGTGTGGAAGACGTGATGATCGAGTTGTATACCGGATGCGCGCCTGCGGGCTCTTACATCAACTTCATTAAGAATCAGATTGAGATCACCGTGACAAATAAGGCAGACGGCAGCGCAGCGAACGGCTTGTCCGCAATGCTGGTTGGCGAAGTGATTCAGGTATTCCCTGTAGTTGCTGGGGAGTATGTCATTATGCTGACATACGGTGAGAGCACCAAGACAGTGAACATAACCGTTGAGGCTGATGAGGTCGAGGGTAGCAATACCATCGAGATTACCGCCGATGATAATAATACATGGGTAGGTCCTTATGATTTTACGGCTACCGAGTCGGGCTCTTATACCTTTGTTTTGCCCAACGGCTTTAGTGCATGGAATGCAGAGGACTATATCAATGCTCCCTACACCTCTTCTCCCGAGGTTGATTGGAGCGATCCTACCCGTGTTGAGGACGGCACCTTTACGGTAGCAATTGCAGCAGGCGAGACTTTCAGCTTCTATTACAGAGCAACTGCTAAAAATGTTCCTTATACTATCGCTTACACCTTTGTCGCACACGACGTTGAGGTCGGTGGTGGCGATGATGACGATGACATTGTCGGTACTCCTTTGAACGCCAATGGAAACAATGCTATCAACGCAGCAGATGTTACATGGACGTTTACTGCAGCATCCGCAGGAAATCTGAAGCTTACCTTAAGTAATGCTATCATGGGCGACGTTGCTGTTTCTTACACTGTCAATGGCGGCGATGTTACCGAGTTTGCATTGGGCAGTGAAGCTACGCTGACGCTCAACGCAGGAGAAACGGTTGTGATTACCGTTGTTGCACAGGGCTATGCAACTTTGACCGCGGAATGGAGCGGCGAAGAAGGCGGCGATGGTGATGAGGTCGTTACCGTTGTTGCTGGCACCTACACGGGCACCGATGGTTTCGGCAATGCGTTCCTGACGGTTATCGTTACAGAAGCAGACGTTACCTTCGCGTTCAATCATCCTATGATGGGACCCTCCTCCATCGTTGCAACCTACGAAATTGTAGACGGTGAAGTTGTTCTTTACGATGAGAATGGCACCGAGCTCAATCCCTTGGCAGGTGCGCTTGCAATCGATGAGAACGGTACTCCGGTTTCCGCTGATTACAACGGCACTACCTACACGCTTGCAGTTGCAGGCGGTGATGGCGAAGGCGAAGGTGATGATGATACCAATGAGCCGGACGGTTCTATGGATAATCCCTATATCATTGAATCTTTCCCTTTTGAAATCAATATGTCCGGTTACCATGATGTTTTCTACAAATGGACTGCAACCGAGGATTGCACGCTGTTGATCACTCGTCCTGCAGGCGTCTACGTGTCTATCACGGCAAACGACTATGAGACGGATTATGAGAATCTGTCTTATACGGTCTACGTTACCAAGGACGAAGAGATTATTCTTAATCCTTGGGGAGGCAATGAGGGTGATACCGAGACGCCGTACGCTTATTCCATTACCAAGGGTGAGCCTGTTATCGAAGGTAGCTTTGATAAGCCCATTTCGTTGAGCACGTGGGCATCCAACAGTTGCGAGTACGCA
>JAFTPJ010000017.1 GCA_017463405.1 Clostridia bacterium
AGCTTACCGATAATCTCAATCAGGTAACAAGAGAAAATCTGACGGGTATCCGAGTCGTTCGCGCGTACAACGCGGAGGGCTTTCAGGAGAAGAAGTTTGATAGCGTAAACAATGAATTTACGAATACACAGCTCTATACCGGACGCATTATGGCGTTTATGAACCCCTTGATGTCCCTCGTTATGAACGGCATCTCTCTTGCCATCTATCTGATCGGAGCTGTCGTCATCAACAATGCCGCGCTACCCGAGGTTCCCGGACTCTTTGGAGATATGGTCGTATTTATGTCCTACGGTATGCAGATCATCGCTTCCTTCATGATGCTTGCGATGATGTTTATGATCGCCCCCCGTGCTCTCGTTTCGGCAAACAGAATCAACGAGGTGCTCGAAACGAAGGAGCTGATCGAGGACGGTCGCGGAGTTGGAAAAACTGAAGAAAAAGGAACCGTGGAGTTCAAGAACGTATATTTCCGTTATCCCGACGGTCATGAGGATGTGCTTTCGGATATTTCCTTCAGGGCAAATCGAGGCGATACGGTTGCCTTTATCGGTGCGACGGGATGCGGAAAATCCTCTGTCGTTAATCTTGTTTCCCGTTTCTATGACGTAACGGGCGGCGAGGTGCTTGTGGACGGTCACAACGTGCGTGAATATGAAAAGCGCGAGCTTGCAAGGAAGATCGGCTACGTATCGCAGAAGGCGGTGCTGTTCAGCGGAGATATTCGCTCCAACATTAATTTCGGTGATAATAACGCCGATGATGCGACTGTGGAAAAAGCCATCGAGATCGCGCAGGGCTCGGGCTTTGTGGAGACCGAAAAGGGCGGTATCGGAGGCAGAGTCGCACAAAACGGAACCAATTTCTCGGGAGGACAGAAGCAAAGACTTTCCATCGCCCGTGCAGTTGCAAGAGATGCCGAGATCTACATCTTTGACGATACCTTCTCCGCACTTGACTACAAGACCGACAGAGAGCTCAGACGTGCATTGAAGGAAGAAATGGAGGATGCGACCTGCCTGATCGTTGCCCAGCGAATCGGTACGATCATGGATGCCGATCTTATACTCGTGCTTGAAAACGGCAAGGTAGTAGGTCAGGGTACGCATAAGGAGCTTCTTGAGAGCTGTGAGGCATACAGAGAAATTGCACGCAGCCAACTGAGTGAGGAGGAACTGAAATGAGCGAACGTGAAGAAAGACGCGGACCGGGCGGCCCCGGCGGACCCGGAATGCAGATGGGCGGCGCAAAGGATATGAAAAAGGCGCTCGGCTCACTTGCAGGCTATTGCAGAAAATATTGGACGGTGATCATCATTGCCGTTTTGTGCGCTGCCATCAGTGCGGTGCTTGCTGTGATCGGTCCCGATTACATTTCCGAGCTGACCGCTGTCATTACGGCAGGTATCAGCTTTACCGGTGTCAATATCGATATGAACGAGATCTGGCGCATAGCGTGGATATTGATTGCCATCTACGTTGGCAGTATGATCTTAAACTATTGTCAATCCTTTATTATGAATACCGTTTCCTGCCGAGTGGGAAACAGAATGCGTACCGATATCAGCAAAAAGATCAATCGCGTGCCGCTGAAATACTTTGATACGCACAGCTTTGGCGATACGCTCTCCCGCGTTACCAACGACGTGGATACCATATCGCAATCGCTCCATATGAGCATCGGAACACTTGTGTCGGCGGTGGCAACTCTCATAGGATGTCTCATTATGATGTTCGTGACCGAGTGGAGAATGGCGCTGACGGCTATCGTAGCTTCGCTGATCGGTTTTATGGGAATGAGCATCATTATGAGCCGTTCTCAAAAGTACTTCAATGCAAGACAGAAGAGTCTTGCCGAGGTGAACGGACACGTAGAGGAATATTATGCGGGACAGAACATCGTCCGTGCCTATAACTCGGAGGAAAAGGGACTTGCCGCATTCAGAGAAAGCAACGAGAAGCTTCGCCGTCATACGCTCCGCGCGGAGTTCCTTGCGGGACTGATGCAGCCCTTGATGGGATTTGTCGGTAATTTCGGCTACGTTGCGGTCTGCATCGTTGGCGCGGCTCTTGCCTTTGACGGACAGATCAATTTTTCCGTCGTTGTTGCGTTTATGATCTATATCCGTCTGTTTACCTCTCCTCTCGGTCAGATCGGTCAGGGTGTTTCGGGTATTCAGTCGGCAGCTGCGGCAAGCGAGAGAGTCAACGAGTTCCTTGAGGAAGAGGAGCTTTCCGACGAAAGCAAAAAAACAAAGGTGTTGAATGACGTCAAGGGTCATGTGACCTTCCAGAATATCGGCTTTGGATACGATGCCGATAAAGCGATCATCCACGATTTCTCCGCAGACATCAAAGCGGGACAAAAGGTGGCGATCGTCGGTCCTACGGGTGCGGGCAAGACCACTATCGTCAATCTCTTGATGCGTTTCTATGAGTTGAATAAGGGCAATATTCTGATAGACGGTATTCCTACAAGCGAGATCACGCGCGAGAACGTACACGGAATCTTCGGTATGGTCTTGCAGGATACTTGGCTGTTTGAGGGCACGGTCAGGGAGAACCTTACCTACGGTAAAAAGGTTTCGGATGAAAAGCTTCTTGACATTTGTACGCAGTGCGGACTCAAGCACTTTATCGCAACGCTCCCGAACGGACTTGATACGGTGCTGAACGCCACGGTTACTATTTCGGCAGGACAGAAGCAGCTTCTCACGATTGCGCGCGCGATGGTTGAGGATGCGCCTATGCTGATCCTTGACGAGGCTACCTCCTCGGTCGATACGAGAACCGAGATCAAGATACAAAAGGCGATGAACAAGCTGACCGAGGGCAGAACAAGCTTTGTGATCGCACACAGGCTTTCTACCATTCGTGATGCCGACGTGATCCTGTATATGCGTGACGGCGATATCAAGGAATCGGGCACACACGACGAGCTGCTTGCCAAGGGCGGTATGTACGCGGAGCTTTATAACAGCCAGTTTGTCACGGCTTCTTAAAAAATACGGCTCACAGGGGATCTTCTCTGTGAGCCTTTATGAGTGAATGTAAAGAATATGAAAGTGAAAAAAAGAAAGCTTACGCTGATCTGTGTCCTGCATTACCTCAAGCTGACCCATCGGTCTCTGCTGTTTATTCTTGCCGCTGTTATGTACGTGGTCGGAAGGATCAGAGGAACGGGAGATTTTTTTGGCGAACTGAAAAAGGAATACTGGTTGCTTGGTGTGATCTGGCTGGTGTACGTTGCGGAAATGGTTTGCAGGTTCTTTCCATCAAGGCTTGAAAGCCCCGGATGCCAAAAGCAATTCGGGAAAAATTATATACCGACCGGGGAGAGCCAGCCTAAACTGCAATCGTGGAAACGGACACTTGCCGTCGCTCTTGCGTGGTTTGCCCTTAACGGTGCTATCGGGGCGCTTTATTATCTTGGGCTCATCGATCAGGGCATCCTTGTCCTTATCAGTCTCGCATACGGTGTCTGTGATATGATCTGCATCCTCTTTTTCTGTCCCTTCCAAACGTGGTTTATGAAGAACAGATGCTGCACGACCTGCCGTATCTACAATTGGGATTTTGCAATGATGTTTAC
>JAFTPJ010000159.1 GCA_017463405.1 Clostridia bacterium
GTTGTTCTTCGATCTGGAGCTGACAGGTGTGTACGATCACGACGAGATTCTGTCGATCTCGATCACTGACGGCAACGGTACGGTCGTGATGAATACGTTGGTCAAACCCGTGCGCAAGAAGAAGTGGAAGCAGACCGAGAAAATCCACGGCATTACGCCCGACATGGTGGCTGACGCGCCCACGCTGGCGGTGTTGACGCCCCGCATCAAGGAGATTTTTGCGGAGGCGGATGTGCTGATTGCGTACGGTATTTCCACCGACTACAGCCATATTAAGCGCATTTATTCGACCGAGGCAGAGCGCAAAGCTCTGCGTGATAAGACGCGATGTGCATCCATCGAATTTGTGCGTTTTCAGTCGGAGCATTACCCCGATCTGGTGCATGCGTCGTTGAGCGATGCGATGGCGTTGCTCGAGATCGAATGGGATGGTGTCGCACACACCTCGATCGCGGACACGGTCGGCTGTGCAAAGGTCTGGGAAAAGTTGTTCCCGAATTACTACGAGGATTGAGGAGAGAGCGATGGATAAGTTTTTCGGCTTGGATCAAGCAGGTAAGGCGGACGAGGGGGTCGAGCTTTTGACCACCGTGCACGATGAGGTGGAGAAGAACCTGCTTTGCGGTATTTTAGAGGAAGAGGAGATTCCGTTTTTGGTCAAGGATCGCGGAAGCGGCGAGGCCGTGCGTATTCTGACGGGCTTTTCGATGTTCGGATGCGACATCTACGTACCCGAGGCGCTTTTGGAGCAGGCGACCGAGCTGCTTGACGCCTACCGCAACGGCGAGGTACTGGATGAGGAGGCGTTGCTCGAATACGGCGAGGATGAGGAAGAGGGCGGCGTATGAAGGAGATATTGCTCTGTAAATACGGCGAAATTGTGCTCAAGGGCAGCAACCGTCGCTATTTTGAGGACACGCTTTGCAAGACGCTTCGGTACCGCGCAAAGCATTTCGGAAATTTTGAGATTACCCGCTCGCAAAGTACGCTGATCATCGAGCCAAAGGACGAATATGCCGATATCGACGGGATGTTCGAGAGCACACAAAAGGTGTTCGGACTGGTCGGCATCAGCCGTTGCGCCGTGTGCGAGAAGAACATGGCGTCAATCGAGCGGACGGTAAAAGACTACGTGCCGCAGTTCCTTGCCGGAAAAAAGACTTTTAAGGTCGTTGCAAAGCGCTCGGACAAGCGATTTGTCCTCGATTCGATGCAGATTGCGGCAGAGGTAGGCGGCTACGTGCTGTCCACATGTCCGTATCTGCACGTTGACGTGCGCGATCCCGAGATTGTCGTGCAGGTAGAGATCCGTGAATTCGGTGCTTATATTCACGCGGGACAGTTCAAGGGGGCGGGCGGTATTCCCGTTGGCACGAGCGGAAAGGCGTTGCTCCTGCTTTCGGGCGGCATCGATTCCCCTGTTGCGGGTTACATGATGGTCAAGCGCGGAATACAATTGGAGGCAGTGCATTTCGAGTCCTTCCCTTATACCAGTGAGATGGCGCGGGAAAAGGTTTTGACGCTGGCACGGGAGTTGGCACCGTATGCGGGCACGTTCGCCGTGCATATCGTGTCGCTGACGCACATTCAGGAGGAGCTGGTCAAGAATTGCGAGGAGGATTACTTCACGCTGATTCTGCGCCGATACATGATGGCGATCGCGGATAAGATCGCAAAGAAAAAGGGATGTGGGGCACTGATCACGGGTGAAAGCCTCGGTCAGGTGGCATCACAAACCATGCAGGCGCTCGGTGTGACCAATCCGATGACTACGCTGCCTGTCTTCCGCCCCTGCATCGGAATGGACAAAGAGGAGATCGTGCAGATCGCGCGTAAGATCGGGACGTTTGAGACCTCCATCCAACCGTATGAGGATTGCTGTACGGTGTTCACGCCCAAGCACCCCAAGACCAAGCCGGAGCTTGCAAAAGTGGAGGAACAGCAGAGACGTCTCGACTTTGACGCACTTGTCGAGGAGGCGCTCGCGGGTGCATACGTGGAATATATCCGTGCGGAGGTTTGAAAATGGAACAGAAATATTATCACATGAATATTGCCGGATGCGATCGGAATTTGCCGCTGTGTCCCTTGAACGATAAATTGATGATCGCGGGTTTTGTGATCTTTGGAGATCCCGAGCTGACGAGCGCGTGTGCCAAAGCACTGCTTGCCAAGGCGCCTGCGTACGATTACCTGATCAGTGCCGAGGCGAAAGGAATTCCGCTTGTGCACGAGATGGCGCGCCTGGCGGGAAATCAAAAGTATTTTCTCGCACGCAAGGCACCGAAGCTTTACATGACGGGGGTCATGGAGGTCACGGTGCGCTCGATTACCACCGCCAAGGAGCAGAAGCTCTATCTGGATACCGCAGACGCACAGCTGATGCGCGGCAAGCGGATTCTGATCGTGGACGACGTGATTTCCACGGGTGAATCTCTGAACGCTCTGGAGCAGCTCGTGAGCGAGGCGGGAGGTGAGATCTGCGGCAGGATGGCAATTCTTGCCGAGGGTGACGCGCAGGACAGGGCAGACCTCATTTACCTGGAAAAGCTGCCGCTGTTCGATTGTAATGGCAACGAAATCTGAAATACAACGTGCTTACATAAAGGAGTAAACGAATTATGGCTGAATTGATGAGTGCAAACGACAGACGGACGCATTATTGCGGCACCGTCAGAGAGACGGACATCGGAAACAAGGTTTGCGTGATGGGCTGGGTGCAGAAGCAGCGAGACCTCGGCAACCTGATTTTTATCGACCTGCGCGACCGTACGGGTATTGTACAGCTTGCGTTTGATGACGCAACCGACAAGGAGATTTTTGACAAGGCGTTCGGCATCAGAGCCGAGTATGTGCTGGCGGTGCACGGAACGGTGCGTCCGCGCGGCGAGGGGGCGGTCAACCCGAACTTGCCCACGGGAGCTGTAGAGATTTTTGTCACCGAGTTGAAGATCCTGTCCGCCGCACAGACCCCTCCCTTTGAGGTGTCCGACAGCAAAAAAGTCAACGAAGAGACCGCGCTGAAATACCGTTATCTCGATCTGCGCCGTCCCTCGCTGCAGAGAAATATCCTCATGCGCCACCAGATCGCAAAGGTTGCGCGGGAGTACTACTATGAGAACGGCTTCCTTGAGATCGAGACGCCGATGATGATCAAGTCCACGCCCGAGGGCGCGCGCGATTATCTCGTGCCCAGCCGTGTGCATAAGGGAAGCTTCTACGCGCTTCCGCAGTCCCCCCAGATTTACAAGCAGCTGTTGATGCTCAGCGGCTATGACCGCTACATTCAGCTGGCACGTTGCTTCCGCGACGAGGACTTGCGCGCCGACCGTCAGCCCGAATTTACGCAGATCGACCTGGAAATGTCCTTTGCAACGCAGGAGGACGTCATGGCAATGAACGAGGGCTTCATCAAGCGCGTGTTCAAGGAAGTATTGAACGTTGATATTCCCACGCCGCTGCCGCGCATCACCTTTGCCGAGGCAATGAGTCGCTACGGCTCGGACAAGCCCGATACCCGCTTCGGTATGGAGATCCGGGATTTGAGCGACGTGGTCAAGAATTGCGGCTTCTCCGTGTTCACCTCCGCGATTGAGAACGGCGGCTCCGTACGCTGCATAGTGGCGAAGAATGCCGCAGGGGTGCTGACGCGTAAGGAGATCGATAAGCTGACCGAGCATGCAAAGGGCATCGGTGCCAAGGGCTTGGCATATATCCGCTGGGCAGACGAGACCCCCAACTGCTCGTTTGCGAAGTTTCTCTCTCCCGAGGAGCTGGACGCGATTCTCGCGGCAGGCGCTATGGAAAAAGGCGACGTGATGCTGATCGTTGCCGACAAGAATAAGGTGACGCTCCCCACGCTGGGCGCGCTCCGCAATATGCTTGGTAAGAAGCTTGACCTCATCCCCGAGGGCAAATTCAACTTCCTGTGGGTGGTTGAGTTCCCGTTCTTCGAGTGGAACGAGGAGACCGAGCATTGGGATGCAATGCATCATCCCTTTACCATGCCTCTGCAGGAGTGCCTCGACTATCTCGAAACCGATCCCGGCAGTGTCAGAGCCGAGTGCTACGACATGGTGCTCAACGGCACTGAACTACTCTCCGGCTCCATCCGTATCACCGACTGGCAGCTGCAAGAGAGAATGTTCAAGGTGCTGGGGCTGTCTCCCGAGGATATTGAGCGCAAGTTTGGCTTCCTTGTGGATGCATATAAGTACGGTGCGCCTCCGCACGGTGGCTCGGGTATGGGTCTGGACCGATTGGCAATGGTGATGACGGGCGCGGATTCTTTGCGTGACGTCGTAGCGTTCCCGAAGGTACAGAACGCGAGCGAGCTGATGTCGCAGTGTCCGACCCCCGTATCGAACGAGGATCTGGCTGTACTGGGTATCGCTGTGACCGAGCAGGAATAATCATATCACATATCGCGGTGCGCGTTTTCGGTTCTCGAAAATGCGCACCGTGCAAATCCCACCGCCAATCCTTTTTGGTAAAACTTCTTGAAAGGAGATGGGGGTGTGGAGGAAGAGGGAAACCTTTTTCAAGAAGTTTCCTTCTTCCTCCACAGATCCCATATCGTTATCATGCCCGAGCTGTTATCCCCTGCGGGGAATTTTGAAAAAATGAAAGCGGCGCTGCTCTACGGAGCAGATGCCGTGTATCTTGCCGGACAAATGTTCGGTATGCGTGCCGCGGCGGACAATTTTACGGTGGAGGAGCTTTACGCCGCCGCCGAATACGTCCACGCACGCGGTAAGAAGATCTATCTGACCGTCAATACTATGCCGCACGTGCAGGAATATTCCGCACTGCGCCGCTTTTTGCAGGACGTCAAGGACGCGGGGATCGATGCGATGATTGTCGCCGATCTCGGCGTATTCACAACCATCCGCGAGATCATTCCCGACATGGAGATTCACATGTCCACGCAGACCAGCATCGTTAGCCCTGCGTCTGCAAAAGCGTACGCCGCGATGGGGGCAAAGCGGCTGGTGCTGGCACGGGAATTGACGCTGGAGGAGATCAAAGCGATTCGCGCGGAGCTTCCCGATGACGTTGAACTGGAGGCGTTTATCCATGGCTCGATGTGCGTGTCGTACAGCGGGCGCTGTCTGCTTGCCAACGCCTTCAACGGGCGCGACGGCAATCGAGGCACCTGCTCTCAGCCCTGTCGCTGGAATTATGCGTTGGTCGAGGAAAAGCGTCTTGATATGCCGTTCCCGATCGAGCAGCAGGAGAATGTCGGAACGTTCATCATGTCCTCGAAGGATATGTGCATGATCGAGCATATTCCCGAACTGATGCAATGCGGTGTCGCGTCCTTCAAGATCGAGGGACGCATGAAGAGCGCGTATTACACCGCCGTGGTGACCAATGCGTACCGCATGGCGATGGATTCTTACGCGCGCGATCCCGAGGGGTATGCGTTCGATCCCGCATGGTTGGAGGAATTGGAGAGTGTGTCGCACAGAGAGTACGGCACGGGATTCTATTTCGACGATCCGATGCAAAATCCGCAATTGGTCAGCGCGTGCGGATACATCCGCGAAAAAGCATATTTTTCCACTGCGATCGAATATGATGAAACCGAAGCCGCCGCGCTATGCGAGGCGGGCGTTACAATGGAGAACGAGGCGGGCAGAATGTATCGCTTCATTCAGCGCAATAAGGTGTCCGCAGGCGAGGACGCGGAGATGATCTCGCCCGGTAAGATCGGACGCGGCTTTGCAGTGCAGGAGCTGTACGCTCCCGACGGCAGCGCGCTGGAATCTACGCCGCACCCATCGATGATCTATTGGTGTCGCGTGCCGTTTGACGTCTGTGAGGGTGACATCATGCGCGCCGCAACCGGGAAAGGCTTGGAAATTCGCGCCAAGGATTGCCTCAAGGGCGACATCTGCGGTACGTTTTAGGATGGAAGGTTTTTGGTGCAGGGAAAGTCTATGGGGAAAAGAGGACTTTTTGAAAAAGGTCCTCTCTCCCCATCCCCCCTCTCTCCCAAAAACTTTGTCCGAAAGCACGGCAGACGCGAGAGCGTCTCAACAACGCTCTCGCGTTCACCGTGTGCGCTCCGCGCAAAGTGGATTTTGAGATGATGGTATGTGAACAAAAATTGCCATCTGCTTGTATCGTCCGGAGTTTTTGTGGAAAAAAACGCTTCGCGGTTGCCCCAAAAACTTGCGGGAGCAATTGTTGAAAACCGTTAGAGAAAGAAACAAATCCTGCGATCCGTAACGAGATCGATCCATGTTTGCACAAGCAAAACTTTCACAAACCAAACTGAAAAAGGCATATATTTGACCATCTGTTCGCGGAGGGTAGCTAAAACCCCCTCTGTAAATGTAAAAGTTTTGGGAGGGGTGTGGGGAAGCCTTTTTTAAAAAAGGTTCCCCACAAAAAGCCCCAAGAAAAAACACCCAAAGGAGGATTTATGAACTACATTATTGAAATACTAAAGGCGATGCTGTATGGCATCGTGGAGGGCATTACCGAGTGGTTGCCGATCAGCTCGACGGGGCATTTGATTCTTGTCGAGGACTGGTTGCCGTTTGCATTTACATCTGATCCGAAATTCCTGGCGGAGTTCTGGGAGATGTTCCAGGTCGTGATCCAGCTGGGTGCGATTTTGGCGGTCGTGGTGCTGTTCCGGGGGCGCTTATGGCCCTTTGCAAAGCAGAAGACCGTAGAGCAAAGACGCGCGACTTGGCTGCTCTGGGCAAAGGTCGTGGTCGCGAGCATTCCCGCTGCGTTTGCGGGGATCGTCGTCGATAAGGTGCTGGAGATCGTGAGCGGCAAGGACATCGACGGTTGGCTGTATAATTCGGTCGTTGTCGCCGTTGCTCTGATTGTGTATGGTATCGCATTCATCGTGATCGAGCGGATCAATCGCAACAAAATGCCGCGCGTCGGAAGCATTGAGGAGATGTCGTGGGGAACAGCGCTGTGCGTCGGCGCGTTTCAAGCGCTTTCCATCGTGCCCGGCACGTCACGCTCGGGCTCGACCATTCTTGGCTCGATGCTCATGGGCATTTCCCGCACCGCAGCCGCAGAATTTTCGTTCTTTATGGCAATCCCCGTCATGCTCGGCGCGAGCGGCATCAAGGCGCTCGGCTTTGCATCTTGGGTGATGGAGGAGAATGTGGCCGTACCCGCGATGGCGTGGGTAACGTTGGCGCTCGGATGCCTCGTTTCTTTTGCAGTCTCCATGATGGCAATCCGTTTTTTGATGGATTTTGTCAAGAAGCACAGCTTTGCGCCGTTCGGTATCTACCGTATCGCGCTCGGCGTGCTGGTGCTGATTCTGTTTTTGGTGAGATGATATGCAGGAGTGCCTGAAGATCCCGTACCCCGTGATCGTGGAGGGACGGTATGACAAATTGCGGCTGGAAAGCGTGATCGACGCGCACATCCTTTTTACCGACGGCTTCGGCGTGTTCAATCGCACGGAAAAGATGATGACGTTGCGTGCGTTGGCGAAAAAAACGCCACTGATCGTATTGACCGACAGTGACGGTGCGGGAAAGCTGATCCGGTCGCACCTGACCTCATCTCTCCCCGCCGACCGTTTGATTCAGCTCTACGTCCCGCGCATCGCTGGAACAGAGAAGCGTAAAAAAGCCCCCTCTGCAGAAGGCGTGCTCGGCGTGGAGGGGATGGATCGAGAGCTGTTATATGAGCTGTTTGCGCCGTATGCGGACGCCGCGGCGGTGGAAAAGCGCACTTCCGAGAATCCGCTTTCCAAGACCGATCTTTACGTGGACGGTTTGACGGGCGGAGATGACAGCCGCGCAAAGCGTGACAAGCTGGCAGAGCGGTTAGGACTTCCCGCAGGCATGACGCCGAACGCATTGCTTGCCGCGTTGCGAATACTTTGTACGTATGAGGAATATTGCCGCGCCGTCGGCAGAAAGGACGATTAACAATGAAGCAGGAGATCAGACCGATCACAAGTGATATTTGCGGCACGTACCGCCATTATAAGGGTGGAATGTACCGCGTGGTGTGCCTGGCGCACCATTCCGAGACGCTGGAGGACATGGTCGTCTACGAGCCGCTGGACGGCAGCACGGGATATTGGGTGCGCCCAGTGTCCATGTGGAACGAGACGGTGACGGTGGACGGGAGGGAAGTGCCGCGATTTGCAAAGCTCGGGGATTGACATTTTCCTATGTGCATGATATAATAAAGTAAAGACTAGCCAAAGGAGAAAACACATGGTCAAGGTAACGCTGAAGATTGATGGAATGATGTGCGGGATGTGTGAGTCGCACGTGAACGACGTGATCCGTCGCGAACACAAGGTCAAAAAGGTGACTTCGTCACACTCCAAGGGGGAGACGGTGATCTTGTGCGATTGCGCTCCAGACGAGGAAAGATTGCGCACGGCGATCGCAAAAACAGGCTATACGCTGTTGTCCGTTACACAGGAGCCGTACGAAAAGCAGGGCTTTTTCGCGCGGTGGAAAAAGTAAAAAAAGTGAGTCAAATGCAGAGGCGTTTGACTCACTTTTTCGCCATATGTCAAGGACTGTTAAGCAGTCGATGCTTCATGCGAACGTTTATTGCCATCTGCTTGTATCGTTTGGAGTTTTTGTGTGTAAAAACCGCTTTGCGGTTGCCCCAAAAAATTGAGGGAGCGATTGTTCAAAACAGTCAGATGAAGTAACAGCGCTTGTAATCCGTTCAAAGCCCACACCTTGTTCGCTCAAACAAAACTTTCACGTGCCGAACGAAAAAGGAATTGCCTTGACAACAATTCCTTTTGAGGGTAGTCCAAACCCATGCGGTGAAAGTTTTGAAAGGGGTTATGGGGTGAGTCAAATGCAAAAATGCATTTGGAACTCACCTACGTCGTTTTTGCTTTGCGGCTCGACGCCGTAATTTTCGCCCTTTATTTCGTAAAAACCACGCAGAAGGACAAGCGAAAACCGCAAATTCCGCGGTGCACAAAAGCCTACCGTCGGCTTTTGCGCACAGGGGCTACGTCAATGACGCAGCCCCATAAAATATATTTAATCCTCAAATATTCAACATCGTACGGAACGGTGTTATATACTGCTGTGCCTTTTCCTTGGTGGAAGCCTCGGCGAAGATACGGAGTAGGGGCTCGGTGCCCGAGAAGCGGCAGATGACGAAGGAATCGTCCGAGAAATAGACCTTGCATCCGTCCTCGTAGTTCACACGCACCACCTCGGCGTCGGGGAAGGAGGGAAGCAGCTTGTCTACCATCAGCGTCTTTTGGATCTCGGGCTTGCGCTCGGCGGGGAAGGCGAGGTTCGCTTCCACCAGCTCGAAGTGCCCGAACTGTTCCTCCAGCGCCTCAATCATCTTGGTGGGCGATCCCATCGAGCAGACCATTTCGATGAAGAGAGAAGCGGCGTAGATCGAATCCTTGCCGTGGATGTGACCGCGAACGGTCAAGCCCCCCGAGGATTCGCCGCCGAGGATTGCGTCATGGCGATCGATACCCGAAGAGATGTACTTGAATCCGATCGGCACCTCATAGCATTTTTCGCCGAGAGATTCCGCGATTTTATCCAGCATATGCGTCGTTGCGAGATTGCGAACGACGGGACCGTTCCAGCCCTTTACCGCGTGCAAGTAATAATAAAGGAGACCGAGAATCTCGTTGGCGTCGATGTATCTGCCGTGCTCGTCCACAACACCCAAGCGGTCGCCGTCACCGTCAAACGCGATGCCGAGGTCGTAACCACCGTCCACCACGCGATTGCGCAGATCTTTAAGCCTGCTCTCAGTTGGGGCGGGGATGCCGCCGCCGAAATATGCATCCTTGTTGTCGTTGATCAGATCGACGGTGCAACGTAGCGTTTGCAGAATGACCATTAAGGGATACGTGCCCGATCCGTGCATCGGGTCAAAGAGAATGCGGAGCGCGCGCTTTTTGATGACGGTCTGATTCAAATTTTCAAGAATGTGATCGATGAAATCATTGAAGGGGGCATGCAGATAAGAAACCAATCCCGCATCCTCTGCCGCATTAAGTGCCATCGTGGAGCAGGGGACGTCGTATTCTTGGGTAATCAAGGTCTCCAGCCTTGCGGTTGTTTCCACGGGTGCATCTCTGCCCTCGTCGACGATTAACTTGATGCCGTTGTAGGAGGAGGGATTGTGACTTGCCGTGACCTCGAGCCCGTAGTGTAGATTCTCGTTCTGTACGAGGAACATAATCAGCGGCGTTGGGGTGCTGCGCTCGATCAGAATCACGCGAAAATGTAGCGCGGTCATGACCTCTGCGATCCAGCGCGAGGACATTTCGGAGAGGAAGCGGCGGTCGTAGCCGATGACAATCGGCTTGTCTGTCTTTTTCTCCTCCTCTGCAAGGCGGCACACGCCGCGCGCTACACGCAAAATGTTGGCTTTGATAAAATCGTCTCCGATGATGCCTCTCCAGCCTCCGGTTCCGAATTTGATTATAGGTTCGCTTTTTTGTATCTGTTTGGTACTCATAAGCTCCGATTCCTTTCTAATATTCTGATTTTATTATACCGATTTTTTCTTTCTTTTTCAAGAGGGATGGTGCAAATATGGCGAAATTGAAATAAACGGGAGCGAAATTAAAAGATAGGAGTAGCATAAATACGGATTTTTTTGAAAA
>JAFTPJ010000160.1 GCA_017463405.1 Clostridia bacterium
GAGTGCGCGCGCGTAAATGTGGAAAATATTGATTTTTTTGTTTGGCAAATAAAAAAGCGGCTGAAACAAAAATGTTTCAGCCGCGTAAATTTAACTGTAAATATGCAATTATGTGAGAAAAAGGGGGTTATTTGTTAGCGCCGCAACAATTTTTATACTTTTTGCCGCTACCGCACGGGCAGGGATCGTTTCTGCCGACTGAAGCGCCGTCCTTGATAACCGTCACGCCCGCGGGCTTACGGATGACGATCTTTTTCTTGTCCCCATTGCCGCCAAAGCCCTCGCTGATCGGCTTTGCAACCTGTACGCGCTCCACCGCCTGCGGACGCGGCATCACCGAAAGAATTCCGCGCACGGTGTTGTTGCGGATGTCCTCGACCATCGCGTCGAACATATCCGCGCCCTGAATACGATACTCCGTGATGGGATCGCGCTGTGCATAGGATTGCAATCCCACGGTGCTCTTGAGCTCATCCATGATATCGATGTGCTCCATCCATGCGGTATCCACGTTGCGCAAAAGGATCGCGCGCTCCACCTCGCGGAAGGTCTCGGAGCCAAACAGCTCCTCCTTCTCCGCGTACTTTTTCAACGCACGCTCGCACAGCATATCCGCAATGGCATCGCGATCCGCGTGCTTACGGTGATTCTCTTCATCGCAAAAATCGTCCTCCTCGGTCAAAAGCCCGAGATAATGCGCACGCAAGCCATCGAAGGACCAATCCGCAGTCTCGTCGCCGTGCAGATAGGTCTCCACCGTTCCCCGCACGCTTGCCGTCAGCATCTTGCAAACGGTCTCGGAAATATCCTCCCCATTGAGAACGTCCTGGCGCTGCTTATAAATAATGGTTCTCTGCTGATTCATCACGTCATCGTACGCCAGCACGTACTTGCGTCGCTTGAAGTTGTTTTCCTCAATGCGCTTCTGTGCGTTTTCGATCGCGCCGGACAGAATCTTTGCGTCGATCGGCATATCCTCGGGCATGTTGAGCGCACTGACCACACCCTGCAATCTCTCCGCGCCGAACAGACGCATCAAATCATCCTCCATCGACAGATAGAAGCGTGATTCACCGGGATCGCCCTGACGTCCCGAACGGCCGCGGAGCTGATTGTCGATGCGTCGGCTCTCGTGGCGCTCGGTACCGAGAATGAACAAGCCCCCAGCCTCACGCACGCGCTGTGCCTCCGGCTCAATTTCCGCCTTGTATTTTTCCACCAGCTCGCGGAATACGCGACGCGCCTCGTTGATTTCCTCGTCCTCGCTCTCGGTAAAGCCCGCGCACGCGGCAATGGCTTCATCTGAAAATTCCATTTTTCGCAGGTCTGCCTTTGCCATAAACTCGGGGTTACCGCCGAGCAGAATATCGGTTCCGCGCCCTGCCATGTTCGTAGAAATGGTCACGGCGCCGGGCTTACCCGCCTGCGCGACAATCTCCGCTTCCCGCTCGTGATACTTTGCATTGAGGACGGTATGCGGGATGCCCGCCTTTTTCAGACGCACCGACAGTGCCTCCGATTTATCGATCGAAACGGTACCCACCAGTACGGGCTGTCCCTTTTCGTGACACTCCACAACCTGGCGAACGATGGCGTTATACTTCCCTTCCATACTGCGATAAACCGCGTCGGAGTGATCCCGACGGATCATCGGCATGTTGGTCGGGATTTCCACCACGTCAAGGCTGTAAATTTCGCGGAACTCGTTCTCCTCGGTCAAAGCCGTTCCTGTCATACCCGAGAGCTTGCGGTACATACGGAAATAGTTCTGGAACGTAATGGTTGCCAGCGTTTTGTTCTCCTTTTGTACCTTCACACCCTCTTTTGCCTCGATCGCCTGGTGCAAGCCGTCGGAATAACGGCGTCCGGGCATCAGACGTCCCGTGAAAGCATCGACGATCATTACACCCTTTTCGTTGACAACGTAATCCACATCGCGGTGCATACAGCCATGCGCCTTGATCGCCTGCTGAACGTGGTGCGACAGCGTTGCGTTTTCGGCATCATTGAAGTTCTCCACGCCAAAGAACTGCTCGGCTTTTTTCGCTCCGTGCGAGGTCAGCACTGCATTGTTCGCTTTTTCGTCAACAATATAATCGGCGTCGATTGTATCCTGATCCTGCTTGTTATCCATTTCCTTGATCACAAACTTGCGCATCCCGCGTACCAGGCGATCGGCTTTTTCGTACAGATCTGTCGCGGTTTCACCAGGCCCCGAAATAATCAAAGGCGTTCTCGCCTCGTCCACAAGGATCGAGTCCACCTCGTCGACAATCGCAAACACGTGCCCTCTTTGTACCATCTGACGCTTATACACAACCATGTTATCGCGCAGATAGTCGAAGCCAAACTCATTGTTCGTGCCGTACGTGATATCCGCATCGTACGCCGCGTGCTTCTCCGCCGCACTCTGTCCATGCACGACAAGACCCGTGGAGAGTCCCATAAACTCATACACGCGTCCCATTTCCTCCGCTCCGACGCGCGCAAGATAGTCGTTGACCGTAACGATATGCACACCCTCGCCCGTCAGTGCGTTCAGGTATGCGGGAAGGGTTGCAACCAGCGTTTTACCTTCACCTGTTTTCATCTCGGCAATGCGTCCCTGATGCAGAACAATTCCACCCAGCACCTGCACGCGGAACGGGCGTTTGCCGAGCACACGGTCGTCTGCCTCTCGGATCGCCGCAAATGCGTCTGGCAGAATATCGTCAAGCGACGCCCCCGCGGCAAGGCGCGATTTGAGCGCAGGAGTCACCGCCTGCAGCTCTGCATTGGTCATATTTTTGTAGGTGTCTGCCAGGGCGTCAACGCGATCTGCAATCACCTTGAGCTTTTTGAGTTGGCGTTGGCTGTAGGTACCAAACATTTTTGTAAACAAAGACATATGAAAATCCTTTCTCCACCGCGGGTTTTGCGGTGCAAGATCAAAATATATTACTTTTTATTATACTATAATTTTGTATAGAAATATATTATGATATTGTAAATTTTACGTTTTTCTCTTGTTTCGGGCGCAAAAATGTGCTATGATGTTAGAAAACACCGAGAGAAAGGCGTAAAAATCACATGAGTAAGATCAATATCGTTCTTCACGAGCCGGAAATTCCGCAAAACACGGGCAATATTGCGCGCACCTGTGCCGCCACGGGTGCATCGCTCCATCTGATCCGTCCGCTCGGCTTTGCGATCGACGACCGCAAGCTCAAGCGCGCGGGGTTGGATTACTGGCACCAGCTCGACATCACCTACTACGACGGACTCGACGATTTTTACGCCAAGCACCCCGATGCCAAGGTCTATTATTTCAGCACTAAGGCACAGCACGTCTACAGCGAGATCGATTATCCCGATCCCGTGTATATCATGTTCGGAAAGGAAACGAAGGGACTCCCAGAGGAGCTGCTCGTCGCACATCCCGACACCTGCGTGAGACTTCCGATGCGTGAAGGGTTGCGCTCGCTCAATCTTTCCAACACGGTAGCGATTGCCGTATACGAGATTCTGCGACAGAACGAATTTCGCGATTTGAAGACTGCGGGTGAATTGACGCGCTTTTCCTGGGACGACTGATCGGAGGTTGACATGAGCAAAAAAATTCTGGTCGCCATGAGCGGCGGCGTGGACAGCAGTGTTTGTGCGCTGCTCCTAAAGACGGCAGGCTATAATCTGCATGCCCTTACGATGAAGCTGTTTTCCGGTAAAACCATTCCGCTTGCAGAGAAAGCATGCGGCAACCCCGAGGAAGCAATTGATGCCGCACGTGTGGCGGAAAAATTGGGAATCCCTTTTACCATTTGCGACTTTTCGGAGGATTTCCGCACACATGTTATCGATTATTTTATCCGCACCTACGAGGAGGGCGGAACACCGAACCCTTGCGTAGAGTGCAACCGAACGATGAAATTCGGCAAGCTTTTGCAGGCAGGCGATGCGCTGGGCTGTGACGGCATTGCCACGGGACACTATGCACAGATCCGTCAAAACGCAAGCGGTCGCCGGGAGCTGTTCCGCGCCAAGGACGCGACAAAGGATCAGACCTACGTGCTCTGGCAGCTCTCGCAGGAGCAGCTTTCTCGCACTCACTTCCCGCTCGGCGGCTTGACAAAATCCGAGGTGCGTGCGATTGCCGAGGCAAACGGTCTTTGCAACGCCACAAAAAAGGAGAGTCAGGATATCTGCTTTGTCCCCGACGGTGATTACGTTGGATTCATCGAGCGTATGACGAAAAAAAGCTACCCGTCTGGTAACTTTCTTGATCTCGACGGCAACGTGATCGGCACACACAACGGCTGTATCCGTTATACCGTGGGGCAGCGCAAGGGGCTGGGCATCTCGTTTGGAAAGCCGACCTACGTCTGTTCAAAATGCGTCACTGACAATACCGTAACGCTGGGATCGAATGATGATCTGTTCCGCCGCGACCTCGCGGCACACGACATCAATCTGATCGCCGTAGAGCGAATTGACGCCCCGATGCGCGTGCTGGCAAAAATCCGTTATCAGGCAACCCCCGCCCTCGCATGGGTTGAACAGACCTCCGAGGGAACGCTCGCGCTCCGGTTTGACGAAGCGCAACGCGCGATCACAGCAGGACAGTCGGTGGTGCTGTATGACGCAGAGTCGGGAGAAACCGTCATTGGCGGCGGTGTGATCGATTGAGATGAGGTTATGGAGAGGAAAATATATGGGGAGGAGGACTTTTGCAAAAGTCCTCCTCCAAAAAACTTTTACGATGAAGAATTCCGCCGTCGACGTCTTAACAACGCCGGCGGCGGAATTCTGTGCGCTTCGCGCATTGGCTCGGAGAGGATGGTTTATACTTCAAATAAAGGATTTATTTTTTCAATCAAACCCCGTCGATCGAAAACAGCACTCCGTTTTCTTCCAGCCGTGTGCGCAAATTGGCATACGGCACGCGGTCTGCGTTATTTTCGTACGCCAGCGCCATTGCTGCGGCGACGCCTGCCGCCTCGCCCGTGAGTGCACAAACGGGAATCACGCGCGTGATTTCCCAGCCCTCGCCGACTGCGCTGATGATGCGTCCCGCCGCAAGAATATTGGGATAATCGGGATGATAGAGTGTGCCGTACGGGATGGTATAATGCGTTCCCGCGCAGCGAAAATCACCCGTTGCACCGATCGACTCGTCGCACACGACACCGTCCTCGGTTCCCTCGAACGTCACCTTACCGACGATGTGTCGTATTGTGCGGAACTGCGGCATTTCGGGGAGCGTCATGATCTCGCGCTCGTCGCGCTCCATTCCCTCGTATTTTTTGCGGATCAGATCCTTACCCGTCAGAATAAATTCGGTAATCTCCTCGGCGCTGTCTCCGTGAAAGGTCTTCATCCCAGCAGGATGTCCCGTGCCGTTTGCGGCAGAGCCGGTGCAATTCCAGCGGCGGAATTTGGCAAGATTGTGATCGTCGACGTATTTTTGTGCGGTGCCGTAGGTGAAATCGTGCACCCAGTAGCTCAAAAAGTTCTCACCGAGCACACAAGGAACGCCCGCGCGGTATGCAACCGTGGCGTCACCCGTAGCATCGATGACCATGCGCGCGGGATAGAACGATCTGCCGCCCGCATCCTCCACGATGATGCCGCGACAGAGATTTTCCTCCATTTCGGGATAGGTAGCGTGCGAATCCAAAACCAGCTCCACGCCTGCGTCCAGCACCCAACGATCGAGCGCCAACGAGAAAAAGGTGGGAGAAAAATGCGTGCTATAGCGCTTACGTGTCGGAGCACCGTATTTTTCCTCTCCGCCCCACGCCGAGGGAAGATCGTCAAGCCCCGATGCAACGGCGAGCTTGATCAGCTCCTCACCCATACCACCGATCATCTGATGCCCCTCCCCGTCGCACAGCGGCTCGTACCAGCTGATCAGTCCTCTTGTCGCAAGACCGCCGAGGTTGATGCTCTTTTCAATCAGAAGCACCGACGCCCCCTGTCTTGCCGCCGCAACAGCGGCGCAAACACCGCCGATCCCTCCGCCGACAACAATGATATCATGCTCTTTTTTTACAACAGTTTCAATCATCGAGAAAGAATCTCCTTTTTGAATTTTATCATATGGATTGATTTTATTATAACAGATCACCGCTCCTTCCGTCTATCGGAATATTCCTATGTTTTTCCAACATCTTACGGATTTTCGGAGAACAAGGGAAGCTTCACGCCGTATTTTTCCAAAAGCGTCGGAATCTCGGATTTGGATGCGACGCAGCAGATGCGTTTCATCTTTTTGATACGGTATTTGACGCCATTGTCGCTCAAATAGGTGGATTCCCCGATGTCGGCGTTGTTTTCGGACAGCAGCTGCAAAATCTTGAAATCGGTCTCGTCGCATTCGGAAAGTAACTGCTCGATGCGCATCAGCTCGGCAAGCTCCTCGTCCCCATAAAAGGAATCAATGCGGGAAAAGCCCGAGGTCTCGGCACGCCCATCATGTGCCCGTAGCATCGGCACACTTCCTTCATCGGCGAGATAATCGACCGTTACGCTCACGCCGATAAAGCTCGGATTTGCCGTAATGCAATCCGCGATCTCAAACGCCGCAACCGCCAGCGCCACATGATCGACGCTGACCGACAGAATTTCGGGAAAGCAGGTCAGAATTTGCGTATTGGAATGCACCGTGATGCAAATATTGCGATGATCGACTTCCGCCTCCCGCAAATGCGTGAGCAGTGAGACGGCAGCAAAATCGTTGGCACAGATCACCGAATCAAAGGGATGCTCCCGATGTACGCGGTAAAAATCGGTAAAGCAGTTGGCAAGCGAGCCGTTGTTTTCAAACACTGCACCCGCGCCGAAGCAGGACATGAACGCGTTTTTGCGCGCGATATCGGCAAAAGAGGCGTGATTCATTCCGTAAAAGGCGGTACGCCGCATCCCCCGCTCCGCAAAATACGAGGAAAGGATTGTCATGAAGCGGTGGTAATCGGTTTTAACACAGCTATATCTTCCGAACAGCGACTGTGCGGGTAGCTCGTTGAGGATGATGGGGTGACAGTTCTTTTTCAAAAGTGCCGAAACCGTCTCCACAATCCACGAAGCAGATCCTCCGAGAACAAACGCGCAGGGCTCATCCGCAACCACGTCCGCAGACTCTGCCGCAACCAGTTGTACACGTTTTTTGCGCGCCTGATTTTTCAGAGGCGACAGAATTTTCCGATACCAATTGGTTGCTGAATAGCTGGGCTCTCCGATGATATACAAGTGTCTTTCCCCCTTCCGTGTAAAATTTTGTGATTTTTTTGCAGAAAAATCGGTCTTGCAAACCGCGCAAAAACAAGTTATGATAGTATCCGATAATGCTATTATAGCACATTTGAGGAGGTATGTCAATGAAAAAAGTTTCTGTCGAGAAAAAGAAGCAGGCGATTCCCACCTATATACCCAAGGCGGCGCATGATCTGCCCATGTTTTTTGAAAACAAGCCTTATCAGGGCGCGTCGGGACGCATCTATCCCATCCCCTACTCCGACGGCATCACCGACGTCAAGACCGACGTGGATTACGACGTCTTTACCATCGAAAACGAATATGTCAAAACGCAGGTCGTTCCCGCTCTGGGCGGCAAGATCCTGCGAGGACTTGACAAAATCGGTAACTACGACTTCATTTATTATAACGAGGTCGTCAAGCCCGCACTGGTCGGTATCGCAGGTCCCTGGATCTCGGGCGGTATCGAATTCAACTGGCCCCAGCACCATCGTCCCACCACCTATATGCCTCTGGAGGCTGTCATCGAGGAGAATACCGACGGCGGCAAGACCGTCTGGACGGGTGAGGTCGAGCCGATGAACCGCATGAAGGGCATGGCAGGCATTACCGTGGACGAAGGCAGAAGCTACATCAAGGCAAAGGTACGCGTGTACAACCGCACCGCACTTCCTCAACTGTTCATGTGGTGGGCAAACCTTGCCGTTCCGGTCAATGACAACTATCGCACCGTATTCCCGCCCGACTGTGAGTGGGTCAACGACCACGACCGCCGTGCGGTTCTGGAGTGGCCGATCGCAAAGGGAGTTTATAAAACCGCACGTCCCTACAACTTCGGTGAGGGCACTGATCTTTCGCACTATTCTGCCGTTAGGGTTCCCTCCTCTTACCTGATCTCGCAAGGACAGTCCGATATGGACTTCATCGCGGGCTACGACACGGGAATTTCCAAGGGCATCGCAACCGTTGCCAACCATCACATCTCTCCCGGTAAGAAGATGTGGCACTGGGGTATCGGAGACTTCGGTGATATGTGGTGCTCCAACCTCACCGACGAGAACGGTCCCTACATCGAGCTGATGACAGGTGTTTACACCGACAACCAGCCCGACTTCACCTGGATCGCGCCCTATGAAACCAAGGAATTCGAGCAGTATTGGTACCCCATCCGCGAGATCGGCGAAGTCAAGAACGCTTCGATCGACGCGGCTGTCAATATGGAGATGCGCGACGGTGACCTGTTCTTCGGCTTCAACGTCACAGGCACCTTCAAGGATGCCGTCATCAAGGTCACGGCAAAGGACGAGCTCCTTTACACCGAAACGTTGGACATGACGCCCGACAAGGCATATCTCAACACCGTCAAGCTGAACGGCGCCGATTTCAACGACGTCACGGTATCTCTCACCTCTGCGTGCGGCAAGGAGCTGATCTCCTACACCCCCTATATCAGAGGACAGAAGCAACCGATCGACGTCCGCGAGCCTGTCAAGCGCCCCTCGGAGATTGCGACCGTCGAGGAGCTTTACATCAACGGCTACCATCTGGAGCAATACAAGCAACACAACTACCGTCCCGAGTCATACTATCTCGAGGGCATCCGCCGCGATGCGGGCGACATCCGTTGTAACACCTCGATGGGACGTCTGGCACTCAAGAACGGCGAGTTCGAAAAATGCGTTTCCTACTGTGACGTTGCGATCAAGCGTCTGACCATGCGCAACCAGCATCCCACCGACACCGAGGCATTCTACCTCAAGGGATTGGCGCTGACCCGTCTCGGCCGCGACAAGGAAGCTTACGACGTGCTCTATCGCGCGGCTTGGAACTACAACCACCGCTCGGCGGCAATGTTCGAGCTGGCGTGCCTTGACTGCAAGGCAGGTGACTTTAAGGCGGCATTGGAGAAGATCGACGAGTCGCTGGGACTGAACAAGGGTCACACCAAGGCACAGAATCTCAAGGCGGCGATCAAGCGTCACCTCGGCTGTGAATGCGCGAAGGCGCTCGCTGCGGAAAACGCAAAGGATGACCTGTTGGATCTGTTCGCACTGGTTGAAAATTCGCACTACGTGGACAACACCGAGGCGCTGGCTCAATTCCGCCTGAAGGCAGAGAACCTGATCGACGTTGCGATCGATTACATGAGAGCCGGACTTTACGAAGATGCACTCTATGCACTGGATTTCGCGGATGACAGCTATCCGATGGTCAATTACTACAAGGCATACTGTGAAACCAAGCTCGGCAGATGCGCATGCACACTCGTCAAAGCGGCAAACGATCTTCCCACCGGCTACTGCTTCCCATCCCGTCTTGAAGACATTCTCGTTCTGCAGAATGCGATCAAGATCGATGACAAGGGTGCAAACGCGTACTACTACTTCGGCTGTCTGTTCTACGACAAGTTCCGCTACGTCGACGCCGCGAGCGCTTGGGATGCATGTGTTTCCAATGATCCGACACACGGTAAGGCTTGGAGAAACCTCGCACTGTACTACTTCGACAAGGCAAACGATGCGCAAAAGGCGCGCACATGTCTCGAAAAGGCACTCGAATTCAAGGGGGACGATCCGAGACTTCTTCTGGAGTATGAGCAGTTACTCAAGAACATGAATTGCTCGATCGAGGAGCGTCTTGCAGTATATGAAAAGTATCCCGAATTGCTCAAGGAGCGTGATGACTGCTACCTCGATCAGCTGACGCTGATCTGCCAGACGGGCGACTTCAAGCGCGCGATCGACATGGCGGCGAAGAAGCGCTTCCATATCTACGAAGGCGGTGAGGGCAAGCTGACCAAGCAGCACGCGTGGATGCACACTCTGTACGGCAAGGAGCTCTGCGAAGCAGGCAAGTACAAGGAAGCCGAACAGATCTTCATGAACGGTGTGAACATGCCCAAGTCCTACGGTGAGGCGAAGACATTCTTCAATCAGGAAGCACATATCTTCTATTATCTTGCAAAGCTGTATGCAAAAATGGGCAAGACAGATCTTGAGCAGAAGGCATACGAGGAGGCTGCGATCTACAAGGCAGCCGTTTCCGAGCTTTCTCTCTTCCGCGCACTCGCACTCCGTGAGCTGGAACGTGACGCCGAGGCACAGACCGTGCTTGACGAGATGCTGGCATCTGCCGAGAATCTGATCGTCAACAAGGATCTGCGTACCTATTACGGTGTCGGCTCTCCGTCTCCGATGCCCTTCGAATACGACATCGAGAAGAACAACCTACGCGACGGCTCGATCCTCAAAGCGTTCGCACTCCTCGGCTGCGGCAAGTATGACGAGGCAGAGGTAACCATGAACGTCGCCCGCACACTCGATCCCAACGATTTCCGTATCTTTGCGTTTGATAAGATCAAATAATTTTCTTGGGGCCGCATCAAGACGCAGCCCCTGTGCAAAAAAAAACGACGGTAGGCTTTTTTGACACGCGGAATTTGCGGTTTTCACTTGTCTCACTGCATGTTTTTGCGAAATAAGGGGGGCGAAAATTGCGGCGTCGAGCCGCAAAGCAAAAACGGGGGGAGTCAAATGCAAAAATGCATTTGACTCCCCCCAAAAACTCCTTTTAAGAACCTTTATAGAGGGATATATGACTGAATTTTTTGCTTTCTCTAACAGTTTTCCGCAATAGCTCCCGCAAGTTTTTGGGATCCCTTGCCCAAAAACTCCAAATGATGCAAAAAGATACCGACAATCAAATTTGTAAACAATTTTTGTTTTTTGCAAAAAGTATGCGAAAGCATGGTATAATAATGCCATCACAATTTTGGAGATACTACAATGAATTCTTACAACACAATCAAGGTCTGGATGCGAGGTGCATGCTTTTGGTACACGCTGATCTCACTTGGAATGCTGATTTTCGGATTGATGTTTTCCAACAATGCAAACAATGTTACCACCGTTTCATTTTTACTGTTTTTCCCCTGTGCGCTCTGCATTTCAGCCGCAGGGATGCTCTGCAGAAATGAAAAAATCGGCAAAGGACTTCGCGCTCTGTTGCATTATCTGATTACTGTATTCGCATTCGTAATCTTCATCTGGCTTCCGTCCGGTGCCACGGCTACATTCCCGTTTATCCTTTTGCTCCTGCTACTCATCACCGCAATTTACTGGCTGATCCGTCTGGCGTTACATATCCTTCGCTCATTCATCAAGCGCTTGCGCGAAGGAAAATAAACGCCGAAGGGGGGCTTAATGATGAAGCTCCGCACAATCAAAAACTGCATATCCGCCGCATTTGCGGCACTGACGGCGTCGTTGCTCCTTCTTTTGTGTCTCTTTTCCGTAGAGATCCAAAAGGAAAACATCGGCGCGTCTGTTATTTTGAGTGATGCTATGCTTGGAGAGAGCGCGGACGCCGGAGAGGAATATCTGACGCGCATGGTCTTTTTCGGCGAATCCACCACCGCACATCTCGCACGCACGGGCGGTGTACTGGACACCGCCGCAGGGCACCGTCAGGTCTGGAAGGATGCAAGCGGCACGCGGATGCTGAATCGCAGGATTCTTGCATCCACGGTCGATTATACCGACGAAAACGGAATATGCGAATGCATACCGTTCGAGGAAGCCGTCATGCGCGCCCAGCCCGCGTACATGGTGCTCTCGTTCGGACTCAACGGTATCGTCGGCTTTACCGAAAACGTCAGTCGCTTTACGGAAACCTACCGATATCTGATTGAGAGCATTCATACCCGTTCCCCCTCCACGCGCATCAGTCTGCAATCGGTTTATCCCGTGCGCTCTGCCGATAATTTTTCGGTAGACGTTGATACGCTCAACCAAAAGATCGCACTCCTGAACGGGCATATTGCAACGCTTGCCGAAGCGCTTCCCTACGTTCGCTACGCCGATACCGCATCGGTTCTGTCGGACGCAAGCGGTGCTCTTTCGGTGCAATACGACAGCGGTGATGGAATTCATCTGACAAACAAGGCATACGAAAAAATCCTTTTCTATCTGCGCACGCACGCATGGGCGTGAGCGGATATACATCAAAAAAGAAAGGATATTTTTATGATGAAACGTATATTTACAGTTTTGCTTACCCTCTCACTTACGGTAAGCTTCGCCTCCTGCTTCCGCGCATACAGCTTTGCCGACAACGTAATGATTTCCGAAATCACCGAGGAAATTCTTGACGAGCTGAATTCCCCGCTTCACTATATGGTTGACAACACAGGCTTTACCGATGAATATTTTGCGCTTCCCGACTATGTCACCGAGCACGCGGTGCTCTACACCGGTGACACGAATAACATTGACGAATTTGGAATTTTCCACGTCACCGACGGAAATGCTTCTGCGATGGAAACCCTGTTGCGGGAGCGTTATCTCACCGCGTCCTATGAAAAGAACCGTGAATTTTACGACTCTTATATTCCCGATGAGTCGCCGAAGCTGCGCGACGCCGAGGTCAAAAGCATCGGCAACTACGTGGTATATGCAATTATGAGTGCCGCCGACCGCAACACGGTCTTTAATGCGGTCAGGGATGAATTGGAGATAAATGAATAATAAGGGTGAGGCAAATGCGAATGCAGATGCCTCACCTCTCTGATTTACTTGCGAGTGATTTTTCGATTCACTCTGTCCATTTCAATATCAATCGGTTCGGCAACAACGCTACCGATATCCTTACCGCTCGCCGCCTGCCACTCGGACAGCGACAGCGCATATTCCGCACCATTTTCCTGATATTGTACCATGACGGGCGCGCGTCCGCTGACGTCCCAGATGCGGTTGCCGGACGACTTGAGCGAGAGCACAGCCCCTTTGAAGGAATCGTCAAAGCAATCGTAAATCGGGCGACCGTCGGTAATCAACGTGTTGTTCTCGACAATGATGCCGACGTGCGCATCGCCGCGCGACATGCGGATCAGGTGCTGACCGCCGAACGCGAAGATATTGTCACGGACCGTATTGTACTGACCGTAATGCTGATGATAGCACTGGCTCTTACAATTGTAAACGATATTTTTCTCGATCGTGATATATGCCGAGCCCTCATCGGTATAAATGCCCCAGCCACCGTAGTGTGCACTGTTGATGTCGTGGATATGGTTGCCCTCCACGACGGTGCCGTTCTGGGGACCCAGCAGATAGATGCCGCCCATATCGGACAGCTTACCCATGCCAATGTGATGGATGTGATTGTTGCGAATAAGATTGCCGTAGGTCGTGGACTCCTTGAAGCCCCAGACCCAACCGACAGAAACACCCGAATAGTCGGTGTAACAAATTTCGTTGTCGGATATCTCATTGTGCGAGGAATGAATCACTAAAACACCGCACGCCGCGGCAAATCTTTTACCAATGTTGCGAATGAGGTTGCCTTTGACCACACAATGCGCCGTCTCCTGCTCGGCGGGCTCCTCCACCGTACGACCGAAAATCTTAATTCCTCCGCCGCCGAGATTTTCCATACGGCACTGTTCCACGCGCACGTTGTGGCATCCGCAGTGCATTTCCACGGCGTGAAGTCCCACACAGGAGACCGAGCAATCGGTAACGGCGCAATCCTCAGCGTAGGCGAAACTGATCGCACCGTATGCATCATAGACCGACTGCGCATCTGCCGCAAAGCCCTCGTCGGACGCGGCATCCGGATCTCCGGCAAAGCGGTTCATGCTCTTATAATCGCCCTTGGAGCAAAGGAAATCCAGATTGCGGAAGCGAATCCCCGCCACGGGATTGTCCGCCGTTCCCTTGACCAGCACCAGCTGCTCTTGTGTCGGTGCGTAAATTTCCAGCCCGTCGATCGGCGTGTCGGGATCCTCGGGAATGTAGTACAGCATGCCGTTTTTAACGTCAAGGAACCACTCGTTCGGTGAAGAGAAGGTGGTAGGAACGTTTTCCAGATAATAGTGCAGATCCATCGTACCGTTGCGCTCGTAGTTTGCCGAAATCTGGAAGCGCGAGCGCAGTTCCATGGTCAGCTTTCCCGTCTCGCGGTCGTAGCTTTCCACGGGAGAATGCTCGTCGATCCAGAAGTGATAATAGGAAACAATCGTGCTCTCCACATCATCGATCTGCGCCAGATCCTCCTTATTCGCAATGAACCAACGCGAGCCTTTGGTAAAAATCGTGGGATTCGGATTCTCGGTATCCAATGCACGGAGCGTTCCCTTCTTCGGGTAGCGAGTTAAGCTCGCACGCTTACCGCCAACGTACAGATCGGAGAACATCCAATTTCCCGCCTTGACCTCGGGGATATGAAGCGAGATGCAATCCACACCGTTGAAGGTATCCTTTTGGAAGCCCGTCAGACGTCTGCCTCCGATGATCTTCGAGCGTGCGTCTCCGTAAGACTCAAAGGTGATATTCTTCATCTTGTGCGTGCGTGCAAAAAAACCGTTGGCATATTCAAAACCGATCTTAATAGGCTTTTCCAGATAATAGTCGCCCATAATCTTGACGGAGATGGGCTGCAGCACCCCGCACGCGCGCATATTCCACAGCATATCCATCACGCGATCCATCGTTTTGACAGGTCCCGCGCCGCCGAGCATGGCGATGGGAGAAAAGCCGCTGTAATGGTCGTTTCCCTCGCTCTGCGAGAGGTAGATTGTGGAAGCATTGGTGTAATCGAGCATTGTGTAATCTCCTTTTTTAATCAGTTAATCAGTTTTACCCGAAAAATCCGAGCAGCATGGAAAGCATTGCAAAAATTACAGGCAGAATTTTGGGACGCTCATGCACGGCGAGCGCCGCCACTGCCTCGGTTGCAAGCAGCCCGAGTGCATTGGAAAGCGGAACGTAGAGCGTGATATCGCCCTGTGCCAGAATCAGAACGCCAAGCAATGAGGAAATGTTGGATGCCACGGTATTGATCAGAATGGTCAAATACTGCATCGGAGGCACCGCGCAGAGTTCTGTGATACATCTCCCGACGTGTCCGCGACTTTCGCAAAGCAGAAACAGAATCGAAAAGCCCGTGATAAGGACGTTGGCAAAAAAGAACAGCGAGTTGCTGTCGGTCACACCCGCATCCACCGCGATATATTTTGACACCACAGTGTTTACGGTTCCGATCAGGATAATGAACAGGCAGAGCAAAAGTCCCGTCGCGGATACTTTTTTTGCCGGCTCCCCCGTGCGATCGTGCGCCGGTTTCTTTTTTTCGACAAACAGAAGAAGAACTGCAACCAGCATCAGCACAATGCGCAAGGCAGATATCGCATTCAGTGCTTCGGAAAACAGCAACACCCCCGCTACCGAGGACAAAATCAGCCTTCCGCCGGAGGTGATCACCGCGATTTCCGCCACCCCCAGATAGCGATAAACGGGAAGCTGTGTGAAATACGAGCAAATTGCCAAAACTGCAATGATCGCGGAATACAGAGCCGTTCGCCCGTTGAGCGTAACCGAAAAGCCGGCAGTTCCCCAAAACACCGCCATGGCAATAATTCCCGTGACCAGTGCGTAGATAAAAATTCCCGTTCGGTCGCGAGCGGCTTTACCGTATTTCTGCATGGTAAAGATCGACGCCGCGTCGCAAAGGAACAGTCCGAAATAGCAGAAAACCGTCATACCAACCTCCGTTTGCGTTTGTTGACATCATTTTAGCACAAAGCACTTGACTTTGCAAGACGAAAGCATTATAATGTATAGACGGATATTAACTTTTTCGGAGGCTTTATGTATCTGCTTGATATCGCAAACGCAAATTTTGAAAAGGATCATTTTACCGCCAAGCGACATACGGATGTATCCTGTCCGCTACATTTGCATTATGCAATGGAGATCGTATGCGTCACATGCGGTGCGGTTCGGATGGTCGTAAACGAGGAGACACGCGAAATCCGCGCAGGGGAATGTACGCTCATTCTTCCGTTTGAAGCACATTCCTTTGAAACGCCGTGTGCGTCGGAGTGCTTTGTGCTTGTGTTTTCACCGGAGTTGATACCGGATGTATACGAGACCGTTCGCGACAAAACACTCGCCATCCCGACCTGTCCGCTGTCCCCCGCAGTGCTTGCACTGTGCGACGGGAAATTACCTGACGACATCGACGCAACCGACAGCATCCGCATTCGGGCGCTCCTGTATCCCCTGCTTGCAGAAATTCTTGCAGGGTGTGCATTTGTCCCCGCGAAGCGGCAGTATGAGGGGACGGTCTTTCTGGATGCTGTACGCTACATCAGCCGCAATTTCCGCACCAAGGACGTCTCACTCTCCGCCACTGCCGCTGCGCTCGGGATACATCACGTATATTTGAGCCGCGTATTCAAGGAAAGTTGCGGCATTCAATATACCAAATATATCAACTCGGTGCGCGCATCCTATGCGGCACGCCTGTTGCGCGAGCAGCCCGCAAAAAGCATCTCCGAGATTGCCTACGACGCGGGCTTTGGAAGTATCCGGAATTTCAACCGCGAATTTAAAGCACTTTACGGCGTTTGTCCGGAGGAATTTCTGATCGCGACACACGCCACAAATTAACCGTTTACATTCTCACCACACTCCGAATCTCGCGCGGTGTCTTTCCCGTCACCTCACGCAAAATTTTGCGAAAATACGACGCAGAGCAAAACTCTAAACGCTCGACGATCTCTTCAACAGAAAGATCCGTACTGACCAACAAATTGACCGCACGCTCCGCCTGCACGCGATGCCACATTTCAATCGGCGTGCATCCGCGCGCCTCGCGAAAGGCTGCGTACAGCCCTGATTCGCTCATGCGGCAGATACGCGCAAGCTCGGGCACCTTGATGCGGTTGTGCGATTGCATATAGGAAATCGCCTGCTCCACCGCACGCTCCTTGGCACCCGTATGCGTGGTACGCATGACGGGAAGCATTGCCTCCAGCAAAAGATAAAACCGCGCGATCGAATGGCAATCCACCGTTCGATGTACAGCCAACGTCTCCAACGCATCGCGTATTTTCTCATTCATCGGAACGACCTGCACAGGACAGCTCGCGTCGGTCGGGTGCGGAAACGGTACGAATCCGTAGGAATCAAAGCAGATGTCGGGGGTGCCGCTCCAGAAGGACTCGTATCTCCATCCCATAGGAATGTAGAATAATTCCCCCTCCCGAACCGAAACCATAACGTCCTCACCGACAAGGCGCGCCCACCCCTTTCGCATAAACCCAACGAAATGGCAGTTATTTCCCCTGCGAACGTCACTGTAGTGTCGATCACGCAGAACAAATTGTCGAAAAATAAAATTATCCGAAATCATGGCGGCGGTTCTCCCTTCATCAACTTTCGAGAATTATGGTCGTTTTTTTATACAATAACATATTTTTTTCTCTTTGTCAAGATGGTAAAATAAAATTATCAA
>JAFTPJ010000161.1 GCA_017463405.1 Clostridia bacterium
AGGACGGCAGCTGGGATACCATGGAGGAACTCCCCGATTACGAGAATCGCTACCTCAAGCGCGGCGAGGAATACGTCAGACTATCCGAGGCGAGCGAAGAGGAGCGCGCGGCATGTCAGATTATTTACGCGCCGAAGAATGACGGATACACCGTCTCCAATCTGAAAAACGACGCAGGCAGATACTACCGTTGCGGCTATCAAAACAATCCGATCGGCGACAGCGTCAAAACCATTATGCAGAACTTCATGCGCGAGGGGATGAAGCCCGACGCCGCCATTATGGAGGGCTATGGCTGGGGCTCCTGCTACAACGACAGCGATCACTCCCGCGCACGTCGTGAAGAACTGAAACGTGCCGTCGATTGGCTGCACGAAAACGGCATCAAGGCGATGGTCTATATCCGCGTGGGCGGCGTTTCTTCGGACGCCATCGGCTTCAAAGAAGAGTATTTGGTTCATGCGGATGTCGAAATCCGTCACACGGACGGTACCGTGGATACCCTTCGGAATACGACGCAAATCCCATGGATGATGGGAACCGCTGCCAATCCCGACGGTTCGGCACGCGGCGCCGATTATCTCGACATCACCAACGACGAGGCGCTGGAGTGGTATTTCGACCGCATCTGGGGAGATTCCATTGAGCTTGGCATCGATGGCGTCAAGATCGATTTCTGCGAGGTAATGCCGGACGGAGGGAAGCAATATGCCACCACGCATACAAAGTATCTGTGGAAGAATCCGGATCGTATTCAGCAGGGCGTGGAGCATCACGCATACGCCTCATACTTCATTTCCAAATTCTGCAAGAGAATGCAGGAGTTGCAGGCAGAAAAGAAAATCGGCGAGGGCTTTATGGTTCTTTCCCGCGGCGGAGGAATCGGCTCCCAACGCAGTCCCTACATGTGGGCGGGCGACCAGGTGCGCACCTTTGAAAAGCTGGACGATCTGCTCTTCTCCGTAATTAATTCGGGGCTATCGGGCGTTCCGTTCATGACCTACGACATGGCAGGCTACCATTATGTCGGCAAATTCGGCTACTACAAGGAGGGGCAAAAGGAATACGAAACCGAGGTGTTCACCCGTGCCGTCGAATTTACCGCCTTTACCACCAACATCCAGACACATGGCGACGTGCGCCACGTGTATGAGATGTCGGAGGATGCAAAGGAAATCTACCGCCTCTATACGGGGCTTCACAAGCAGCTACTCCCCTATATTTCCAAATATGCACACATCGCCTGCGAAACGGGAATGCCACCCGTACGGCACCTGATACTGAACTATCCCGAGGACACCGCCGTATACGGTTGCGAGGATGAATTTATGATGGGCGACAGTTTGTTGGTCGCACCGATCCTGACAGGCTCCACAGCTTCCCGCGAGGTCTACCTCCCCGCAGGCAATTGGCGCAACCTACTCACAGGAGAGACGCTTGTCGGCGGCAGTCGTGTGAGCGTTCAGGCAAACATCGCGCAGATTCCCGTATTCCTCAACATCGATTCTCCCGATACGGCAGAGCTGACAGCAGTATTCGAATCGGAAAACTGGAAAAGAGTGATGAATTGGAAATAATCAAGGTTGAAAAAATAAGCACCGCAAATGCCAAAATGCATTTGCGGTGCCCCTTTTATGTAAAAAAAGCGGAAGATCACTCTTCCGCCCAAAGGTATGATGCGTTTAGTAGGATTCCTCGTCGTCATCCTCACGCAACTCTGCCTCAAAATCCTCCTTGGAGGCACCGCACAAGGGACATACCCAATCCTCGGGGATATCCTCAAAATCCGTGTTTTCCTTGACGCCGTTGTCGGGGTCACCTTCCTTCGGGTTGTACTCATAGCCGCAAAGTGCGCAGACATGAATCAGCATACGTTTTTTCTCCTTTTCGTATGTATTTTGGTGTTTTCATTTTTGCATTATATATAATATAGCAGAACCGCTGTTTTGTCAATACCTATTTTACTTTTTTTATATTTTTTCTCAAATATTTTTTTGTAACCCCTCATACAATAGGATATGATAATCATTCGCAAAGAGGTACAAAATGATCAAATCCCATGCCGCACAAATTTTCCGCAATGCGTTGCTTCTTGCCACCGCATCACTTCTGATGCGGACAGTGGGCGTCAGCTTTCAGGTCTACGTCTCCAATCGAGCGGGCGCGGAGGCGATGGGACTCTATTCCCTGCTCTCGGGTGTCTACGGCTTTGCCCTGACACTCGCGACCTCCGGAATCCACCTCGGTGTGACACGTCTTACGGTAGAGGCCGTCGGCAAGGACCGTCCTGCGCATGTGCCGGCCGTCCTGCGCCGCGCCACAGTTTATGCGCTGTTCTTCGGTTGCCTCGCATCGATCCTGCTGTTCTCCACTGCCGATGTAATCGGCAATCATTGGCTCCACGACACGCGGACGATCCCCTCGCTTCGTCTGCTTTCCATCACACTCCCGCTCATTTCACTCTCCTCCGCGTGGGGGGGCTATTTCACCGCCGTGCGCCGTCCATACAAAAACGCGGCGGTGCAGGTCTGCGAGCAAGCGCTTAAAATCGGCGGAACAATGTATTTTCTGTCCGCGCTCCCGCTCGGAGACGTGGAGCAGACCTGCTGTGCGCTGGTTCTGGGCGGAGTGGGTGCGGAGGTGGCATCTTTTCTGTTGGAATTTCTGCTCTTTCGGAGTGACCGCAAGCGCCATTTTCCAACCGATGTCCGGGGCAAAGGCGGAGCTGTCGGCAAAAAGCTACTCGGCATCACGCTACCGATCGCACTGACCACCTATATCCGCTCGGGACTTGTGACGCTCCAACACATTCTGATCCCCGCAGGGCTTCGTAGCAGCGGCACATCGCACGCTGCAGCGCTGGTCGCCTATGGAAGCATTCACAGCATGGCAATGCCCGTGATCCTCTACCCTGCCGCGCTGATCTCCGCATTTTCCGGACTGCTCGTCCCCGAGCTTGCCGAAGCGGAAGCCAAAGACAGCCGCCGCCATATCACCTACATGATCTCGCGTGTCTGGTCGCTCGCGCTCCTCTTTTCCATCGGTGTTGCAGGTATTCTGATCTGTTTTTCGGCAGAAATCGGCGAGGCACTCTACCCAGCGACAGATGCGGGAAAATACATCCGGATCCTCGCGCCGCTTGTACCGATCATGTACGTTGACACGGCAACCGACGCGATGATGAAGGGACTCGGCGAGCAAGTGTATTCGATGAAGATCAATATTGCCGATGCCGCCATCTCGGTTCTGCTCATCTGGCTTCTGATCCCGCGCTACGGCATTGACGGCTACATCTTTGCAATCTATTTTTCCGAGGTTTTCAATACGGTGTTCAGTATTACGCATCTGCTCTCGATCAGTAAAACACCCGTCCGCTTATTCAAATGGGTCTACAAGCCGCTCCTTTGCATCGTGGGAGCGACCTGCGCCGTCCGTGCACTTCTAATGCTGACAGGCTGGAGAATCGTCAACAGCGCCCTCTCGATCGTCCTGCATTGCCTTATCGCCGTCCTCATCTACCTCATCCTGCTCCTCCTCTCCGGCGCGCTCGACCGCGAGGATGTCTGCTGGTTCCGCGGGCTGTTTCGGAAGGGGCAGTAGAGTCAATGCCGCAAGGGTATTCCACTTTTTCAAACATAGACACCTTCCGATGAGGGAAATATCCGTAAAATACTGACATCCGTCGATTTTCCGCGGGGAATCTCACGACGCTTGCGCCTCCCTGCAACAGAAGAAAAATCCGTTAAGGAAGGAGGATAATTTGGAGCTTTTTCCAAAAAAGTTTCTCTTTCCTACAAATGCCACGCCAAAAAAATATACGGCGGAGAACCGCTCGGGCTTCTCCGCCGTATATTTGTCAGAAAATCAGTCTGCGTAAACGCTAACCTTCTTTTGAGACTTGGTCTTGTGCTCAAACTTTACTCTACCGTCGATCAGAGCGAACAGCGTGTAGTCCTTGCCTACGCCAACGTTCTCGCCTGCGCAAACAGCAGTTCCTCTCTGTCTTACGATAATGTTGCCGGCAACAACTGCCTGACCGTCAGCCTTCTTCACGCCAAGGCGCTTGGACTCACTGTCTCGACCGTTCTTGGTAGAACCGACACCCTTCTTATGAGCAAAGAACTGTAAACTAATCTTTAACATGATTCTTGTCCTCCTAATTTTTTTTTGATCCCGTTCCGGAATCGTAGACCCGCGACGTTATTTATCGTACGGCTTATCCACAACCGATACATCAAGATAATCCCCATACTCCTCGAGCATATCACCGAGCTGACAGTAGTACCCCATCATAATTCCGGAGACCGCATAACGCTTGTAATCGTCTGACTCAAATTCGGGCAGTGCCGCCTTGGCACATACGCGAATCCTTGTCGCCCCCTCATCGATCGTATAATCAACCGACGAAGCGTAAGCCACCTCAATGGTATTGATCAAAAACATTGTCATGGAAGAGATCGCGGCACACAAAATATCGTCGCCCGCTTCTCCGTACCCTGTATGACCCTGCTCCTCGAAGCCGTAAAAAATCCCGTCGCTTCTGAAAAACACGATTTTGGTCATGTCCGTTTTGAGCTGTAAAATCAGCCCTCGATCTTCACGATCTGAACCTTGGTGTAAGGCTGTCTGTGACCGATCTTCTTCTTTTCGTTCTTCTTGGATTTGTACTTCATGACGTAGATCTTCTTGTTCTTACCGTTCTTAAGAACCTTGGCAGTAACCTTTGCGCCGTCTACATTGGGAGCACCAACCTTAAAGCCGTTGTCATCAGACAATGCTTTAACGCTGTCGAAAACGATTTCGTCTCCTTCGTTTACGTCGAGCTTTTCAACAAAAAGAATGTCCTGCTCGATTACCTTGTACTGCTTTCCGCCGGTTTCGATAACTGCAAACACGAAAAGCACCTCTCTTTCTTTATAGACTCGCTGATCTCGGGCGGTATCCTTTCGGACACACTTAAAAAAGCCTTTTTCAAGCGGCATATTATTATATCATGCCAAGCACCCTTTTGTCAAGTGTTTTTTGCAATTTTTTTGAACTTTTTCATATTTTTCGAATTTTTTTCGATTCGGACATCATGCGAGCTAATCATACACCGATTTTCTCAAAGCCCCAAATTTTCCAGCAATCCCGCGGCGTTTTTTTTCTGATCGGCGGAAACCGATCCGCTTGCCCGAAGCTCATTCACCGAGTGCCCTGCCCTGCGCAGAAAGACAAGCCTCCCCCAGCGGCGCACATAGCAGATCGGTACAAGCCACGCATGCTTTTTCAGAATGGGATACTGCGATTTCAGATAGGACAGCGGCGGAAAAATCCGCCCCATGATGTAACGGAAGCGTCCACCCGTCTTCGCCTGTCCGAGGATGACCTTGGTCTCGGTATCGCCGTACACGCCTGCGCGCAGGATGTAGTCCCCAAGCTGACGCGCCACGCCCTCGGCGTTCTCGCCGCGCATCCATGCGCACGCGAGTCCGCGTGCCGCCTCGGCAAAGGTCAGCAAACCGCCGCGTTGCAAAAGCGTGTTTCTTTCGTTCGGATCGTCCCCCTCGCGTCGGTCAAGTAACCAAAGGTCGATAAATGGACGTACGCCGCAGCCGCCGCGCTCAAAATGCTTCGCCATATGCGCAATATGGTAGAAATAGAACGCAGCGTCGCTCATGTGCCGCCGATACGTGCATCCGTCGTCAGGTGCGGTGTAATCCCAGATGTGGGAGAGAATATCGTTGGCATCTGCCGCACGTCCCTCCTCCAGAAGGCTGTAATGCAGCTCGATGTGAATACCGCTCGCCGTCACAAGCGAAACATCGTGCGTGCTTCTGCCCTCTTTCTTGCATTCCAACCGATCGGTCAGCACCTCAATTGCGCGCTCCAGATCCTCCTCATGCACCAGCACGTCAATGTCACAGCTCGTCCGCATCCACGGCTCGGGGTAATAAGGGCGTAGAACCGCGCCCTTGAGGGGAACAAAATCAATCTGCGCCTCTTCCAAAGCCGCACCGAGCGCCTGCAGCTCATAATTCAGACGCTGATAGCGGTAGACCGCCAACATCTGCTGCTTTTGGAATTTTTGGGCGATCACACCGTCGTCCAACAGTCCCCCGTTGCCGAGCGTTTCCGCAACGACGTGTGCCAAATCGTGCGATTTCGCCAGTGTATAAAGCGCCCCCGCCGCCTCGGCGGAAAGCTGCTCCTTCAGCGTCTCCGACTCATCCGATCCACAGATTGCGGCGCGGATGCAGGAGAACATCAATTGCTCCGTCGTCATGCCCGGCTCCTCTCTCTTCGTTCTTTCAGTTTCTGCTCTGATAAAATTCGTGATACCACTCGGCAAAGCGGCGCAACCCCTCCCGCAAGGGAGTGGACGGCTTGAAGCCGAAATCGCGCTCCAGCGCCGAGGTATCGGCATAGGTGATCGGAACATCGCCCGCCTGCATCGGCACAAGCTGCTTATGCGACTCAAAATCATAATCGGCGGGAAGCACCTTGGCGCGGATCAGCTCCTGTTGAAGGATGTCCACGAAATCCAACAGATTTTCCGGGCTGTTGTTTCCGATATTATACACGCGGTACGGCGGAATCGGAAGCCCGTCCTCGCCCGCCACCTTTTCGGGAGCGTTCTGCATGACGTGCTTGACACCCGTGACGATGTCATCAACGTAGGTAAAATCGCGCTTGCAGTTGCCATAGTTGAAGATCTGAATGGTCTCACCGCGCAAAAGCTTATTCGTAAAGCCGAAATACGCCATATCGGGGCGTCCCGCGGGTCCGTAGACCGTAAAGAAACGCAAGCCCGTGGACGGAATATTATACAGCTTGGAATACGCGTGCGCCATCAGCTCGTTGCTCTTTTTGGTTGCAGCGTAAAGGCTGACGGGATTGTCGACCTTATCGTCGGTAGCGTACGGGATCTTTTTATTCGAGCCGTACACGCTGGAGCTGGATGCATAGACGAGGTGCTCGACGGGGTGGTTGCGACAAGCTTCGAGAATATTGTAAAAGCCGATGATGTTGCTTTCGATGTAAACGTCGGGATTGGTGATCGAATAACGCACGCCCGCTTGCGCCGCCAGATTGACAACAACGGAAAAGCCGTAGTCGGCAAACGCCTTGTCGATCAGTGCATGGTCGGCGATATTGCCCTTGATGAACGTCCATTCGGAGGACGGATGCTCTGCGGCAAGCGTCTTAATCTCGCGAAGACGGTATTCTTTGATGGCGGGATCGTAATAGTCGTTCATGTTGTCGATGCCGATGATATGAATCGGCTCGACCGTGCGGAGCAACTCCATCACGAGGTTCGATCCGATAAAGCCCGCCGCACCCGTGACAAGCACGGTCTTATTCTGCAAGTTGACGTTGGGAGTCAGCATATTCCCTTATACTCCTTTTGTACCTTTTCGTAGCTTTCGAGATTTCCGATGTCGTATCTCTTGCCAGGCATCGCCATGGCGTGCACGGGCGTTTGCGCGCAGAGCCACGCGATATAGCTGCCCGGTGCGTCAGTTCCGCATCCACTGTCAATCCCCTTTTGCACGAGACGAGCGTCCGCTTTTGTGTAGAAATAGAACGGCGGACAGCACCAGTGCGACTTGGGCTCCGTAGGCTTTTCCTCCATATTCAGAATGCGGTCGTCCGCATCAATCTGTACCACGCCGCACTTGCGAAGTCTTGCCTCGCTCTCCTCAAAGTAACGCATGATGCAGGAGGTACCCTTTTTCTTGGCGTAGGAAATGAAACGCGTCAGGCTGAAATCCAGCACATTGTCGCCCGCAATGACGAGCATTTCGTCATCAATTTCCAGCGCTTCAATGGCAAACTGAATATCCTTGACCGCCCCCAGGCGCGTCTCATTCGATTCGGTCCCGTCATCCACGACGGTGATCCTCTGCGTTTTTTTACTTGCCCACACATCGAAGTGATGCGCGTATTTGTGATTGGAGATCACGACATATTCGTCGACCGCACCGAGCGTGTCAATGTCGTCGATCAGCCAATCTAAAATGGTCTTCTCCCCTACCTTCAGCAACGGCTTGGGAAAATTCTCGGTCAGGGGATACAGCCGTGTGGCGTATCCCGCCGCTAAAATCAAGCATTTCATAATTTCACCCCGTCCGCGCTCATGCAGATGTGCGCAGAATACTTTTCCTTCAGATGCGGAAACGCCTTACAGTATTCGCGCTCCACACGGGAGAGAATCGATTCCTCGTAAGCGGGATCGATCAGTGCCATACAGCACCCCTTAAAGCCCGCCCCCGAGAATCTACCGCCGTAAATCCCGTCGGTTTCGGTCATGATTTCATACAGCTTTTTCAGCTCGGGCGAGCCCGTTTCGTAATTGTAAATCGAGGAATGCCCGCTTTCAAAGCAAAAGCGCCCGAACGCCTCGATGTCTCCGCGCCGCCAAGCCTCCACGCCGGCCGTCACGCGGTCATATTCGGAATACCAGTGCTCCGCGCGGCGACGCCAGTTATCGGGCAGACGGTCGCGGTATTGCAGATAGACATCCTTCGGCACGTCGCGCAGGCAGGTCTCCTCGAAATTTCCGTATTCCATGCCCGCGTATCCCTTAATCGCATACGCTGCGGCACGGCACTCGTCCACGCGCATATTGAACTTCGAGCCCGCGAGCGAGCGCTCCAGCCCGCTGAAAAAGATCGCAAAGCGATAGGGCTTCATATCGGGATGTGCTTCAATCAGCTCGTAGCTGTCATCCAGCATATCCATATACAGCAAATGATCCTTGCGACAGTACACCTCACAGCTCTGATCCAGCTTGCCGCAAGAAACGCCGACGTATTTGTTCTCCGCCTCCTTGGCAATATAAATAATCTCGCTCTCGGTCAGCTTAACG
>JAFTPJ010000162.1 GCA_017463405.1 Clostridia bacterium
TGTTCTGTGCGCCTGCACGTGCACGGCGGAGGTCACCCTTTCTGTGAGGACCGTCGAGGATCATCTGGTCACCGGTGTATGCATGAACAGTGGTCATGATACCGGACTGAATGGGAGCGTAGTCGTTGAGTGCCTTTGCCATGGGAGCGAGGCAGTTGGTGGTGCAGGATGCTGCGGAGATGATCTGATCCTCTGCGGTCAGGCTCTTCTCGTTAACGGAGTAAACGATGGTCTTCAAATCGTTGCCTGCGGGAGCAGAAATAACGCACTTCTTTGCGCCTGCGTTGATGTGAGCCATGGACTTTTCCTTGGAGCAGTAGAAACCGGTGCACTCGAGAACAACGTCGATCTTCAGCTTCTTCCAAGGAAGGTTTGCTGCATCCTTCTCCGCGTAGATCTTGATGGTCTTACCGTCGACGGTGATGGTACCCTCTTCGTCGTTAGCAACAACATCATGATTGTATCTGCCCTGTGCGGAGTCATACTTGAGCAGGTGAGCGAGCATCGAGGGCTTAGTGAGGTCGTTGATTGCAACTACCTGATAACCCTTTGCGCCAAACATCTGGCGGAATGCAAGACGGCCGATACGACCGAAACCGTTAATCGCAACTTTTACGTTTGCCATTGGAATAAATCCTCCATTTAATGTAGTATTTTTGATGTCGGCTTGTCCCTTGCGAGGAAAGCCTTTCCTTACAGCATATATTTTAACCTATTTTTGCCAAATATACAAGAGGTTTGACGAAATTTTATCAACTTTGTAACATTCCATAGATATCTTCATCAATTTCACCTTCGATTGTGTGCATTTTGCGAATAAAAAATATTTTATCGGCGTTTGCCCTCTCCGAACAACTCATTTTCGATTCAAATCGGCAAAATCCTTTACAAGCAATCGGATATGCGATACCTGCTCGTCCGTCAGATCCTTCACACAAATCGTATTCTCCGTTATTCTTCCCAGCAGCCGATCGGTCGATACCTTAAAAAAATCTGCCATTTTAATCAACATCTCAATTGAAGGTAAAACATTGTCGTTTTCCCAATTGGAGACACACTGCTTGGTAACGTTCATTTTCTGCGCAAACTCCACTTGATTCAAGCCGCATTGCATTCTCAATTCCCTGATATTTTCATTCAATACTTTTCCCATAAATCCTCCAAAATCAATTATTTCAATACAATTATAAAATAAATGCTTGACATATGTTGAATACTATGGTATACTAATAATTGACCGCAATAAATGGGAAAGGAGGTTTTATCATGAAAAAGCAGTACGAAGAAATCGAGCTTACCTTGGTAATGCTCGGTGAGGATGACGTGCTTCGCACGTCGGATGAGGAAGAGACGATTCCTCCCGTAGATGATGAGAATCAGGGCGAATGGACCTGATACAAGGCAGGGGCATTTGCAAAAAATACCCCTGCTTTGTCTATCCCAAAATCAAAACAAAAAGGAGAAAAAAATGAAAAAGAAGCTTTTATTGGTTTTGACACTGTTATTGACGGTGATCCTGATTGGTGTCGGTATTGTGACTGCGGTCGCCGAGACCGCAGAGCCGACGCTTTCCATCGACAAAAAGAACCTGTCCTTCGCGGACAAGGTCTATCTGCTCTTCGCGGTTGACCTGCAGGGTGCGAACCCCACGGGTGACTTCGGTATGCTCTACTGGACCGAGCCGCAGGATACTTACGAGAAGGGCACGGAGGAGCTTTCCGTGAAGACCGCCGGTTCGCAGAACATCGGTGGAAAGACATATTACATCTTCAACTATGAAAAATTCGCCGCAAAGAACATGGCGGACGAGGTGTTCGCCCGTGCCTACGTCACGGTCGACGGCACAACCTACTACAGCGACGTGGAGAAGTACAGCATTTTAGAGTACGCGTACACGAAGCTCGGCTACATTGGCGACGCGCCCTCGACGAATGAAAGTTTCAAGGCGCTCCTGACCGAGATGCTCTCCTATGGTGCGGAAGCACAGACGTATTTCAGCTACAACACCGACCGCTTGGCGGATGCCGATTTCTATGAAGTATCTGTCACGGGCGGTACGTTGGAGAATGGCTTTACGAGCGGACTGTATCCGAGCGGAGCCACGGCAGAGATCACTGCTTCCGAGACGGATGCGGCGGGTGTTCCGTTTGCGTATTGGCTCAACGAAAAGGGAGCTGTCATCAGCACGGAGCGCGTTCTTCATGCGAAGGTGATCGACGCAAACAAGAGCTACACGGCAGTGTATCAGGCAGAATCGATAACCGACGTGGCCCCCTTGATTTTCACCCTTTTGGAGGACGGCACGTATAGCGTCAAACAAAGTCAACCCCGAGGTGGATCCTCCCATGGATACCATTGCCATCCCCGCAACGTATAACGGCGCGGCTGTCACAGTCATTGAGGACGGTGCGTTCAAGGATCTGACCGCGCTTTCTGCGATCACACTGCCAAACGGCATCCTTTCCATCGGCAACGAGGCATTCTTGGGCTGTACGGCGCTGGAGGAGCTGATTCTTCCCGGCACCACTCTGACCATTGGCGAAAAAGCCTTCTACGGCTGTACAACACTCACCGAATTCACCGTTCCCGCATCGGTTACGAGCATCGGCAAACGCATTTTCGGTGAATGCACCAATCTTTCCACGGTCTATTACAACTCCTCCTACGGAGCACAAGATAATCCCGTTCTCGCAGAGAACAGCATCAAAAAAGCCGTGTTCGGCGGCACCTGCGTTCCCGCGTACATTGCATATTCGGCAGGTGGCTACGGCGACTTGGAGGAGGTAGAGATTCTTGACAGCGTTACAAGCATCGGAACGTATGCCCTTTATGGGAACGAGGCAATATCCAAGGCTACCATCGGCAAGGGCGTAACGACCATCGGCGACTATGCACTCCGCAGATGCGGAACTTACCCTTATTATGACGGTTTTTCCTGCTTTATTTCCGCCTCTGCATTGACCCATGTCGGTATCAACGGATTACCGGATGCCGGCGATCTGTACATTACCGATATTGAAGCGTGGCTCAACGTTTCGTTTGCGAATTATGACGCACAGCCGGATGATCTCCCCGCCTGCCATATTCTGGACGCAAACGGCAACGAGATCACGGAATTCCACCTGCCCGCGAGCATCACGCACATCACAGACAATGCATTCCGCAACTTTGTCAATCTCAAGACGGTCGTTCTGCATAACGGTGTTACGGGCATCGACAGCTATGCCTTCTACAATTGCGTAAATCTCGAAAGCATCGTCATCCCGAACAGTGTCACGCACATCGACGGTAATGCATTTAAAAACTGTAAAAAACTTGCAAGCGTCACCATGCCCGAGCGGCTCGAAAGTCTTGATCCCTTTGCATTTGCGAATTGCGAAAGTCTGACGAGCATTGTCGTTCCGGAGGGCGTTGAGTCCTTCTTCCAGGAAGAATTCTCCGGCTGTACAAGCCTTGTCAGCATCTCCTTGCCGAGCACGCTCAAAAATATCGGAACCAGCTCGTTTGCATACTGCACAAGCCTGAAAAAGATCACCGTTCCGGAGGGAGTAACCTCTCTTGATCAAGGCGCATTCTCCTATTGCACAAATCTTACCGAGGTCAGTCTGCCGAGCACGCTGACGAGCATCGGTCATGATGCATTCTCCGGTTGCACAAGCCTTCCCGCCATCACGATCCCGGGCAACGTCACAAGCATCGGTGATTCGGCATTCCTGAATTGCACCACCCTTGCCGACGTGACCTTTGCCGCGGGTGTGGGAGATCTGTATTTGGGCTGGTACACCTTCCAGAATTGCACCGCCATCACAGAAATCACGCTGCCCGAGCGCCTCATCGGTATGGCACGCGGTGTGTTTATGGGTTGCGCAAATCTGAAGAGTATCGTCATTCCGAACGGTGTTACGTCGTTCTCCATAAATATGTTCTCGGGCTGCATGAGCCTTGAGAGTATCGCCATTCCCACGAGCTTGACGTCCATCGGCGACAGTGCGTTTAACAATTGCTCGAGCCTTGCCGTCGTTTACTACGAAGGCACTGCCGAGCAGTGGGAGAATATCTCGATCTCCACCGGGAACAACTCCGACCTTTTGGGCATCTCACCCTGCTACTACAGCAAGCTCCAGCCTTCCGCTACGGGCAACTACTGGCACTACATTAACGGTGTACCGACCAAGTGGTAAAACAATCTCACAAAACAAACGCTGCCGCGCACCCCAATCGGGTGCGCGGCGGTTTCTTTTCAACGTTTGAACACCGTTCGGACTACGGCGGGCAAATATCGAATTCTCCTCGGCTCCCGCAGCATGCGCCATGCCCATTCCAAGCCCATTTTCGACACGGGTGCGGGCGCACGGTTCACTCTTCCCGACCATACGTCAAGGCTGCCTCCAAGTCCCGCAATCACTCGCACATCGGACAGCGCGTGTAGATTATCCGTGATCCACTGCTCCTGCAAGGGGAATCCCATGCACACCAGCAGAATATCGGCGCGTGACGCGTGGATGCGTGCGAGCACCTCCTGATTCTCCTCACCGTTCTTGTCGAAGTACCCCCACGCCGTTCCGCAGATGCACAGCGACGGATAGCGCATCTGTAACCGACGCGCCGCCTGTGCGGCTACCCCTTCCCCGCCACCGAGCAAAAACACGCGTAATTTTTCTTTTGCCGCACGTTCCAGCAACGCCTCCCCGAAGTCGATCCCCGCCACGCGCTCCTTCAGCGGTGTTCCACGCCGTTTTGCCAGGCGTACGACGCCCATACCGTCGGGCAAGGACAGTGACGCACGCCCCAACAGCTCGCACAGTGCCGCCTCACGCCGTGCGGCATCCAGCATTACCGCATTCGGTGTGAACACCACGCACGGTGCGCCGACCTGTGCCAGTGCGATCTTCACCGCCTCTCCCATCGTGACGTTATCAATTCCGACACCGTATAAACAGATTCTTGACATTTTCCCCTCCACAATCCTCGTTTTGCTCTGTATTTTTCCCCAAACGCCGAAAAACTTGCACGCTTCGACCAAAAACGGCGGGAAAATCTCTTGACAATTCTTTTTTCGTAGGTTATAATATATACAATGTAAAATTATGCTTATTAAGCGATAGCATTCCGCGATAATCCGATCGCGGGTGGAAAGTTGAGGTTTCTATGGCAAAGAACAATGAAAAAATGGTAGACCAAATCACATCCATGGATGTTGACTTCGGTCAATGGTACACCGACGTGGTCAAAAAGGCGGAGCTCGCCGATTATTCCGGCGTCAAGGGTTGCATGATCTTCCGCCCCTACGGCTATGCGATCTGGGAAAATATTCAAAAGGATCTGGACGCGCGCTTCAAAGCGCTGGGACATGAAAACGTCTATATGCCGATGTTCATCCCCGAGTCCCTTCTGCAAAAGGAAAAGGATCACGTCGAGGGCTTTGCGCCCGAGTGTGCCGTGGTCACAATGGGCGGACAGACCCCCCTTACCGAGCGTCTGATCGTTCGTCCCACCTCCGAAACGCTCTTCTGCGAGCATTTCCGTAACATCATCCAATCCTACCGCGACCTGCCCAAGCTCTACAATCAGTGGTGTAACGTCGTTCGGTGGGAAAAGACCACGCGTCCCTTCCTGCGTACCGCAGAGTTCCTCTGGCAGGAGGGTCACACCATGCACGAGACCGAGGAGGAGGCACGCGAGGAAACACAGCAGATGCTGAAGGTCTATGAGGACTTCTACGCAGAGGCACTGGCGATTCCCGCATATACGGGACGCAAGACTGACAAGGAAAAGTTCGCCGGCGCCGAAGAAACGTACACAATCGAGCCGATGATGCACAACGGCGTGGCGCTTCAGGGCGGTACCTCGCACTATTTCGGTGATGGATTTGCAAAGGCATTCGATATCAAGTTCACTGCGCGTGATAACACGCTCAAATATCCACATCAAACCTCCTGGGGCGTATCCACCCGCTCGATTGGCGCGATCATCATGACGCACGGCGACGACAACGGTCTGATTCTGCCGCCTCGCGTGGCCCCCATTCAGGTGGTCATCGTTCCCGTCGCACAGCACAAAGAAGGCGTGCTGGAGAAGGCAAATGCGCTCAAGGCACAGCTTTCCAAAACCCTGCGCGTCAAGCTGGATGACAGCGACAACTCCACGGGTTGGAAGTTCGCGCAATATGAGATGAAGGGCGTTCCGCTCCGTCTGGAGATCGGTCCGCGCGACATCGAAAACAACTCCTGTGTCCTCGTCAGCCGTGTGACGCGTGAGAAGACATTTGTCTCGCTCGATAACCTCGTCGCGGAGGTCGAAAAGGCACTGCAGAAGGTACACGATGAGCTTTATAACCGCGCACTGGAGAACAGAACCGCTCGTACCTTTGAGGCACGCTCCTACGACGAGTTCCTCGATATCGCAGAGAACAAATCCGGCTATATCAAGGCAATGTGGTGCGGTGACGTGGAATGCGAGGAAAAGCTGAAGGACGTCACGGGCGGCGTAAAATCCCGTTGCATCCCCTTCCATGAGGAGCATCTCGCGGATACCTGCGTTTGTTGCGGCAAGCCCGCCAAGCACATGGTCATCTGGGGCAGACAGTATTAAGGCAACACTTGGGGAGGAACCGCAAAGCAAGTTCCTCCCTGTTCTCATTCTACCGAAAGGAGGTCGCGCATGGAGGCGATTCAAAAAATCGGAAAATTCATTCTCGGAGCAATCCGCAAGCTGGATCCCGTGCTCTTTTCCTGCGCGACGCTCCTGTCGATCATCAGCATCTTCACCATCTGGGGTGCGGTAGACAATTTCGGCAGATCCAAATTGCGGATGCAAATATTCATATTTATCATCGGCATCATCGTGACGATCCTCATCGCTTACGTGGACTTCCGTGTGATTGTGGATAAGCTGTGGCTCCCTATGCTCATCGGATCAGTCGCCCTCCTGCTTCTGACACTGCTGGTCGGAAGTTCGGGGGAAAATATGGAGACCTCCAATAAAAGCTGGCTTGCTATTCCCGGGACAGGTCTGATGATTCAGCCGTCGGAGTTCGTCAAATTCACCTTTATCTGTACCTTTTCCAAGCATCTGTTCACCGTCAAGGAGCACATCAACAAGCCTCTGACCGTGCTGGCACTCGGTGCACACGCGCTTTTGATCATCGGACTGATTTTAGCCTCAGGAGACCTCGGCGTCGCCTTGATCTACATCGCCATCTTCGCTATCATGCTCTTTTGCGCAGGACTGCACCCCGCGTATTTCCTCGGCGTTGTCGTTGTCGCGGTGTTGCTATCCCCCTATCTCTGGGAGGTTCTTTCGGACTACCAGCAACAGCGCATCATCGTGGGCTTCAATCCCGAGGCGTACCCGGATTCCCGCTACAGCTGGCAACCGCTGCTGAGCAAAAAAGCCATTGCCGCGGGCGGATGGATCGGCAACGGGCTGTTCGGCGGTGAGCACTACGAGATTCTTGCCGCCTCGCATACCGATTTTATTTACGCCACAATCTGCGAAAAATTCGGTTTTCTCGGCGGGATGCTCGTCATCCTGATCTTCCTCGTCATGGTCGTCCGCGTGTTCATGATCGCACACACCGCCAGTCACTCGGATTACGGTGGATTTATCTGTGTCGGGATCGGTGCGATGCTGATTGTGCAGATTCTGCTCAACATCGGCATGTGCTTTGCGATGCTCCCCGTCATTGGCATCACGCTCCCCCTGCTCTCCTGCGGAGGCTCGTCCATGCTTGCCACGTTCATGATGCTGGGACTGTTGCACAACGTCTACAGTCATTCCGACGCCGTGCGCGTGTCCGAAAAAAATGACACTCTGGATATCGATATTTCACTTTTGGATTCATAAAGAGCGCCCCCCGTTCATATATTTTACCAGAAATATTTGAACACCGGGAGGCGCTTTTTATGTTTATTTATTCCATGCGTGCAAACACCCTCAAGCTGGTCGCCGTGATCTGTGTCGCTTTGACCGTTCTGATCACGCTGATCGTTTTCGTTCCCACCTACGCGATTCCCTCGCAAAACGCCGCCGACGCGGACGCCGACGTCAACTATTCCTACGACAAAATCAAGACGGAAAGCGACGTCGCGTCCTTCCTCTCCCAGTTCGGCTGGGTGGTAGACGCCGCGCCGATCGAGATTAAAACCGTAACGATCCCGTCGGAATTTGACAAGGTTTACTCCGCCTACAACGAGCTGCAGAAGGAACAGGGACTCAATCTTTCCAAATACAAGGGCAAGGACGTAGAGCGTTACACCTTCTCCGTGACCAATTACGAGGGCTATGAGGGCACGGTGTATGCCAACGTCCTCGTCTATCGCAATCGCGTCATCGGCGGTGATATCTGCTCCGCCGACGTCACGGGATTTGTTCATGGTTTTGAGAAAAAATAATAAAGCAAGGCGCAACTCGCAAGAGTTGCGCCCTGTTTTTATGCCTTTCCGTTGCACCCAA
>JAFTPJ010000163.1 GCA_017463405.1 Clostridia bacterium
AGGACTCAATCACTTCATGAAACATTATACCACAAACAAACGCTATTGTCCACATGAAATTACAACAAAATTGCATTCTGTGCAAATTTATCGTCAAACAAAGGATATTTCATACGTTTGCAGGAAGTATAAGATCTCAAATATCAAAAAGATTTTTCAAAAAGTACTTGACAAGCGCGTGATTTTGTGGTAAAATAAAAAAGATATGAGGGAGTAGCAAGCGCAATTTTCGCGTAGCAAGTCAACATACTGGCAACGCTTTGCCTGGCTTGTTTCAAATTGCGAGACTCATGTATAACTGTGAAGCTATACATGGAGTCTTTATTTTCAGGAAAAGACCTCGGGTACGGTTTCAACGTGCCCGATTTATTTTTTTACGGAGGAATCTTCAAAATGGAGCTCGGATTCAAATTTTTCTTCTACGCCATTGGTCTCGGCATCGGTCTTGCCATGGACGCCTTTTCGGTCTCGCTTGCAAACGGGCTGAACGAGCCCCGCATGCGGACGCGCAAGGTGTGCGGCGTGGCGGGGATATTCGCCTTTTTCCAGGCGCTGATGCCGCTGATCGGCTGGATCTGTGTGCATACGATTCTGCAATGGTTCGGATTTTTCGAGACACTGATCCCATGGATTGCGCTGGCACTGCTCGGCTATATCGGCGGAAAAATGATCTACGACAGTCTTGCGTGCAAGGAGGAGGACGACTGCGTGCAGCGCGTGGGCTTCTGGGGGCTTGTGGTACAGGGAATCGCGACCTCGATAGACGCACTGTCGGTCGGCTTTACGATCTCGGAATACAACGCGTGGGAAGCGATTTTCACCGCCGTCATCATCTCGCTGGTCACCTTTATCATCTGTCTGGTGGGCGTTTTCATCGGCAAAACCGCGGGCACGCGGCTGGCGGGCAAGGCAGACATTCTCGGCGGCGTGATTCTCATTGCCATCGGGCTGGAAATTTTTATTACGAGCTGGTTTTAAGGATCATATCAATGGGTAGAGCACCATTGGTCAATAACAAGGATTTAACGATTGATCAATCCAAAGCAACGAATTTTCCAGGCGGCTTGCCGCCTTCCTCCATCGGAAGGTGACCCCGATAGTACATTGTAATAACTAAAACTTTACAAACATTCCCGCGTGTCATCTTGAGCTTCCCGCCGAACCTTTTTTGGTGGGTATCCAAAATCTTTTGACAAGGATGAGGTGTATGTGCTGTGGTTTGGCGGGGTATCGAAAAATCTTCGCAGACTATTTAATTTTAGATGTTACAACGTACTATCGGTATTTTATTGTTTCGGCGTAGATTATCTTTGTTCGCGTTTTCTCGAATGTAGGGACAGGCGCTGCCAGACGCTTGGCACCGCCTGTCCCTATCCAAAAAATGCGTACAAAGACAACCTACGCCAAAATCGCAAAAAAGGATACGGAGCCAACTCAAAGATTACTTTTGAGGAAGCCCCGTTTTTTATGTTTATTTCTTCAATTCTCTCGCCATTTCCAAGAGACGGTCGGTCATGATATCTCCCGCCTCGGGGACATGACGACTACCAAAGCACAGACTGATCTCGTACAGATCGCTGTTTTCCCCGAACGCCTCGGGTGTAGGAATGTACCCGCCGAAGCAGTTGCTGTTCTCAATGACAAAATTGTTTTCAAACGGCGACTCCGCCTTGACGCGCAAGCCGAAATTGACATAAATCTCGCCCGGATAGACCGTAATGCAAGTATTTCCGATGCGAATGCTTTGCAAAACGAGATCGGAGTACGCATCCCTGTTGACCTTGTCGTAGTACACCAGGTTGGAAATGCGCATCATCCCGCCGCCGTTTTTCAGCCAGTAGTCCAACTGCTTTTTCGTCGACTCCGCGTCGGTCATGCGGCGCGCGATGCGGATATTCTCCTTCATCACACCAACGCCGCCCCCCACGGGCTTCGCCTCTGCAATCGCCTCCAGCGCCTGCTTTGCCATGCGTCTGCCCATCTCACGATACCAGCGCGGCGGACGCTGCTGCTGAACCGCTGGATCGTTGGCGATGTGATTGATATCCCCCGCCGTGCCGATCATAAACAGGCTGACAAAATCCTCGCCGTAAACCTTTTTGAGCTCCTGCGCCATCACGCCGGAATAGTCCGACGAATACGCGGTCGCATCCACACAGTCCTGGTGGCACGCAAATGAGATCAAAGCACCGATCGGCTTGCCTGCACGCTCGAATACCATCACGGGAAGCTCCTCGTCCACGCCCGCGAGCATGTGATCGAGCTTGCGGTCACCGACACCGAAGGAGACGATCTTGCCGTCGTCGCGCACGTAGTTGCGGTTGAAGGCAATCCCGGGCACGGTGCTTCTGCCGAAGCGCGCCTCGGCGGTATCAAGACGCTGATACGCCAGGATGATCGCATCCGCCGCAAGACGGTAATAGACGTCACGGTATTCGCGATCGCAAGGCTGTCCCGTCCAGGACGCCTCCTCCACGGGCGCACCCTTGTGCGTATGAACAACGTGAATGCAGATGCTTTCAGCAGGAATGCCCGTGTAGTCGTAAACGCGCTTGGTGACGATGTCGGTCATCTCGTCGACGTACTCGCAGGTATCCAGTGCGACAATCGCGGCGTAATTGCCGCCGTCCTCAACGACCAGAGCCTTGGCATACAGGCGCTCCAGCACGTCCTCGGCGGGATTAGCGCAGTAATAGCCCGGCATATTGCAGCCCAAGGGCGGTGTAATATCACATTCGTAAAATGCTGCTCTCATCCTTTCATCCTCCTCATCTGATTCTCTCGCCCAGCTCTAACAGCTTCTCCACCATCCTGTCGCCCGCTTCAGGTATGAGGCAGGAGTGATAGCAAAGCGACGCCTCGTATACGCCCTTGCAGTTCTCCTCAAACATCGCGGGAGTGGGGACGTAACCGCAATATGTGTTGCAATTTTCTACCACGATCGCGTTTTCGTACGCTGTTTTGGCTTGTAACTGATAGCCAAAATCGATGAATACCTCACCCGGCATCGCGTAAATGCAGGTGTTTCCGATACGCAGAGCCTGCATCAGGTACGTGCCCTCGGTCTTGGTGTTCGTTTTTGCGTAATATACCATGTTGCGCAGGCGCATCATACTGTTATGGTCGTTGAGATATTGCAGCATTGCAGTCGTCTCGGCCGGTGTTGCCTGACGGTGTGAAATCGTCAGCGGCTCCTTGATCACTGCAACCTCCCTGCCCACAGGCATGGCTGTTTTGATCGCATCAACGACACCGTCGGCGATCTTGTGTCCCATCATACGGTAGTGGTCCGGCGCGGTTTGAAATCCCGGACCTGCAATGTGGTTGATATCTCCCGCCGTGCCGAGCAGGAAGACACTGACAAAGTCCTCGCCGTAGATCTTTTTGAGGTCCTTGGAAAAAATTGATGAGAAGTCACCCGTATAGTCGTTGTCCGCACAACAGCACTGATGACACGCAAAATTGACCAGCGCACCGATCGGCTTGCCCGCACGCTCGTACACCAGCACGCGCACAGTGGGATCGGGTTCGGAGATGCGTCCAACGCTCCCCTCACCGCTCCAAGTCTTGACGCTGCCGTCCGCGGCAATATAATCGCGGCAGAACGCGATCCCCTCCGCCGTGCTCGTTCCGAATTTTGCTTCCGCCGTATCCAAACGTTTATACGCCAGCGTCACCGCATCGGCGGTCTTACGGAAGAATACGTCGCGATAGGTCGCGTCGGCAAAGCAATCAATTTCGGGAGAGTCGCACACAGGAGCTCCCCAGTGCGTGTGATTGGAGGAAATACAGACCTGTTCGGGCTTGATGCCCGTGTATTCATAGATGCGCTTGGTGACGATATCATGCATCTCAGACGGAAGCGTACAGCTGTCCACGGTCACAAACGCCGCGATCTCTCCGTTATCGCCCTCGGTTACCATGGCTCTCGCGTACAGACGGTCCTTGACGTTCTGCGGGCGCACCTCTGTGTAGTGTCCCCAGACGAATCCGCCCAACGGCGGCGTAATGTCACATTCATAAAATGCAGCTCTCATAGCTTGGTCTCCTTTTGATTTTCGTTCCGTCTCTAACGGAATCTTACACTCAACACCATTATACACCTTTTTGCCCCCGATTGCAAGAGGAGTGTTTACGAAAAAAATTCGTATTTTGTTTTTCATTTTTTCGCGGAGCGATGGGACACGGAGTGGTAAGTGGGAAGACCCGGGGCTCCGCCCCTGTTTCATAAAGAAATCAGTTCCCTTTTCGGTTTCATTCTCATTCTCATTCTCATTATCATTCTCATTCTCATTATCATTATCGGGTTTTTTCGCTTTTTAAAAAAAACGTTCGGTTTTTACCGAAACCGTTGGGTTAAAACAACCCCGCATGTTTTACATACGGGGTCTCTTTTCAATCAGAATCAGTTAAACTTGTAATCGGGCGTTACAGGCTTACCGATTTTTGCAGACTCGACAATCGCCATACAGGTTGCAACCGTCTTTGCCCCCTCAACGGCGTTCATCTGAACAGGCGTTCCGTTGAGCACGTGATCGGCAAATACGTCAAACTCGTGTACAACGTTGTGGTTGTTGATATCGATCGGGATGATTTCGGGATCGGGATTGACCGAGATGCCGTCCTCGCCGAGCGTCCACAGCTGCATCGTATCGGAGGTATTGTCGCAGAGGATGGTCCCCTTGGTTCCCCACAGTTGGGTGCGCATGGTATAGGGACGCTTACAGCCTGTGGAAACGAACACCTTACCCATCAGACGGTCGGACCACTTCATCACCGCCACGGTCGCGTCATCATAGGGCGCGTTGGGCAGGAGAGTGTGCGTACCGTATGCAAAGACTTCCTTGACGTCGCCGCCGAACCAGCGCAACAGGTCGACCGCGTGACAGCCGCCGCCGACAACGCCATGACGGTTGGGATCTGCGCGCCACTCGTGCAGAATCTTGAAATAGTCGTGTGCGTACTCGGATTCCATGTAATAAAGCTCGCCGATGGTGTCTGCGTCAACCAACTCCTTCGCCTTGACAAACGCGGGCGTAAAGCGACAGATCTGACCGACCATAAACACGGTCTTTGCCTTTTCGGCAGCCGCAACAATGGCATTGAGATCCTCGCGGACAATTGCCAAGGGCTTTTCGCACATAACGTGCTTGCCTGCCTCCAGAAATGCAATCGACATCTCTTTGTGCAGCTGGTCGGGCGTGATGATGAGAACCGCATTCATCTCCTCAATCTTGAGCATTTCCCTCCAATCGGTAAATCTCTTTTCCTCGGGAATCCCGTTCTCATCGCCTCTTGCCTTAAGAACCTCGGGATTGATGTCGCAGATTGCCGCGACTTCGATGTTTTTGTCAACCAGCCCCTTGAGATGATGGCGTCCCATCGCAAGACCGATGACGCCGACGCACATTTTCTTTTCCATAATGAAATTCTCCTTATCTTTTATTTGTTTTGCTCATGCGAGCTTGTATCTGTCATAATCTTACAACAAAATCAAAAAAAAATCAATGCAGAATCCAACTCTTTTCTGTCAAAATACAACCATTTGATCGGATTTTGACATTCCTCTCGGCTCATTCTCTGTTTTTGACGGTGATATTCATTCTGCAATGCTCCGCCTGCGCGCCGTGAATTTCCACGAGATAATCCAGATTCAGCACACCGTCGGAGAGGAGTCGGTTCTCCACGCGCACAGCTCTGACGCAGACCTCAAAGTCGGAGTACGGCGTATTGTACAGGCAGTAATGACGTTTTCCCTCCTCAAAGGTCATCGCCGTGCGCACCGTTCCCGTGCGCATCATAGAGATCAGTGCAGGGTTGTTGCGGTGGAAACCGACAGCGGTAATCGAGCCCGCCATGCCTGTCAGCTCACTCTCTTCCCAAATCAGCTCCACGCGCGTCTCGGTGGTGACAAGACGCCCCTCGGTCAGCATTTCGTCAGGTTCGGGCATCTCGCCGAGCATTGCGGCGAGGTCAAAATTGGGCAACTCCTCCTCGCACTCCTCACACGCTTCGCATTCCTCGTCCTCTGCGTCGTCAAAAAGCGATGCGCCAAGCTCCAGGCGCGAGGTGAGCATGCGAATCATTACGTTGCGTTTTGTCATTGGTTTATCCTCCGAAAATTCATTTCCTCATTCCTGCGTCGCAAAATTTCCGCGACCTTGAGCACCGCAAGCTGTGTTTTTCCGTCGGGCAGACCGCCCGCCAGTGCCTCGTCCACCAGTGTCGACAGGGGAATTTTTACAATCTCGATAAATTCGTCCTCATCAAAGTCGGTTTCACCAAAGGTCAAGCCCTCGGCAAGGTAGAGCTCGATCCGCTCGTTGAGAATCGCTGGCGAGCCGAGATACGTGCCCAGATGCGTCAGCTTTTCACACCGTGCGCCCGTTTCCTCGCGTAATTCGCGCTCCGCCGCCACCCGTCTGTCCTCGTCCGCAAAATCCAGCTTGCCCGCAGGGATCTCGGTCAACACGTCCCCAACGGCGTAGCGGTACTGCCGCACGCAGATGACCTCACTTGCATCGGTCAGTGGGAGCACCGCTACGGCACCGATGTGCTTGATATATTCGCGAAAGCCGTGAGCGCCGTTTGGCAGATTGATTTGATCGACGTACACGTGCAGGACCTTGCCGTCAAAGATCAGCTCCGACGCCTCACAGGTCTCCTTCAGATGCTCGTAATTCGGGTTCATGGGGTTCTCCATTTCTGTGTATTCTTTATCATTATACCGCATTCTGCGCAATTTGTAAAGAAGCTCTTGCAAAAAAGCGGAAAATCTGTTATACTTTATAGGAAAGTGGGTGAGAGGAATGAATATTTCGGAAGAACATATCCGCACAGCAATGCTGCTCGGAACGGGTGCATTGGAGCGTCTCAAAGGTGTTCGCATTGCGGTATTCGGCATCGGCGGCGTCGGCAGCTACGTCTGCGAGGCGCTGGCGCGCGCGGGCGTGGGGGCAATCGATCTCTTTGACAGCGACATCATCTCACGCTCCAACATCAACCGCCAGCTCATCGCGTTGCATTCCACTGTGGGAATGCCCAAAGTCGAGGTTATGCGCGCGCGGATTCTGGATATCAATCCCGACTGCCGCGTAGAGGCGCATCAGGTCTTTTATCTACCCGAAAACGCGGACACTTATCCGCTCGGTGGCTATGATTATATCGCCGACGCGATCGACACGGTGTCTGCCAAAATTGAGCTTGCCGTGCGTGCAAAAGAGACGAACGTGCCTTTGATTTCCTCGATGGGAACCGGCAACAAGCTTGATCCTACACGCTTTACCGTGACCGATCTTTCCAAGACGTCGGGGTGCCCCTTGGCTCGTGTGATGCGCCGTGAATTAAAAGCGCGCGGAATCACGCATCTGAAGGTTGTCTACTCCACCGAGCCCGCCGCTCCCCGTCACGCCGATGTTACGCCCGCAGAAGATCCGACAGGCTCCCGCCGCGCCGTCCCCGGCTCGCTCTCCTTCGTCCCCTCTGTCGTAGGTTTGATTCTCGCCGGAGAGATTGTTAAGGATTTGGTGAGATGATTTTTCGCGGGGGAAAATTCGGTAGTACAGTGTTAATTTTAAAAGTTGATGCCATTACACCCCTCGCGTGTCATCTTGAACCTCCCGCCGAGTCTTTCCTCAGTGGGCACCCAAGATCTTTCGACAAGGCGCTCCGCGTCTGCTCAAGATGACAGGGTGGGGTGTTTATGTTACGGTTCGACGGGGTTTCGAAAGATCTTCGCAGGTAATCCGAATGTAAACTTTTAGAATTAACATTGCACTACGATAGAGGAAATGCGAACAACGGTTGGCAACTGGTGTTCGCTCGTTTTTTGAAACCCCTCTTTCTTCCCTGTTACAACCCTCTCACCGATTGTTCATATGAATATGGAAAAAGCGGTTGCGGTAGGTTTTCGGCGTGATTTTTTCATGGTACTTAAAAAACTTGACGAAGATATTTTCATCTTCAAATCCGCTCATATGCGCGATCTCCTTGATCGAATAGTCGGTATTCATCAGCAATGACTCAATATGCGTCAGCTTCTGCCGCACAATTCCCTCCTTAAGATCGTGTCCGAATTCCTGCTTGTAGATGCGCGAGAGGTGATCGGCAGAATATCCGAACAGCCGTGCCACCCCCTCCACACGCAGATTTTCCCGTACGTGCACGCGCAGATACTCCCGCACCTCGTACGCAATCTTGTTTTTATACTCGCGCGGCAGACTGTTCTCCAGCAAAAATTTCACCAGCGTCACCTCGGTCAGTTCCCTGTGCGTCTGCCACAGATGCATCAGCTCACGAAAGATTTTTTCCGTGTTCGGCGGCATCATCTCCTGCTTGGCGATGCCCCACGCGCCGATATCATCCGTATGAAAATGTAACCAATAAAACGCAGTGCGCCCCATGTTTTTCTCAAACCCGCCGTGCTCCACGCCGGGGGCAAGCAACAGCATCTCCCCAGGACGCACGGTGTATCGCCGTTCGCTCTCAAAAATGCGAACGTCTCCCGCCAACACAAAAATCAGCTCGTAGGTCTCGATCGTTACGATGGGATGTGTCCACTCGGCATCCGTGTCGAACAACCCGATCGTCACAAATTCCAGATTCTGCTTCTCATTCAATCTAATCATGTCGAATTTTTTCACCTTATCAAAGATTTTTTCATTGCTTTTTCGATTTGATTATACTATACTATTCTTGAAAAGTCAACAAAATCAACGAAAATCAAGGAGAAAATCATGAAAAACAGCAATTTTGTTCCTTTTACCAAAGTCGATCTGCAAGACGGATTTTGGCGTGACCGCTATGAGCTGAACAAGCAGGTTTCGATCAACAACGTGCGCATTCGTTTTGAGGAAAGCGGCAGATTCGACGCCATGCGTTTCAACTTTTTACAGAACGGGCGCAAGCCGCACATCTTTTTCGACTCGGACGTGGCAAAGTGGATGGAGGCCGTGGCATATCTGATTGCCAAAGACCCCGATTCCATGCGTGGTCATGAGGCACTTTGCGAGGAGCTGATCGATTGCATGGAGCGCGCCCAACGTCCCGACGGCTACCTCAACTCCACCTTTCAGCAAATTCATCCCGAAAAGATCTTCCGTGACCGCGGGCTACACGAGCTATACTGCGCCGGGCACCTGATTGAGGCGGCGGTCGCCTACCACAAGGCAACAGGCCGAGACCGCTTTCTGAAGATGATGGAGCGCTACTGCGACTGCATCGAGCGCGCCTTCATTACCGAGAAAACGGCAAGCTTTACCACTCCGGGACACGAGGAGATCGAGCTCGCTCTGTTCAAGCTTTACCGTCACACGGGCAACGGGAAATACAAGCGCATGGCGGAGCACTTCCTCTCCATGCGCGGAAAGGATCCATCCGAAAGTGAAATTCCCTATCATAATCCCTACGGCGCGCAGGACGATGTTGATATCTATCACTTGAAGGATGCCAACGGTCACAGCGTGCGTGCACTCTATCTCTACAGTGGCATCGCTGACATGGCACTGGAAAATGGTGACACAATCCTCTACAGCAATCTGGAGCAGGTGTTTGAGGACATCACCGAGCGCAAGATGTACGTCACGGGGGGCGTAGGATCTACGCGCGCCTACGAGGGCTTTACGGTCCCCTACGATCTCCCCAATCACACCGCCTATACCGAAAGTTGCTGCGCCATTGCGATGATGCTGTTTGCATCCCGTATGCGCCGCATCGAGAAAAAGGCAAAGTACGGACATCTGATGGAGCGCGTGCTCTACAACGCCATGCTCTCCTCCACCTCGCTCGACGGTAAAGCGTTCTTCTACGAAAATCCGTTGGAAATTTCGCTTCCCGAATACAACCGCGAGGTTGCCGCTACCTCGGAGCGCCGCGAACGCCTGCCGATTACACAGCGCGTCGAGGTGTTCTCTTGCTCGTGTTGCCCGCCTAACATCAACCGCTTCTTCGGTGAGCTCGGAAGCTACCTTTGCGTCGAGGACGAGGACGGTGTATGCGTGGAGCAGTACGTGTCATCGGACATCAAAACCGCATACGGCACGATCCGCATCCGCGAGCAGTACGCCATCGATGGCAAGGCGGTGCTTGCCTCCGACGGTTACACCGCCAAAAAACTCTCCCTGCGCATTCCCGAATGGAGCCGCTGTGTCATAGCAACGCTCAACGGTAAGGAGATTGATCTTGACGTAAATAACAGCTATGAGACGGTTGCAGTTGACAGTGCGTTTACGTTAGAGCTGGATTTCCACATCGCGCCCCGTTTTGTCGCTGCCAATCCGAGTGTCCGCGCCAACGCGGGCAGAGTGGCGCTTTGCTACGGCCCTGTGGTCTACTGCTTGGAAAAATCGGACAACGGCGATCACCTCAACCGCATCGAGGTTGCAATCGACGCGCTTGACGATGTAACATACGACCTTGATTTCCACAAGCTTTATTCGATCTCGCTTCCCGCGTACCGCACTGCCGACAGTCAAAGCTTATATTTTAACGCCGCGGAATCGAATCTTGAACCCATCACCGCAAAATTCATCCCCTATTTCTCATTTGCCAACCGCGGCGAGAGCGATATGCTCGTCTGGGTCAGACGACATTGATTATAAAAAGAACCGCAAACGGAATCCGTTTGCGGTTCTTTTTATATATTTCATCAACCAAGCCACTTATAGAAGTTACGACGGCGAGCTGCACCCGCACGGTAGCCCTTCAGCTGTGCAGCCATTGCAAGCACGATGCAGGCCGCGCCCACGGGCACTGCGATCTTACCGATCTGCTCTGCCTTCGCGAGTTGCTCCTCGGTCAAAGGGGTCTTCTCGATGATCTTCTCGCGGATGATCTGGATCTTGGTCTTTTCGGTTTCAGCCTCCTCAGCAGTCTCCTCAACAGCCTCATCAGCCGCTTCCTCAAGAGCCTCCTCGATTGCTTCTTCCTCGACAGCATCCACTACGTCAGCATCCTCGACGACATTCCAGCATGCGCGGATCGCCTCACGCTTTGCGCGAACGTTGGCAACAATATGCAGAATGATACCGACCAGGATCAGAACGCCCATGCCGGCACCAATTGCGATATAGTGCCACATCTCGGGGATGTAATCGGTGTAGATGTTCAGTGCCAGGGCAACTGCAAATCCACCCAGACCTGCGATGACTGCAATCCAGATAAACAAATTTGCAATCAGGTGCAACAGTTTTGCTTTCATATTCATGTCCTCCGTAAATTGAAAGTGTATTTAATACTGATATAATAATACCATGAAAATATCGAAATGTCAACACAACATTGAAAATTTTTTTCATTTTTTTCTATTTTTTTTAATTTTGCAAAAACAATTCATACATTCAGTTGACTTTTTTGCCATTCCGTGATACAATTATAGTATCAAAAAGAAGGAGAAAACCACCATGCCCTTTATCAATACCAAGCTGAACCGTCCCTTGAGCGCCGAAAAAGAAGAAATTCTAAAAGCCCGCCTCGGCGAGGCGATCACCCTCTTCCCCGGTAAGAGCGAGTACTGGCTGATGCTGAATTTTTCCGAAAACGAACGGATGTGGTTCCGCGGCTACAACAACTTCCCCATTGCCTACGTCGAGGTCCAGCTGTTCGGACACGCCGACAGCGCCACCTGCTCAAAAATGACGGGCAAGATCTGCAAAATCTTTCACGAGGAACTCAACATCCATCCCGAGCACACCTACGTCAAATACGAATTTGTTGACGAATGGGGCTGGAACGGAGAAAATCTGTAAGAGGTGATCTTATGAAAAAAACAACCGTGCTACTCCTGTTGCTGTCTTGCCTTTTGCTTTTTTCATCCTGTGACAATCTTTTCGATGGATCAAATCTATTCGGCAATAAAGTTGAGAGCACAATTATGCAAGATGACGCAGATTCCAAGGAGGACTCTACTCACGAGCACCTTCCCACCGGCACGCCGACCGATCCATCAACTGACAAAAGCACCGTTCCCGAAACAGATTCTACCTCGCATAAGCCTATAGAATCCACGCTTGCAGATACTACGACATCCCCCGATTCGGACACTGCTTCCGAATCTTGCACCGACCCGACTCCCGACGTCCCTGCGGATCCATTCGCGCACACACCCGTTCCGACCACGTTGTACTATCAGTATTCCCATCTCACTGAAAATGAAAGAATCGCATATGATCGGATGAGAGAAGCAGCGCTGATTTACGAAAACAATGTCGACATTTCCGATCTTGATCTCTCACAAAATGCGATCATTGCACTCGTAAATTGCTTCATTGCCGACAATCCACAGTATTTTTGGATCGCTCCCACCTATGGTTATAACACAGAAACGATCGCGTTGGACTACACCGACGGAACCTGTGCCGACAATACCGGCTCGGGGGATGCCGATCATACAAAGATCGATGAACGCCGTATCGAGTTTGAAAGCGCAGTCGATGCGATCATATCCGCCATTGACCCTGCACTTTCGGATTACGAAAAGGAGTTGTACATTCACGATTATCTGACGCATACGGTTCATTACGATACCGCAGCAGCAAGCACCCCCACTGTCAATGGCGTGCACGTCGATTCCTTCTGTGCATACGGTGCGCTGATCGGCAAAACAAGCGTTTGTGAGGGCTATACCGAGGCATTTCAATATTTATGCTACCGTGTCGGTATCAACGCCAATCAGGTATTCGGCATCGGACACGTCTGGAACGTGGTACAAATCGAAGGCAATTGGTATCAGGTCGATGTCACGTGGGATGATCCGCTCAACCAATACGGCACCGATGGCGACGGAAATCACAACTATTTCAACTTGACTGCCGAGCAAATGTATAAAGCACATGAGCATGACACCTCATCAACGCTTTTCGTACCGGAATGTACCGCGACCGAATATGCATATCGGGAAACGATCGAATAAAAATGACAGGGCAACCCCGCTTGGGGTTGCCCTGTATGCTTTCATTATTCCGCTGGACGGCATTTCACGATCGCCTCGGTAACGTCAGTCAAAACAAGATCACCATGCTGATTGTATGCCTTGATGGTCAGCTCCACCAACCCGTTCCGTACGTTGCGCCGCACGGTATTCGTGACGGCTGCACACCCCGTCAGTACATCCCCCGCGAACACGGGCTTGTGCCACTCGATCCTCGTAGACTTCCCCGCAAGCAGCTCCTCGCCGAACAGATCCACCTCCAGATACCTTGCCCATACGGACATGAACGACATCACCCCCGGCGCGATAAGCCTGCCAAACGGTGTCTTTTTTGCATATTCCTCATCGGTGTGCAATGGAACATTGTCGTAAAGACGGGCAAAATCCAACATCTTCTCCTTTTCAATAACAGCGGGGGCAATCTCCACTGTCATTCCCACCTCTATCTCCTCAAAATACATCCACTCACCTCGGCTCTTTCATCAATGTCTCGGCGTAGCGTACGGTCGCCATCGCATCCTTGGCATAGTAGTCCGCGCCGATCTTATCTGCGTACTCCTGCGTCAGCACCGCGCCACCAACCACAACCTTGCACCACGGCGCCTCACTGCGGAGCAGGCGGATCGTCTCCTCCATTGCGGGCACGGTGGTCGTCATCAAAGCACTCAAGCC
>JAFTPJ010000164.1 GCA_017463405.1 Clostridia bacterium
CCGACGTCACGGGATTTGTTCATTGTTTTGAGAAAAAATAATAAAGAAAGGCGCAAATCTCAAGAGTTGCGCCCTGTTGTTATGAATTTCCGTTGCACCCAAAAACAAGCATCTTCTTCTTAACCTGCTCCTTGATGTACTCCACCTTGAGGTTACGGATATCGAGATATGCCATGTTCTTCTCCAAGCCGTCCTTCATTGCCGCGTTGCCCGCGAGGCAAAGGTCGGTGAAGATGTTAACCTTGCTGATACCGTTGGCAATGGAGTTGCGGAAATCGTCATCGGTCAGGCCCGAGCCGCCATGCAGAACCAACGGAATCTCCAACGCATTGTGGATCTCGTTCAGTCGAACGAGATCCAGCTTCGGCTTGCTCTTGTACGCGCCATGTGCCGTACCGATGGAAACCGCCAGCGCATCCACGCCCGTTGCCGTCGCATAATCGAACGCCTCTCCAACCTTGGTGTAAAGATCCGTAGCGTCATTGTCGTTGGAATCTGCCGAACCGACGTGTCCAATCTCGCCCTCTACGGTCGCACCGAAGCTGTGCGCAATCTTCACGATCTCGCGCGTGTCGGCAATATTCTGCGCGTAATCGCCCGCAGAACCGTCGAACATGACGCTGGAAAAGCCGAGCTGCAACGCCTCCATGCAACGGTCGAAGGTCAGTCCATGGTCATAGTGAACGACCACGGGAACGGTCGCTCTCTTTGCCGCCGCAATGATCGCGGGTGCGATCAGCTTCAGCTCCCCGGCAGGGAGCAGAACCTCTGCCGTACCGATGATAACGGGTGCTCGAAGCTCCTCGGCTGTGGAAATAACCGCCTCCAGCATATCGGTATCGGTCGTGTTGAACAAACCAACGCCGTATTTTTTTGCCTTGGCATCCGCCAGAACTTCATTCAAATTGACAAGCATGATTTTTTCTCCTTTGTATCCGTAAAATTATAGTTCAATCGTTTTCAACTTCAGGCGCTCTGATCAGTCGCGGGTCGGTAAACCAATCGGTCTCGTCGGTGCTTCTCGTGGAAAATTCGGAAATCACCGCTCCCTCTTCCCCTGCCGCAAACCAGTGCAGCGTTTCCGGCATGATGGTAAACTGCTCGCCGGGAAGGAGGATCGTCTCGTCAAACACCGACACGTCAGTGGGGGGAAGCGGTATATGGATATCCTCTTTTTTTGCGTTCTTATCGGTATCGGTGTAAAGATAAACCTTACCCCAACGACAGCGGAAGGTTTCCTCCTTGCCTGCCTGTCCGTTCGTGGGCACGTGCTTGTGCTCGGGGCAGACCTGATACGGCAGGAGCACCATTTCCTTGGCGCAAACACGCTCGGTATTGATATAGGTCACGATCTCAAGACCGACCTTGCGCACCATCCCAAGACCGAGATCCGCGACCTCGATGTTCTCTTTTTCCTTTTCGGTGAGCACAATGCCCGCCTTTTCATAATACTCCAGTGCCTCCTGTTGCATTTCACGTACTTCCGATTGTTTCATCATATTCCCTCAACCTCCTCAAATCGTGAGACGTTCGTGCTTTGCAATAAAATCAAAAATGAAATTCTTATCACGCATACCGCTGACCGAATCCTCTGCCATCAGATTGCAGCATGCCGCTCCCGACGCAAACTCCAGCATTGCGCGAGAATCCAAGCCGTTATAGATACCGTACAGGCATCCCGCGCAGAACGCATCCCCTGCGCCGACCGTTCCCTTGATAAACCCCTTTTCCAGCTTGATGGACGGAACAACAGCAAACGTACCGTCGGCATCCAGACAAAAGCCCGCCTCGGGACAATGCATAATCACCTTGCGACGCACGCCTTTGGAGAGAATGATTTCCATCGTTTTGCGGATATTGTCCGCCTGCAGATTCCCGTCCGCATCCCGCACGGGAATCCCCGACACACCACTGCCTTCGATCTCGTTCATAAACGCATAATCGGTGTAGTGTAACGCCGGAATCACCTTTTCAGCAAACAGACCGCTGCTATCGCTGACCACGTCGATCGATGTCTCTATCCCCTCCTCCTGCACGGATTTGAGAAATCTTGCCATCGCCGTTCCGTACTCCTCATCCGCTTCATCAAAGCGGTCCAACAACAGAATGTAAGCGATATGCATCATTTTGCAGTTGAGCGCAGATAACTTGACATCCTCGGGACAAAATTCCGCGTTGGCGCCGCGATGGTGGAAAAAGGTACGCTCACCCGTGCTTGTGATCTGCATCACGTCGCTGGAACTGGTGGGTGACGTGGAGGAGGTGATCACGTTACTGACGTCGATGCCATTCTTTTGCATCTCACCGACAACGTATTTGCCGCGCTCATCGTTTCCGATGCGCCCCAGTGCGCTGACCTTGATGCTACGATCGATTTTCGCAAGATCAATGCCCGTGTTCGGCACACTGCCACCAACCGCCATAGAAAGCGACCGTACGTTTGCCAACATTCCCTTCTCGGGATAAAAATCGATTTGCTTCACAGTATCTGTCAGAATATTGCCCGCAATAACGATACCGTGACGGTCACCCATGATAAGGTTATCTACTGTCGTACCGAGCAAGCGAGCAAGAGACGGTAACTGGGTAATCTCCGGATATCCCATTCCACGCTCCCATTTACTGACCGTCTTATTGCTGACGTATAACTTTTCCGCAAGTGATGCTTGTGTAATACCCATTTTTTGGCGCAACCTTGCGATGTTGGCACCGATACTGATCTCCATTCCCTTTTCGCGCATAGCACACCCCTCCTTCATTGGTACTGATTTGATTATACTCCCTTTGCCGCCAAAAGTCAACCGACTTTTTGTTGACACATATCGGAGATTTTTTATACATATATCTACGATTCGCAGACCTCGGATTCGTCCTCACGTTCAGGACGACTTTGGCATATACTGTGGATGAAGCATTCCGAAAAAATTCGTACCAAAGGAGTTACACTATGCAAATTGATCAGAAAACACTTTCCCGTCTACTCGCCATGAACGACGCACAATTGGAAGCCGTCATCCAGAAAATCGCAACCGAGGCAGGTATCGATCCCGCACAGCTCGGCTTGAATCCCGAAAGCATCAGCAGTGTCCGCCAAGCGCTCGGCTCTGCGACCGATGCGGATATCGCACAGCTCAACGCGGTCTACGAGGCATACAAACAGAGTAAAAGAAAAGCATAAGCATCTCATTCCGAAAGGAGAACTCTCTATGGATGAACAAACAACTCCCGCATCGGATAACAATACCTCCTCCATGCTCGGCAGTCTGCTCTCCAATCCCGAGCTGTTACAGAGCATCGGGAGCCTGATTGGCAGCACCTCCGACAGCGCCAAGGAAACAGCGTCCCCTGCCGCCGACGGTCTTGCCAAGGCACTCTCGGATCCCGCACTGATGGCAAAGCTGCCGCAGGTGATGGCGATGCTACAGCCGATGCTCGCCAATGCCTCCGGCGAATCTGCCGATTCCGCCTCTGCCGAAAACACCGATGCAGTTCCTGCGGGGGCAATCCACTACCCTTCAAAGCGGCATCATACCGATTGTCGGGACGATCTTTTGTTGGCGCTCAAGCCCTTTCTCTCTCCAAGTCGCTGTGAGGCGGTCGATACTATCATTCGTCTGTCCAAACTCGGTACCGTGCTGAAGCATTTACAATAAGGAGATCTACTATGTATTCCCGCTATTCCAACCGTCCGGAAAAGCCAATCCGCATCCCCGAGCATTACAGCGGATGTGCGTTTTCCGAATATCGCACCGAGGATGCACCGACACGCACGCTCGGTGTTGCAAAGCCCTCACCGCCCCCGCAGGAGCCTCCGTCTCCCACTATTCTCGTTGTTCCCACAGAGCCGCCCCCGTCCGTATCCCAGGAACCGCAAGCACACCGCAAAGAGGATGAGGAATGTCTGCTCCCTCACGCGTCCAAAGAAGCTCCCTCCAAACCGAAAGAGGAAGCGCGTCCGGCCATGAAGTCACTGCTCGGAGGTTTCGGAAAAGGTCTTACGTTTTCCAAGGGTTTGGATTTCGATCAGCTTCTGATTCTCGGTCTGATTCTGCTGCTGTCGCACAGCGAGCAGGACTCGGAAATCGTCTGGTGGCTGGGGCTTTTGCTGCTGTGCGGATAAGTATTGTGATTTTTTCGCATGATATGTAAAAAACTCTTGCATTTTGGACAAAATTATGATATGATACTATTATCAAAGGAATGAGCCCCATACGGTTCATGAAAGATGGGTATCATGAAAAAGAAAAATGTTTTGTTGATTTTTATCCGCATATTTCTGGCAATCCTGATCCTTTTGAATATGTCTGTAATCTTTTTCTTCTCCGCACAGGACTATCAAGCCTCCTCACAGGCATCCGACAAAATCGGATCGGCACTCTCCACTCCCATTTACGGCAAATTCGAGGATAAAACGCCGTGGGAAAAGGAGGAGGTAAGGCTGGAATTTTTTCCGATCGTCCGAAAGCTTGCACATATACTGGAATTTGGAACGCTCGGTGCCCTGATCTATCTGTTCCTTCTGACATGGAAAGGAAATCTGTTTTTGCAATATGCGTGCGCACTGGCGGCGACCGTGCTTTACGCCATCTCGGACGAATGGCACCAGAGCTTCGTGAACGGACGAACGTCAAAAGCTCTCGATGTTTTGATTGATGCATCCGGAGCACTGATCTTTTGCTCCGTGCTTCTGCTGATTTGTTGTCTTATCCGCAAAGGAGAAAAGAATCTGAAAACCACACACTATTTTTTAAGCAATCACCGCGCTCCCAAGCTGAAAATCGCCGTTGCGGCGGATCTGCACGGGAGTGATCCGCAAAAGCCCCTGGATCTGATCAAAAATGCCAATCCCGATCTCATCCTCATCCCGGGAGACCTGATGGATGACGCCGATCTGCGCGCCCCCGAGGCATCCGGCTATACGTTCCTACAGAAATGCGCCACCATTGCGCCGACCTATTACTCTCTCGGAAATCACGAGATCGCTTGTTATCACAGAGGAAATCCTTGGCGGCATCCCGTACCACTTCCTTTGACTGATGAGATCCGCGCACGGATCGTACAGACGGGCGCACATCTTCTGGAAAATGAAAGCATCCTGCGCGAGGACGGACTTCGTATCTGCGCGCTGACATCGGGTATTAACGGCAAGGAAAACAAGCCCGACGCAGACACGCTCGCGGCATTTGCAGGTGCATCGGGCTTCCGCATCCTGCTTTGCCATCATCCCGAATATTTCGTTCCTTATATCCGTCCAACCGATATTGAGTTGACCGTTTGCGGTCATGCGCACGGCGGTCAATGGCGGATCTTTGGCAAAGGGGTATACGCGCCCGGTCAGGGGCTGTTTCCGAAATATACCTCCGGAGTTCTTGACGGACGTTGCGTCATCAGCCGCGGATTGTCCAACCATGCATTCGTTCCCCGTATTTTCAATGCGCCCGAGCTTGTAATGATTTATTTTGGATACGATCCCACAGAGATTAAAAAATAAAAAGCAAAAAATAAAGGAGATAAAAAAATGGCTGTCATCACAATAACAACCGAAAATTTTGAAAGTGAAGTATTGAAGAGTGAGAAAACCGTGCTGATCGACTTCTGGGCATCTTGGTGCGGTCCCTGCCGTATGCTCTCTCCTATAGTGGATGAGATCGCAGAGGAACGCGCCGACATCAAAGTCGGAAAAGTCAACGTGGACGAGCAGGAGGCGCTTGCCGCCAAGTTCGGAATCATGAGCATTCCTACACTGATTGTCTTCCAAAACGGAAAGCCCGTTCGTCAAGGCGTTGGCGTTCAGCCCAAGGCGGCAATCCTCAATATGCTGAACGGCTGATGAATATTAAAAAAGCCTGCGGGTACACCGCAGGCTTTTTCATGAGATCATTCTCAAAATGTATATTCTTCACGAGGAAATCCATCCGCTCCCAACAGAAACGGCGCGTGGAGTATCAGCGGATAAACCGCATACCGAACGCGACTGGAATCCTGCAAGAATCCGGCAGTCATTGAAGCTGCCACTGGTGACCCATACGGGAATCGAACCCATATCTTCGCCGTGAGAGGGCGACGTCTTAGCCGTTTGACTAATGGGCCATGTCGCTTGACCTTGCATATTATAACATATTCTCTCTCGAATTGCAAGTCTTTTTTCAAAAATAAATCGGATTCTTTTAATTTGTCAAAAAAGCACAGGAAGATAAACTGTTTTTAGGGCATATTTCCTACAAAAATCGGCAATAATTTCCTTTTCCGAAACGCCGAAACCCATCATTTCCATCGGTACAGTATATGCCGCTGACGGAAGTTGGTACATCTGTTCAAAAAATCGGTATATTTTCGCTTTTCCATCCGAAACCGTTTCGGAGCATCCGAAAGCAAAAAAGAAAAAAGATTTGTGAAAACCTATTGACAAATAAATATTTATGCATTATAATAAAATAGGTTTCCAAAAATCACTACAATATTATTTTACGGAGGAATATCATCATGAAAAAAATCATAAGTCTCGTGCTCGCAGTTCTCATGCTCTGCAGTTTGGTTGCAGTATTTGCAGCCTGCCAGGCCCCTGAAGCAGAGGACAAAGATGTCGTTAAAGTGATCGACATTGCACTGACCGAAGAAGAGTACGCATTCGCTGTTCAGAAGGGCGATACCGCACTCCTCAACCAGCTCAATGATTTCATGGCTGAAATCAAGGCAAACGGCAAGTTTGAAGAAATTGTCAACAAGTACTTCGGCGACGGCACCCCCACCGCCGTTCAGTCCGCTTCCGAAATGAAGACCGACGGCTCTCAGCTGATCGTTGCTACAAACGCAGCGTTTGAGCCATTTGAGTACATGAATGGCGAAAATTACTACGGTCTCGACCTTGAGATCATGGCTCTGTTCGCAGAAAAGCTCGGCAAGGAGCTCTATATCAACAATATGGAGTTCGACGCAGTTTGCCTCTCCGTTTCCGCAGCAGGCGGTACCTATAAGGACGAAGATGGCGTTGAGCATACTGTTGCAGGCGGCGTATGCGATGTTGCAGCAGCAGGACTGACCGTCAGCGACGACCGTAGAGAAATTCTTGATTTCTCCGTTTCCTACTACGATGCATCACAGATGCTGATCGTTGCGGCAGACGATACCACATTCGACAACTGCAAGTCCGCAGCCGATGTGGAAGCAATCCTCAAGGAGCTTGACAAATCCGTGGCAGTCGGCGTTCAGACTGCAACCACCGGTCAGAAGTACTGCGAAGGTGATGCAGATTGGGGCTTTGACGGCTTTTCTTTCACCACGACCGGCTACACCACCGGCGCGCTGGCAGTACAGAACATCCTCAACGGTAACGTCAAATACGTTATCATCGATGAGGGACCTGCAAAGGCAATTACCGCAAGAGTAAATGAGGCAAACTGATCCTCAACAACTTATAAATGCAAAACAGGGAGACCCGCTCTCCCTTGTTTTGTGTCTATCCCTTAAACGATAAATGAAAGGAAGCTTTCCATGGAAAAGATAAAAAGCTTTTTCAAAAAGCATTGGATCGATATCATCGTCATAGCCGTGGTGCTCGGCCTTTTCGCATACTTCGCATATAATGTCTATTACAGATTTAATTTCGCGAAAAAGTGGGACATTTTTTACGATTATTTCATCACAAACGGTGGCTATAAAAAGCTGCTGACAGGTATGCAGAACACCGCGCTGATTGCAGTACTCGGACTTTTGATCGGTAGCATCGTCGGTACGCTGATAGCCGTGATTAAGGTTATCCCCTCCTACAAAAGAATCACACGTTATGCGCAGAACATCTGCGGCATCTACGTGGCATTCTTTCGCGGAACACCGATCGTCGTTCAGCTTCTGCTCGGCTACTACATCATTCTCCCCCTGCTCGGCATAACGCTCTCCCCCGTCACCTCGTGTGTCATAATCTTTGGTCTCAACAGCGGCGCTTATATTTCCGAGATCATGCGCGGAGGCATCAACTCGGTAGATCCCGGACAGCTGGAGGCGGCAAGAGCGGTGGGACTTTCCTTCTCCACCTCCATGCTCAAGGTCGTAGTCCCGCAGGCGGTAAAGAACATTCTGCCCACCATGGGTAACGAATTTATCGCACTGATCAAGGAAACTGCCATCGTCGGCTACGTCGGTGCAGTGGATATCACAAAGGCGTTTCAGGATCAAGGCTCTAACTCGTACGAGTACATGATTCCCTATCTGATCATGGCGCTGCTCTACATTGTAATTGTGGCAATCATTGCCGCTCTTGTCAAGCTGATGGAAAGGAGGCTCGCAAGAAGTGAACGGCGCAAATAATACACCTTTGATTGAGGTGCGCGGATTGGTCAAAACATTCGGTAACCTCACGGTGCTGAACGGTATCAACCAGAACATTTATAAAGGCGAAAAGGTCGTTGTCATCGGCCCCTCGGGAAGTGGTAAGAGCACCTTTCTTCGCTGTCTGAACTGCATGGAGGATCCCACGGGCGGTGAGATCATCTTCGGCGGCGAGAACATTGCCGACATGAAGGTGGACATCAATAAACACCGTGAGAACATCGGCATGGTGTTCCAACAGTTCAATTTGTTCAACAACAAAACCGTCATTCAGAATATCATGCTCGCCCCCGTTTATCTGCGCATCAAAAAGGCAGGCGGTCTCTTTGCAAAATCCGCCGTCAAAAAGCAGATCAGAGCAGAGGAAAAAGAACGCGCCTTGAAGCTGTTGCGCCGAATCGGGCTCGAGGATAAGGCGAACGCCTACCCCTCCACCCTCTCGGGCGGTCAAAAGCAGCGTATCGCAATCATCCGCGCACTGGCAATGAATCCGCAGGTCATGCTCTTCGACGAGCCCACCTCGGCACTCGATCCCGAAATGGTTGGCGAGGTACTGGATCTAATCCGTGAACTGGCAAACGAGGGCATGACGATGGTCATCGTCACGCACGAAATGGGCTTTGCCCGCGAGGTCGCAGACCGTATCCTCTTCATCGACGAGGGACGCGTTACCGAAGACGCTCCCCCCGCAGAATTTTTCTCCAACCCCAAAAATGAACGTACCAAGGACTTTCTCAGCAAGGTGCTGTAATTTTGTCCAGCGGCAACTGTACGGTTGCCGCTGTTTTTTGCTCCCATCGCTGCAATTCGGCAAGTATATTTTGCGGACGGTGCGCATTGATCGCCGTGTATTTTTCCCGCTCGCCGATTTCCAAAAGGCTTCCGACGTGCGAATATCCAAGCCACACAGGCGGAACATGCGTGACAAGATCGTCGATATTCCGAATGACCGTAAAGTGCTCCCAACGCCGCATCAGCTCCCTTGTGCGGAGTCCCCAGAATACGCGCGGGCATCCAAAGCCGTATCCCTCCAGCGTCTCTCGCAGATCGGGACGCCGATACCACACGTCCTCATGGCATAGCACCGCCAGCGCCGCGCCATGCGAGTATCCGACCGTAATGATCCTTTTCACGCTCCCATCCATGACCTCTCGCTCCAAATGCGGCGCAATGCTCTTCCATACCCGCAAAAAGCCGCGATGCGCAAACCACACCGTGTGCCCCATACGGCGGTAAGGCTTGGCGGGAAAGTCAAGATTATTTTTCCAATCCATCAGTCCGTCGGAGGCTTGCAGATAGATGTACAGCGTCTCCCCGATGCGATCGGTCGCATAATCGCCCGCATTTTCCACGTGGATATAGGCGCGCTCCACGCAACGCCGAAACAGTTGGCTTAAATTCATGACACATACCTCCGCCTGCAGTATATGCCCGAAAAAAACGAGGTGTCCCAAACCGATGCTTGGAACACCTCGTTTTTTAGGCAAGACCGCACAAATCTGATGGTGCAATGAAGCCGTCAGATTTGTGCGGTGTTGCCTTCATTCCTTCTTTTTTCTGAATTTTCCGACAATCTTATCTGCAAGGTCCTCCAGCGCTTTGTTGATGCGCTCGGCATTGCGGTAGCTGATGATGAATGCCAGTACCGCCAGAACGCCCACAATCGCCAGCACGGCGATTCCCCATGGCTCGTCGAATGGAATGACCTCCCCCGACATAAACAGCAGTGTAGCGCCTACAGAGGTCGTACGCGTAATCGCCTGCATGATAAAGAAGCCGATCCAGCCGATGGGCAGAATTCCCGCCACCGAGCACAGGATGTCATCCGGAAACGCCGGCAGGAAGAACATGAAAAACAAGAGCACGTTTTCCCGTCCCTTCAGCTTGTTGAGCCAATCGTCCACCTTTTCCTTGCCGCCCGCAATCCAGTTGATAAACGGACGACCGATCCATCTGCCGAGCGCAAATGCAAACATCGCCCCCGCCAACATTCCGATGTAGGAATACAAAAACGCACCGCCCGCCCCGAACACGTAATTTCCCGCGAGAATGGTTACGGCTCCCGGAATCGGCACAAAGGTGACCTGCAGGAAGCTGATGAGAATGTAGATCAAAGGCGCAACAACACCCGCCGATTGAATAAACGCCTGCAGCTCCTCCTGGGTCAAATCGGTGATGCCCAGAAAATACATAATCAGATAGAGCACACCGACAATTCCCACGATGACAAGCCCTGACAGGAGCAGCTTGAAAATTGACTTTTTTGTTTCTGCTTTCATTTGAACCATTCGCCTCACAGTTGTTCGATATAGGAGCGCAATTCGTCGAATCCGCCGTGCGGATAGACTGAAATGTCCTCGTTTTTCTTATTGATGATGCAATTGGTCAGCAAAAACACCTGCATTCCGAGCTTTTTTGCGATCATATCCTCACCGACGTCGTTGCCGACCATCACGCATTCCTCGGGAGAGAGGCGCATTTGCTCCAAAATCGCGCGATAATACGCGGGATTGGGCTTGCAATAGCAGGAATTTTCGTACGTCGTGTAAAGCTCGAAATCATCCGTTTTCAGCCCTGCCCAGCGAATGCGGCTCTCGGTCGCCACCGCGGGAAAAATCGGGTTGGTGGCAAGTGCCACACGCAAGCCCCTTGCCTTGACCGTGTCGATCACCTCTTTGGCACGTGCGCTGTAGCCGCAGGAGGTTTGCACCTTGTCAAAATCCTCGCGGTAGAACGCATCAAACAGGGGCAGATCCTCCCTGACCGCCTCACCGAATATCGCGGCAAAGGCATCCCAGAAGACTGCCTCATTCGTTTTCTCCCCTGTGTTTTTGACCATGGCGGCAGTGCCGGCCCAGATGGCATCCACTAACTTTTTCGAATCGTATCCATGCGGCGCGAGGCGAGCGCACAAGCCGCCGAAATACGCTTTTACAAATACGTCCTGATCCATCGGCAACAACGTACCGTCCAGATCAAATAAAATTGCTTTGATTCCCATTTTCGTCTCCTCTTTTTCATATAAACACATTATAACACAGCATTTCCAAATTGTCAAGAGGTAACGATCATCGGAATATTTTGTTTACATTTACAACAAAACAGAACTCTGTAGCGAAGAAAATAGAGTGCCGTTTCGCCTTCACTCTGCAAAGGGAACGAACAGCAAGAGAGGGCTCCCCGAAGGAAGCCCTCTGAAATTTTGAGATTCAATTAACCTCTGTGGAAGGAAGCGTAGTACTCAACCAGCTCGCCGAGTGCGCCCTCAAGGTCATCGTTCTCGTCAAGGTAGTCAACCGCTACCTTCGCGATGTTCGCCGTCATCAGATCCGAGCAGATCGTTGCGGTGTTGCCCATCTCGGAAATCGTAACCTCGATATAGGTCATTGCACGGAAATCACGCGTTGCGTTCTTTTCCGCAATGTTTGCAATGGATGCCGCGATGATGCCATCGTCAAAGTATTCCTTGAACTCTATGTTGCGGTATACCTTGTTTGCCGCATCCAGCTGTCTGATTGTGATGGTCTCCCATCCCGCTACCGTGTCGGCAGGCAGAATCACCGTACCGATCTTCACGTTCTCCTCGCCGTACTCCTCGATCAGCTGATCCAGCAGATCCTCATCCACCTCGGTGGTGAATCGGATACCTGCGGGTGCTACGTCACGGAATACCAGCTCGTAATCCTTCATGTTGCTTGCGTCCAGCATATCTGCATACGTTTCCATATCGAAGGTCTCCTCCACGTATGCGTCAACGTCATCGGTGATGAAGTACCGATCACCCTCTTCAACGGGCTCTCCGTTGAAGGTTGCGGAGATGAAGTTCTCGCGATCCTTATTGATCTCTATCAGCTCGTCGGTTACAGAGAACATTCTGATATCGTCAAGAAGAATATCTCCCTTAAGCGTATCTGCCTTGCCGTATTCAGCCGTGATCTTTGCAACAACCCAGTTGTTGGACATAAAGGAAATCTTGGTAGCTCCGAGATCACCGTCCACAGCCCAGACATTGTTAATAAAGATGGATGCAGCACCGGTCTTTACGTTTATAACAATGGAAATCGTATTCCACTGACCCTTGGTAAAGGTTGCACCGGTTGCATTCTCGCCGATGCCGATGGTACCTGCCGCAGTATCGATTGTATACAGGATCAGATCGCGGTATTCATCCGTACCGTCGTTATACTTGTAGAGCGAACCGAGCAACATACCCGATGCATCCTCGGGAACGAAGATCTCGAAGTCAGCCGCTATGAGTGTGTTGGTAGCCGCACCGATACCCGGGTTCGGGAATGTCCAGTCACGGTTTGCATTCTCGCCCAAGCAATAATAGGTTGCGTATTCGGCATACGTCGTTTCGGCGTAAGTATAGGTTTCCTCACCTCTGACGAACTCCCAAACACCGATACCGCCGTCGGGATCCTCCTCGACCAGCGTTGCGGAATCAAATCCAAGCTGAACGGGCGTACTTCCGCCGATGGAAAGCTTGCCTCTTCTCACACTGTAGGTTCCCTCTGCATAGGTGGGAAGCATATCACTGTCCTTGGTCCAGAAGATCTTGGTATCGTTCTCCTGAACGTCAAGACCCATGGTGAGCTTCAGCGTGGAAGCATGACCGTTTGCGCTGTCATCGTAGAAGGTCACGGAAGAAGGCAGATTGGTTGCAAAGTCGGTCGTCGTCAGATCGGTTTCTGCATCGATACCGTCAAAGTTCTGGGTAGCAGAGCGGTTGTAAATATCATCGATGATGCCCTGATCGTTAAA
>JAFTPJ010000165.1 GCA_017463405.1 Clostridia bacterium
GCGTCCGATCTGCTGTCCTACTCCCGTATCTTGGCGCTGGGGCTTGTCGCGAGTGTCATCGCACAGGTTATCAACATGCTCACGGGCTTGGGCGCTACGGGACCGATCGGATTTGTGTTTATGCTGATCGTTATGATCGCGGGACACGTGCTCAATCTGGCAATCAACCTGCTCGGAACCTTTGTGCATGCGGCGCGGCTGCAGTACATTGAGTTCTTCGGCAAATTCTACGAGGACGGCGGCGAGCAGTTCTCACCCGCACTTCCGGCGGAAAAATATTCGGAAAACTGTAAAGACGTACCCAATTAAAAATCAATATAAAAAACAAAGGAGATTCAAAAATGGGAACTTTCGGCGAACTTTTTACAAAAATTTTTAACGGTGACAGCTTGGCTATCCTCGGTGCCGCATTGGCGGTGGTGCTTCCCGGTATCGGCTCCGCAAAGGGCGTTAACCTGGTGGCAAGAGCAACTGCGGGACTCATCAGTGAAGATCCGAACAAGTACGGTAAATCCATGCTTCTGCAGGCACTGCCGATGACGCAGGGTATTTACGGAATGGTTACCGCGTTTCTGATCATGATCTTCAGCGGCGCAACTCCCGGCGGTACAATGGATATCGCGATGGGTGCAAACTACTTCTTCGCATCTCTTCCGATTGCTTTCGGTGGCTTGTATTCCGCGATCAAGCAGGGGGAAGTAGCGGCAGCGGGTATCTCCGTGCTCGCAAAGCGTCCCGATGCAGTCGGTAAGGCTGTTATTTCCGCATCCTTCGTTGAGCTTTATGCAATTCTGGCTCTTCTGATCTCGCTGTTGCTGATTCTTCTGTAATCGCGGTTGATACCGTCCATACAGAAAGGAGATGAGCCCGATGGCGATGATGGGACTTGAAAAAATCACCGACAGGATTCTTGCCGAGGCGCAGGAGCGTGCCGACAAAATCCTTGCCGAGGCGCAGGCGGAGAGCGAAAAAATCACCGCCGACTATGCCGCTCGCGCGGAACAGATCCGTGCGACTCTGTCCTCCGAGGCGGAGCGGGAAGGGATGGAGCGCGTATCCCGCGCAAAATCTACGGCGGCAACCAATAAAAGAAATTTACTGCTACAGACCCAGAGCGAGCTGATCGATGGCGTTTTTGACGGCGCGTTTGAATTTGTTCGCAATCTGGATGCCGAAAAATACACCGATCTGCTCACCGGTCTTCTTTGCGCGGCATTTGCCGAGCAAATGGAGGCGGAAAGCGTCGGGCGTACGCTTTACGGTGCGGAGGATGCGATCGATCCCGATGCTTATGAGGTGCTTTTGAATCAGCGTGATCGCGATCGCTATGGCGCCGCCGTCATTGAGGGCGCACGAAAAAAACTTGGCGGAAAGCTCTCAGCGGAGAAGCTGGCGAAATTAAAGCTTGCCGATAAGGCTGTTTCGATTGACGGCGGTTTGATTCTGCGATTTGGTGAAGTGGAATCCAACTGCTCGCTCTCGCTTCTGTTCGCCCAGCTTCGCGAGGAGCTGGAGGCTGAGGTCGGACATGCACTGTTTGACGTCAAAACGCAAAATTGACGGAGGCGGTGTGACTGATGACTGATTATTTATATGGCAGTGCCCACGTGCGTGCACTGGAAAATGCGATCATCGGACGCGACCGCATCGCAAGACTTGTTGAGGTCAAGGATGCCAGCGAGGCATACGCTTTGCTTGCGGAGGCGGGCGTGACCGTTTACCGCGATGACGGGGGAAAGGCTTTGCGCGAGGAGACCCTGTTGGGAATTCTCAAAAGTGCATATCAGACTGTCGAGGAGCTGGCTCCCGATGACACAGTGTTAAAGCTTTGGCGTTACCCTTATGATTGTAACAATGTCAAGGCGGCAATCAAAACGTTCATTCGCGGAATCGATCCGACTCCCATGCTGTTTGATTTCGGATGTGTGAATGCCGAGACTGTGGTGCGCATGGTGGAAGCCGATTGCTTTACGGGGCTTCCGCGTGCCATGTGTACGGCGGCGAAAGAGGCGGTCGATGTTTACGCAAGGACGAAAAATCCGCAACAGATCGATCTGATTCTTGACCGTGCCTGCTATGCGGACATGTGTGCGGCGGCGCAGAACGCCGGAAACGCTTACGTGTTGCGTCTTGTGCGTGTCAAAATCGATTTGCTCAATCTGATGATCGCGATTCGCATTTTGCGAATGAATAGCGGTGAAGCGGGCAAAGCGTTGTTTGCGGATGCTTTTATCCACGGCGGCTGTCTGTCGTACTCCTTTGTCAAAGAACTGTTTGACGGCGGAGAGGATGTCTTGTGGGGAAGACTGCAGACGACCGAATACGGTGTGCTCTCCGATCGTGTGGCGCAGAGCGACCGCACACTAACCGCGGTGGAACGTATTTCGGATAATTTCTGGATGGAAATGATCTGCGAAACGAAGTTTATCCCGGTGGGACTTGAGGTGATGGTTTCCTTCCTGTTGGCGCATGAGTACGAGGTGAAAAATCTTCGTATCGTGCTGGCGGGCAAGGAGGCCGGCATCTCGGCCGTAACGATTCGCGAAAGGATTCGTGATAGCTATGTATAGGGTCGGAATTATCGGAGACCGCGATACCGTGCTTGGATTTATGGCTCTCGGCTTTGCCGTAGAGGATGCCGCAAGCGCGGAGGAGGCGGCAAAAAAATTGCATACAATGGTCAAAAGCGGTGCTTATGCGGTGATTTTTATCACCGAGAACTATGCCGTACAGATCGAAGAGGACATGAATCGCTATAAGGATATGCCTCTGCCCGCAGTGATTTCCATACCGGGGCAGGGCGGTTCCACGGGATACGGGATGAACAATATCCGATCCGCTGTGGAGCGTGCGGTCGGTGCAGATATCCTGTTCAAAGAATAGTAAGAAAGGTTCATATAAAAATGGTTGAAGGAAAAATTCTGAAGGTATCGGGGCCTCTGGTGGTTGCCGAGGGCATGCGAGAGGCGAATATGTTTGACGTGGTTCGCGTCGGCTCCAAAAAGCTCATCGGTGAGATCATCGAAATGCACGGAGACCGTGCCTCCATTCAGGTGTATGAGGAAACGGCGGGAATCGGTCGCGGAGATAAGGTCGTATCTACGGGTGCTCCCTTGTCGGTTGAGCTCGGTCCCGGATTGCTCACCAATATTTACGACGGTATCCAACGTCCCTTGGAGACGATGCGCATCAAGGTTGGTGCCAATCTGACGCGTGGCATCGACGAGCCCGCGCTGGACAGAGACAAGGTGTGGCATTTTGAGGCGGCAATGAAATTTGGCGACAAGGTTACTCCCGGCGATATTTACGGTACGGTGCAGGAAAACGAGGTGATTTTGCACAAGATCATGGCGCCGCCAAAGACGTACGGAACCATCGTAGAGCTGCGTTCGGGCGACTTCAAAGTGACCGATCGCATCGGTAAGATCAAATACGAGGACGGCACGATCGAAAATATTACCTTGCTGCAGAAATGGCCCGTGCGTGTGTCCCGCCCTTACAAGGAAAAACTCCCGCCCGTTGACCCTATGATCACGGGTCAGCGCTCGATCGATGCGCTGTTCCCGATTGCAAAGGGCGGAACGGCTTGCGTTCCCGGTCCCTTCGGCTCGGGAAAAACGGTTGTCCAGCATCAGTTGGCAAAATGGAGCGACGTGGATCTGGTGGTTTATATCGGATGCGGCGAGCGCGGCAACGAGATGACTGATGTTTTGCGTGAGTTCCCCGATCTGGTGGATCCAAAAACAGGAAAATCGCTGATGGAGCGTACCGTACTGATCGCAAATACCTCGGACATGCCCGTTGCGGCACGTGAGGCGTCGATCTATACTGGTATTACGATCGCGGAGTACTTCCGCGATATGGGGTATTCCGTGGCTGTTATTGCGGACTCGACCTCTCGTTGGGCGGAGGCACTTCGTGAGATGTCGGGACGACTGGAGGAAATGCCCGGCGAGGAGGGCTATCCCGCATACCTGACCTCCCGTTTGGCACAGTTTTATGAAAGAGCGGGAAAGGTCGTATGTCTCGGCTCTGACGGACGCGAGGGGGCGCTTTCTGCCATCGGTGCGGTTTCTCCGCAGGGCGGTGATATTTCCGAGCCCGTCACGCAGGCGACACTCCGTATTGTCAAGGTGTTCTGGGGCTTGGATGCATCGCTGGCTTACCGCCGTCACTTCCCGGCTATCAACTGGCTCAACTCCTATTCGCTTTACCGTGACCGTCTTTCGGGCTGGTTTGCGGAAAACGTGTCCAAAAATTGGATGGAGTATACGGGACGGTGCCTGAAAACTTTGCAGGTCGAGGCGGATCTGCAGGAAATTGTCAAGCTGGTCGGTATGGACGCACTGTCCGCGGATGACCGACTGACGCTCGATACCGCGCAATCGATCCGTGAGGACTTCTTGCAGCAAGATGCATTCCTGGACGTGGATTGCTATACACCGCTGGAGAAACAATGCGGCATTCTGGATTTGATCTTTACCTATGAGGATCGCGCAAGACGCGCCATCGAGGCAGGGGCGGATATCGAGGATATTTGCGATCTGCCCGTGCATGAGCAGATCGGACGTGCCAAGTCGGTTCCCAATGATGAATACAAAAAGGCGTTTGAAAAGATCAAAAACGAGATCACCGCACAGCTCGATCGGCTGGTGGCGAGTGTCGAGCGTGAGTAAAGGAGGACGTGCAAATGATCAGAGAATACAGAACCATCGAAGAGGTTGCAGGTCCCCTAATGCTGGTCAAGCAGGTTGAGGGCGTCAAGTACGACGAGCTCGGCGAGATCGAGTTGCCGAACGGAGAGGTGCGCCGTTGTCGCGTATTGGAAGTCAACGGACGCAATGTGCTCGTGCAGCTGTTTGAATCATCTGCGGGGATCAATCTGGCAAACAGTAAGGTGCGCTTTACGGGACACGGCGTTGAGTTGCCTGTTTCCGAGAATATGCTCGGACGCGTGTTTAATGGTATGGGTGAGGTAATCGACGGCGGTGCGCGCATTCTGCCCGAAAAGAGCCTGGATATCAACGGTACACCGATCAATCCTGCGGCGCGTTATTATCCCTCCGAGTTTATTCAGACGGGGATCTCCACGATTGATGGCTTGAATACTTTGGTGCGCGGACAGAAGCTTCCGATCTTTTCGGGCTCGGGTCTTCCGCATGCAAACCTTGCCGCACAGATCGCACGTCAGGCAAAGGTAAGAAACAAGGATGATAAATTCGCGGTGGTGTTTGCTGCTGTCGGTATTACCTTTGAGGAAGCGGATTTCTTTATTTCCGACTTTAAAAAGACGGGCGCGATTGACCGTACGGTGCTGTTTATCAATCTGGCATCCGACCC
>JAFTPJ010000007.1 GCA_017463405.1 Clostridia bacterium
TCCATTCAGGCATTCGAGCCCGTACTGGTCGAGGGACGTGCAATCAAGCTGCACCCGCTGGTCTGCCCCGCATTCAACGCGGACTTTGACGGTGACCAGATGCCCGTACACGTGCCGCTGTCCGCAGAGGCACAGGCGGAGGCAAGATTCCTCATGCTGTCCGCTAACAACCTGCTCAAGCCTATGGACGGTAAGGCGGTAACCGTGCCGTCGCAGGATATGATTCTTGGCGCATACTACTTGACCATGGAAAAGAGCGGCGAGCCCGGAGACCGCGAGCCCTTGCTGGATGAAAACGGCGAGATCGTGCGCGACGAGAAGGGCGAGATTGTTTACAACTATCACATGTATCGCAACATGGATGAGGCGATGATGGCGTATGCAAACGGCGTCCTCGGTCTGCACTCCAAGATCAAGATCCGTGTGAACAAGGAGATTGACGGCGAGATGCGTTCGGATGTGATCGTCACTACGCTGGGACGCCTCATCTACAATAAGGTGATTCCGCAGAACCTCGGCTTTGTGGATCGCTCCAAGCCCGAAAACGCCCTCAAGCTTGAGGTCGAGTTCGTCATCAAGAAGAAGCAACTCGGTCAGATTCTTGACCGTTGTATTCGCAACAACGGTCCCGACGTCTGTGCGACCATGCTGGACGATATCAAGGCGCTTGGCTATCAGTACTCTACGCGCGCATCCTTCTCGATCTCGGTTTACGATATGACCATCCCGAAGGAAAAGCCCGAGTTCATCGAAGCGGCACAGAAACAGGTGGACGTGCTGAACAACTATTACCGCATGGGTATGTACTCCAACGAGGAGCGCTACAACGCGGTCATCAAACTGTGGGATAAGACCACGGACGACGTGACCAACGCCCTGCAGAACAGCTTCAGCCAGTTCAACCCGATCAAAATTATGTCGGATTCCGGAGCCCGCGGATCGATCGCGCAGATGCGTCAGCTCGCAGGTATGCGCGGATTGATGTTCGCGACCAACGGTCGTACCATTGAGGTGCCGATCAAATCCAACTTCCGCGAGGGACTGAACATTCTGGAGTACTTTATGGGTGCAAAGGGATCGCGTAAGTCGCTGTCCGATACGGCTCTGCGTACCGCAGACTCGGGTTATCTTACCCGCCGTCTGGTCGATGTATCGCAGGAGGTCATCGTACGCGAGATCAAGTGCGATACCAAGAAGGGCGCTTATGTGACCGACATTATCGACGATAAGGATAAGAACGTACTGGAGCCTCTGGCAGACCGTATCATCGGACGCTTCACTATGGGGCCCGTGCTGCATCCCGAAACGAGTGAGATTCTGATTGAGGACGATCAGATGATCACCGAGGAGGCTGTTGATCTGATTACAGCCGCAGGTGTAAAGGGTGTCAACATCCGTACGGTCATCCAGTGTCATGCAAAGCAGGGTATCTGTGCACACTGTTACGGTGCCGATCTTGCAAACGGCAAGCTTGTTAACGTCGGTGAAGCAGTCGGTATCATCGCGGCACAATCCATCGGTGAGCCGGGTACACAGCTGACTATGAGAACCTTCCACTCCGGCGGTGTCGCAGGCTCCGATATTACGCAGGGTCTTCCCCGTGTCGAGGAGCTGTTTGAGGCTCGTCAGCCGAAGAAGCCCGCAGTTATGACCGAGGTTCGTGGAACTGCGCACATCGGTATGGCGGAGAACTCCAATATTCACACCGTCACGGTTCACCCCGACGCCGAACAGCCCGAGGGTGTTGTGGCAGAGGTGAAGGAGTATCAGATTCCCTATGGCACCAAGCTTGCAATCATCGAGGGTCAGCACCTTGAGGTCGGTGAGGCAATGACCGAGGGGAACAAGGCTCCTGCCGATATTATGAGAATCCTTGGCTTGGATGCGGTTTACGAGTATCTGATCAAGGAAATTCAGAAGGTTTACCGTTCGCAGTCCTGTAACGTTAACGATAAGCACGTTGAGATCATCGCGCGTCAGATGACCAGAAAGATGCGCGTGGAAGAGAGTGGAAGCACCGAGCTGTTGGTTGGCTCCAACATCGATATGATGGATCTGGAGAGAGCAAACAACGAGGTCGACGCACGTATCGAGGCAGGAGAGACGGGTCTTACTCACGCAGTGGGAAGCACGATTCTTCTTGGTATCACCAAGGCATCGTTGCAGACCGAGTCCTTTATGTCCGCGGCATCCTTCCAGGAAACCACCAAGGTTCTTACCGAGGCGGCGATCCACGGTAAGGTTGACTATCTGCGCGGCTTGAAGGAGAACGTTATCATCGGTAAGCTGATCCCCGCCGGAACCGGCATGGATTGCTACAAGGGTGTCGGCGTCCGCAAGGTAGAGGAGACTGAAGCTGTTTCCGATTGAATGAAATAAATCAAGTGAGGCAGTCTCAAACATCGGTTTGAGACTGCCTCACTTGCAAACTGTAGACCATACTAACGGTTTTCGTCAGCTTGCCAAAAGGTTTGATCGCGCGTTTACGCATGTGATTCTCTCAAAAGCTTGTACTGTGGAGGTGCACGAGGCTCCCTTGCGGAGCGGAAATCGGGTATGTCTGAATTCTCCGCCTTCCCGCGCTTCGCAGAGCACGAAATTCCTTTACAGCGCTTTTCTTTTTGTTATCATAACGACAATCGCTTGCGATTGTCGGCGGAGCGAAATGTAGCTTTTTTCATTTGCACCTATATGGTCAAAGACAAAACGGGTAAAAGTCTGTGCGTTTTTGCAAATTGTCTGCTTTTTTCTACAGTCTACTTGGTGTTTAATCCGTAACGCTGTTTTTTGCTTCTGTTCGGTGACGCACCTGATAGGGCGTTTTACCCGTAATGGTCCGATATACGTTGATAAAGTACGACGGGCTGTTATAACCGCATTTCATGGCAATTTCGGTGATGCTTTCCCTGCTTGTGCACAGTATTTGCTCGGCTTTATGGATTCGTGTGATGTTTAAATACTTTCTGAAGGTCATGCCCGCGACGCGCTTGAAGCTGCGTGAAAAATGGCTGTAGCTCATTCCAAAACTTTGTGCCAGTTTCTTTTCGTCAATATCTTCTGCATAGTTGTTTCTTATGTAAAGCATGATATGATAGACCAATTCGACTGTTTGATTGCTCGGCAGATCCGAATGATACCTGTTTTCACGTAGGATTGCCAATAATAACTCCATGATTTTTAGTCTTATGGCAATTTCGGTCGCGTAGTTTTGCGATTCATGCTCTTTGATCAGCTGCTTCAGTATCGGTAATATTTCGCTTTGCTCCAACTCATCTTGTTTCCATATATTTTTCTGTCCCTCGCGATTCAGCGCAAATCTCATGATATACTCCACCCCGATGTCTTGCTTGGAAAATTCAAGCAGAAACGCAGGTGGAATTTTGATTACGTAATATTGATTGACAGGAGATTTTTGCGCAAACACGTAATGAATCGAATTGGAGCAAAATAAAATCAGATCACCGACGCCGACTCCATATTCCCGACTGTCAAGCACAACGGTATAGCTGCCCTCCTTGATGTAGAGCAATTCAACCGCATTATGAATATGCGCGGTGCAGGCGACGGTATTCGGTTCGTTGGATTGAACAAAAAATTCAGCCTCTTCCCCTGCACGGCGAGGGGCTTCCACATGAATGGCATTGATCGTTGCTTTCATTACGCATTTCTCCTTACGGACAATTTTTTTATATTTTCCATCAATTCTATTATAGCATTCCGAAGTGAAAAAGTCTATAATAAAAGTGAAAGTTTTCAAACTTTTCGGCAAAGAAAAAATAAAAAAGGAGAAAAACAAATGGAACGAATCGTTAAGATCGGTATTATCGGTTGTGGAGGTATCGCTAACGGAAAGCATATGCCGGCACTTTCAAGGATTCCCAATGTCAGAATGGTAGCGTTTTGCGATATTATTCCGGAGCGTGCCGCGGCGGCAAAGGAGAAATTCGGCACGCGGGATGCAAAGATTTACGTGGACTACAAGGAACTGTTGGAAGATCCGGAAATTGAAGTGGTTCACGTACTCACCCCAAATCGCGAGCATGCGCAAATAACGATAGACGCACTCTACGCGGGCAAGCATGTGATGTGCGAAAAGCCTATGGCAAAGACCGCAGCCGATGCGAGAAGGATGTACGAGGCGGCAAAAGCCACAGGCAAAAAATTGACGATCGGATATCAGCATAGACAGAAGCCGCAGAGCCTCTATGCCAAACGGTATGTCGATTCCGGTGCGCTTGGTGAAATTTATTATGCCAATTGTCTTGCAATCCGCAGACGCGGAACACCGAACTGGGGCGTGTTTCTTGATGAGGATGCACAGGGAGGCGGTCCCATCATCGATATTGCGACGCACTCGCTCGATCTGACTCTTTATTTGATGAACAATTATGAGCCGGAGCTGGTAATCGGAAAAACGCACAAGAAGCTTGAGCATCCCGAGGCGGGCAATATCTGGGGAGATAACGGTGTCAGCACAACACCTCTTGAGGAAGCTGCATGCGCCTTTATTCGCATGAAAAACGGAGCTACCATCATGCTGGAGACCAGCTGGGCGCTCAATACCTCGGAGCCGATTGAGGAGGGAAGCTGTGTGCTTTGCGGAAGCAAGGAAGGATTGCAGATCAAAAACAACGTTCTCAAAATCAACAAGGTGGAATTTGATCGCCAGACGGAAACGGTTGTCGATACCTCTGCGGGCGGTGTTGCCTTTTACGAGGGGGCGAGCGCAAATCCTGCGGACGTAGAGGCGGCAAGCTGGATCAAGTCCATTGTTGACAATACCGATCCCGTCGTTCTTCCCGAGCAGGCGCTCGTCGTATCCGAGATTCTTGAGGCAATATATGAGTCGTCAAAAACAGGAAAGCCGGTGTATTTCAAATGAAGATAGCAATATTTGGCGTCTGACACGTTCATGCTGCGTCCTACACGGAAAAAGCACTTCAGCTTGGTGAGGTGATCGGCTTTTATGAAAAGGACGATGCACTGGCAGAGGAATACCGAAAAAGATTTGATCTTCCCCGTTTTGCTACGGCGGAGGACCTGTTGAACAGCAATGCGGAGGGTGTCATCGTCTGCTCGGCTACGAGTGATCATGCAGAGGATATGATTCGGATTGCCAATGCAAAAAAGCATATTTTTACCGAAAAGGTATTGGCGCTTACCGATGCGGATTGCGGCAGAGTTGAGGCGGCGATCAGGGAAAACGGCGTTTCCTTTACGATATCTCTGTTTCAGAAATACATCGGCTCACGTATTGCGGTCAAGCAGATCGTTGACAGCGGTGAGCTCGGCAAGATCAACTATATGCGATTCCGCAATTGCCATTCCGGCAGTGTATGTGATTGGTTGCCTCTGCATTTTTATAACCGTTCGCAATGCGGTGGCGGTGCGATGATTGATCTCGGCGCACACGGAATGTATCTGACGGAATGGATTCTTGGTGTGCCCGTATCAGCAACATCGGCGTTTAGCGTAAGCTGTGAGAATGCAACACTCAAAGAGAAGAACCGCGACGGGGTGGAGGACAATGCTGTCACGGTTATGCGGTTCGAAAACGGAGCGATTGCAATCAACGAAACGGGGTTTGTTTCCCGCTATTCGCCCGTTGTGCTTGAGGTTTACGGCGAGAACGGCTACGTACGCATGGAGCACGATAACGTGATCAAATGCACGCAAGGTACGAACGGGCAGGCTGAAACGGTCAACGTCGGAGAATCATTCCCCGCACCGATTGAGCAATTCCTTACTGGAAATATTTTGCCGGGATGCTCGATTCGAGAAGCAAAGGCACTGACGCATATGATGACGATGGCGTATAAGATGTAACCGGTTCGGTGATATATAGAAATATATAACAGGGGCAGTTCACATTTGAACAACCCCTGTTATTTCTTCTTATTCTTTTTTTGACGCAGGAACCTTGTTTTTGCCGCGGTATTCCCGTGGCGATATTCCGTAATAGGCGCGGAATGCTTTGCTGAACGCATAGACTGAGGAGTATTGCAGCATTTGTGCAATCTGCGTGATCGACAGATCATTCTCGCGCAACAGTCCCGCTGCGGTTTCCAGCCGTCGCTTCAGGAAATAGATCGATAGTGTTTGAGATGTGACCGAATGGAACAGATGGGAGAGATAACTGTAGTTGTAGTTTGTGACCTCTGCCAGCTCACCCGGATTTTTCATGGTGTAGATGTGCGTGTCGATGTAATGCATCAGCGAGAAACAGAATTGCTGTGCCTGTGTCGCGTTGTAGGGTGTATTGCCCGGCTCAATATCCTTGAAGTCACGGATCAGAAGGATCAACAGCTGCAGAAATTGCGCGCCCAGGATTTCTTTGCGATAGGGTGTGGTTTGCGGCATCTGGATTTGGGCGATCGCGTCACGGACAAGTGCACGGATACCGTCGTTGTGAAGAATGCGCTTGTCGGCGTCGGCAAATTGTTGCATGATGCGTTCAAGGTCGTCACGGTAGGCAGGATTGTCGGTTTGGAAGGAGAAGAAATCAAAGTGCAGTGTATCGTCCGAAACAATTTCATGAAATTCTGCGGGGAAGGAAAGGTAGATGTCACCCTTGGAGACTTTGATCGGAGTGTCGTTGGTATAAATTGTTCCCGAGCCGTCGGTCAGAATTGTCAGTTCAAACCAGTTGTGATGCAGATGGCGTTCGACTACGGTATCCTTCGGGCAATGCAGTGTTCCAATCTGGAACAGATGTATCTCTCCGAATTCCAGCGGTTGCTGGACATAGTTATGATCGATGTGATAAGCAGCCCCCATGCCATCACCTCCTTCTCCCCAATATTCTAAACAAAAATCATGCGTTTGTCAAGAAGAATGCAAATTTTTTTTCCCGATTTTTTGCATTTTTTTGAAAAATCCAAAAAAATGATAAATAAAATCCAAAAGGATGACATTTTCAAGAGAGACTTTTGGGAGTATAATAGAAGGGAAGATCGGCGAGCGTCCGGTGCTTTGCCGAAAAGAAAGGCTTTGAGTATAAGAAAGGAAAGTATAAAATGAAAACATTGGCTATTATCGGTTGCGGAAGAATTGCCCGCGGCGCACATTTCCCGGCACTCAGCAAAATGGAGGGGATTCGCGTCAAGTATGCGTGTGACCTGATCATTGAGAAAGCAGATAAGATGAAGGCGGATTTCCCCTTCATTGAGCAGACCATCACCGACTATCACGTGGCACTGAATGACCCCGAGGTCGATGCCGTATTCGTGCTGACACCGAACTATGCGCACTACACCGTCACGATGGACGCGCTTCGTGCAGGCAAGCACGTCATGTGCGAGAAGCCTATTACCGTCAACTATGCACTCTCCGTTGAGATGGCAGAGGAGGCAGAGAAGCAGGGCAAGATTCTTAATATCGGCGTATGTAACCGTTATCACAAGTCTGTTGAAATCCTCGAAGAGATGAATCGCGAAGGCAAATTCGGTAAGATTTACCATGTATATTGTTCCTTCCGCGCCTGCAGAAGCATCCCCGGTCTTGGCGGTGCGTTCACGACAAAGGCACAGTCGGGCGGCGGTGTTCTGATCGACTGGGGTGTACATTTCTTCGATCTGATTCTCTATATTCTGGGCGAGGCAAAGGTGAAGAACCTAACCTGCGATGCGTACAGCGAAATGGCGAAGGATATGAAGTCTTATCGCTATAAGGGCATGTGGGCAGAGGATACCGCTGATATTGAAAACGGCACGAATGACGTTGACGATTTCATCACGGGCTATATTCGTACCGATGCCGCAAGCATTTCCTTCAACGGTGCATGGGCACAGAATCTCGAGGAGCGCGGTATGTACATCGACTTCCTCGGTGATAAGGGCGGCGCGCGTCTGGACTACGGCGACCAGTTCTCCTTCTTCGACGGACAGACGCTGGAGACCGAAAGATCCGCACACGAGATCCCCGATATGTATCAAAAGGAGGATGAGGCATTCCTCGAGTCCATTGATACCGGCGTTTACAACCGCAACCACATCTCCCATATCCTTGAGACGATGAAGTTGCTTGATTCTCTCTACCGTTCTGCGGATATCAAGAAGGAAATCGAGCTGTAAGAGGTGTTATATGAAAAAGATCGGCTTTATTGATTACTATTTGAGCGAGTGGCACGCAAACAATTATCCCGCATGGATCAAGGAGCAGTGTACACAGCTTGGTCTGGAGTATGAGATTGCTTACGCATGGGGCGAGATTGAGGTGTCACCGCGCGACGGAAAGACCAACGCAGAGTGGTGCGAGGCGAACGGCGTGGAGCTTTGCAAGACGATGGAAGAGGTGTGCGAGAAGAGCGACGTGCTCCTGATCCTGGCACCCTCCGACCCTGAGAAGCATCTGCAGTATGCGAAGACTGCGCTCCGCTACGGCAAGCGTACCTATATTGATAAGACGTTTACGCCGAATTATGCCGAGGCAGTAGAAATCTATGCGTTGGCGGATCGGTACGGTGCTACTTGCTTCAGTACATCCGCGCTCCGCTATGCGGACGAATTGGATGCTTTGAAGGGGGCACGTCAGGTTATCACCACGGGCGGCGGACGCTCGGCAGATGAGTACATCGTGCATCAGGTTGAGATGATCGTTAAGCTGTTGGGCACCGGTGCGACGGCTGTCAAGTGCGAGCGTCAGGGCAATCAGTGTATCTTTCGCGTCGCATACGGTGAGGAAAAGAGTGCAACTGCCGTTTACGCGAGCAGTCTGCCGTTTGCTGTAACCGCAGAGAATGCAGAGGGGGCATCGACATCAAAGAACGTCGATTCCGACTTCTTCCGCACCCTGATGGCAAAGATCCTTCATTTCTATGAGACGGGTGAGACGGATTTTGCACGTGAGGAAACACTTGCCGTGATGAAGATCCGCGAGAAGATGCTGACAAATGCGGGCGAATGGGAATGTATCTGATTGCTTTTGCGATTATTGAAGGAGGTATTTTATGAAGGTGAAATCGATTGCGCTGATGATTCTGCTGGCAATACTACTCGGCATTTTCGGATGCGCCGTGCCGCAGTCGGTGCTCGAGCAGGATGCGGTCACGGAAACACCGAATTTTATCAGTGGAAGCAGCGATAAGCTGGGTGCAGACGGGGAAACGCTTGAGCGTCCCGAGCAGCTGCTTGATTTTGCAAAGCTGGACGGCAGCGGAGCTGCAGAGTTTCAGATCGTTTACAAAAAGGGCTCCAGTATACTTGTGCAGGATGAATGTGTGAACCTTGCGAATGAAATCCAAGAGGTTACTGGCGTTGCAGTGCCGGTTGTGAGTAACATTGAGAAACAGAAAACCTACGAAATTCTGGTCGGTGATATTGCACGCGTGGAAACGGTCGACGTGAAGGATCAGTACCGACTGGACGAAAACAACTTTGTTGTCCGCGTGGTGGATACGCGTGTTATGGTCTATGCCAAAAACGAGCAGTCCGTCATTACAGGAATGGTGTTTTTGATGAACATGCTTGCCTATAAGGATCCCGATGCAAAGGAGTATGGCATTGCAGCGGATCTGGATTATCTGTTTCAGCCCGCTGAACATCCACCGGTGAAGATTCTGTCGGTTGACGAGCACTACGTGGAGCTCGGACTGGAAACCACGGAAAAAATGTACACGTACGCGCGCTTGAGCTTTACGGGCAACGGCGCATGGAGACTCCAGAGCAAGGTCTCTGCGGATGCCGCATATAACGATTTCGGCGCCGCACAGAGATTGGCGTATTCTCTGGGAGAAAAAGATCCCTCGGTGCTGGAGGAGATCACAACGGCATCGGATGGAGCGGTCTTTACGGCTACGGCATCGGACGGAAGCTGCGTAAAAATCGATACCGCGCAATTCCAGATGGATTTCTATACGCCGAGCGGAAAGCTTGCCTCGACGGTAACGAATATTACGACCTATGTTGGCGGTAGCTCCATTACCGGCGTTCTGGAGGAAAACGAGGCGATCTTTGGTACGGGTGAGCGCTTTGATAACACCAACCAAAGAGGAAAATACATCGAAATGTTCTCCAAGGACATCTGGTCGCAGGCGAATGCATGCTATATGGTCATTCCGCTGCTTTGCTCCTCCCGCGGCTCCGGTGTGTTCGTCAACCTTTACGAGCATATGACGATGGACATTGGAAAGAGCGATGAAAACCGCTGGGTCACCAGTGTGACCGGCGTTCCGTTGGACGTGTACTTCTTTACCACCGAAAAGATCGCGGACGTGATCAAGGGATACAGCGATCTGACGGGATATGCGGGTATGCCGGAGGAGTGGAGCTACGGTATGATCGTTTGCGCATACCACCCCGATCTTTCCACCAAGTGGACTGCCGATAATGCAGAGGGTGGTGAAGGCGTTTATGAAATGATTGCCAATATGGAGAAATACGATCTTCCTTGGACCGGTGTTCTTGCAGAGCCGTTCAGCGCTTATCATACAGACCTGAAGGAGCTGTGCGATTACGTGCATTCGTTGGGAAAGAAGTTTCTGATATATATGCGCGTCGGATATGCCAGCTCTGCTATGCGTATGCTTGTGATCGATCAATTGACTTCCTCAAGTGTGTCGGCTTTCCGTTCGGAATATCTGGTGTCGCAGACACGTCCCGATGGTACCACATCCACGCAACTTCCCAATACCAGCGTGGGAACCAACAACCCCGATGCGGGCGGCGGAACGGCTACGTTTCCCTATTTGGATATTTCCAATCCGAATGCTGTGCAATGGTTCTTCGATGAGTACTGGAACTATCTTTCCAACGATATTGGTGTGGACGGCTGTAAGATCGATTTCTGCGAGACACTTCCCGAAAACTATCCGTTGAATTACTATGACGAATCTTTGCCCACCAGCGGCTCGCACCACTGGTATCCGACGGCGTTTTGCTCGATGTTCTGGGATATGATCTCCAATAAGCCCGACAGCGGTATGTGCTACACGCGCGGTGGCGGTATTGGTTCGCAAAGGGGTCCTTATATGTGGGCCGGCGACCAGATGCGCGATTTCTCCAGCCTTGGGTTCCAGTTGCGTGCGGTGTTGACCTCCGGCTTGTCCGGTGTTCCGTTTATGAGCTACGATATGGCGGGCTATCAGTACGGAAGCCGCGCGATCGAAACCGAGGGGAAAATTTTGGTCCGTGGTACACAGTTTTCAGCGTTTACGATCTGCATTCAGACGCACGGAACGGTGAGAAGATCCTATGAGTTTGCGGAGGAGGATCCGAATTACGCATACGTGACCGAGTTGTATCGTGCCTATACCAAGCTACATGAGCATCTGACTCCGTATATTACGGAGTTGAGCGAGGAGGCGTGCGCAACGGGTATGCCCGTGATGCGCCATCTGGTGCTCGGTTGGCAGGATGATGCAAATGTGTATGATATTGACGATGAATATACGTTCGGCGATGCTTTCCTGATCGCACCGATCCTGAAGAACGTCGACATGCGCAATATCTATCTTCCCGAGGGAAATTGGATGGATCTGAATACGGGTACGACGTATTCGGTGGGTAAAGAGGGAAAGCTTTTGACCGAATATGCGGCAGATATCGCGACCTTGCCCAGCTTCTATAATATGGATACAACATCCGAGATCGCTCCGACCCTGGTGGACGGAATCATGGCGCTTTACGACTATGCAAAAAGCGTAGCACCGTGATCCGATCGCAGCGTTGAAGGACAGAGGATGCCGCTGATGCAGCTTGCATTTGGCGGCATCCTTTTGCGTTATCCTTTGTAAATCCCCATTTTTTTGTCTTTGTACTGTATAAAAGGTAAAAAATATGACAAATAATTGAGTTTGTGGTGAGTAAAATTGTGCAAAAGGGAGAAAAGATGGCGGGTTCTTGACAAAATCGAATGAAAATGATATAATAGATTGTAATTTGTGGTTCTATGCCCGTACTGTGCCTGTTGCATGGATGGCGTAAAACCCGAAATTCGACAGCTTCACGCGACCGTATGGTCGGGTGTCTGTATATAAACATTAAATTTCGGAAGAAGGAGGAAACTGAAGAATGCCAACTTTTAACCAGCTTGTCAGACAGGGACGCGGCGAAAAGGATTACAAATCCAAGGCTCCCGTTCTCCAGAAGGGCTTTAACTCTTTGAAGAACGCAGCAATCGACCAGTCTGCACCGCAGAAGAGAGGCGTTTGCACGAAGGTATCTACCACCAGCCCGAAGAAGCCGAACTCCGCAATGAGAAAAATTGCAAGAGTACGTCTGACCAACGGTATGGAAGCAACCGTCTATATTCCCGGTATCGGACACAATCTGCAGGAGCACTCTGTGGTACTGATCAGAGGAGGACGTGTAAGAGACCTTCCCGGTGTACGTTACCACATCATCCGTGGAACGCTTGATGCACAGGGTGTTGCAAACCGTAACCAGGGCCGTTCCAAGTACGGCGCAAAGAGACCGAAGAAGAAGTAAGTTCTCCATTCGCGGGTAGAAGTCCCGAACCACACAAAAAAGCACAGTTTGCCCGTCTAACGGTTTCCGTAAATTTAATGTTTATGTTCAAACCTCGACGTGCGCTAACAAA